>NZ_JMMA01000002.1:1616110-1939333 GCF_000686125.1 Ruminococcus sp. NK3A76
GTCAGCGCCGAGACCCTTGAAGATCTTCTGAGCAGTCTCTGACGAAGCGCCGTTTGCGCAGTCGATAGCTACTCTCATGCCGCTGAAATTGCTGTCAACTGTGCCGATGATATGTCTTACATAATCCCAGTCAGCATTGCCCTCGTAGTAAACTCTGCCGACATCGCAGCCGTCTTTGAGAGTTATATCCTGAGGACGGTCAAGTATAAGCTCCTCTATCTCCTCCTCGACCTTATCGGGGAGCTTGAAGCCTGTGTTTGAAAAGAGCTTTATGCCGTTGAACTCAACGCTGTTATGTGATGCGGATATCATAACGCCTGCATCTGCCTTATACTCCTTGACAAGAAGTGCAACAGCAGGTGTAGGGATAACGCCTAAGATATGCACATCAGCGCCCACCGAGCATATACCTGCAACAAGTGCTGCTTCAAGTATATCGCCTGATATACGGGTATCCTTGCCTATGAGTATCTTAGGGGTGTGGTCGCACTCCTTTGATAAAACTATCGCAGCGGCCTTGCCTATCTGCATAGCGAGCTCTGTTGTAAGCTCTGTTATAGCAATGCCTCTTGCGCCGTCTGTTCCGAATAATCTGCCCATCGTTATTTCTCCTTATTCATCTATTTATTATCTTAAAAATGCAGCTGGCCGTCATCGCTGCCGAGCGGTATGCCTAAGTGCTTATATGCAAGCTGTGTAGCAACCCTGCCCCTCGGTGTCTTTGAGAGGAAGCCGAGCTGCATAAGATAAGGCTCGCACACATCCTCTATAGTGACAGCCTCCTCGCCGATAGACGCAGCGAGCGTTTCAAGGCCGACAGGGCCGCCGCCGTAGCCGTTTATTATCATTTCCAAAAGCCGCCTGTCGATAGAATCAAGACCTATCTCATCGACCTCCATTCGCTTGAGCGCAAGACGTGCTATCTCCTTGGTTATCCTGCCTTCGCCAACTACCTCAGCAAAATCACGCACACGCTTTAAGTAGCGGTTGGCTATTCTCGGGGTACCACGGGAGCGTCTTGCAAGCTCATGAGCACCCTCATCGTCGCAGTAGACACCCAAAAGCACCGAGCTTCGCAGAATGATATCTGCAAGCTGGTCTTCCGAATAGGGCTCCAGGCGCTGGATAACGCCGAATCGGTCACGCAGAGGAGAAGATATCTGCCCCGAGCGTGTTGTAGCACCCACAAGGGTGAATTTATTGAGCTCTATGCGAATGCTCCTTGCAGCAGGGCCTTTGCCCATGATTATATCAAGTGCGAAGTCTTCAAGTGCTGAATAGAGCACCTCCTCGACCTGCTTGGAGAGCCTGTGTATCTCATCAATGAACAGGACATCGCCCTGCTCTAAGTTTGTAAGTATAGCCGCAAGCTCACCGGGCTTTGCTATAGCAGGCCCCGAGGTCTGGCGGAAATTAACGCCCATTTCGTGAGCGATTATCTGTGCAAGTGTTGTCTTGCCAAGGCCGGGAGGGCCATACAGCAAAACGTGGTCTAAGCTGTCCTGTCTGTTCTTGGCTGCCTGGATATATATGCTCAGGTTTTCCTTGACCTGTTCCTGCCCGACATACTCACTAAGAGTCTTCGGGCGCAGGCTGACCTCAAAATCATCAGTCGTCTCTGCCTTTGTCTCGGTAGGGGCGACTATCCTGTTTTCAAAATCGTAATCGCTTTGTTCTATCATAGCTTACCTCGTTTATCTCATTCCCGAAAGTATCTTAAGTGACTGCTTTATCATTTCCTCGACGCTGAGTGAGGGGTCGAGCTTACCGACTGCCGAGGCTGCCTCACCCTGAGAATAGCCGAGCACGCTGAGAGCACATATAGCCTCTGATGCATTATTCCCGGCAATAGGTGCGACATTGAGCGAAGCCCCACCGCCGCCACGGACAGATATTGTATCCTTGGCTATCTTATCCTTAAGCTCTAAGGATATACGCTGTGCTGTCTTAGCACCGATGCCCTTGACGTTTGTGAAAGCCTTTGTATCTCCTGTTGCTACTGCAAGCGCAAATGCGCTCGGGGTCATAGCAGAGAGTATCGAAAGAGCTGCCTTGGGGCCTATTCCCGAAACGCTTATAAGCATTTTAAAGGCTTCAAGCTCCTCACCCGTTGCAAAGCCAAAAAGCTCGACTGCGTCTTCACGCACGTTCAGGTGAGTAAGAAGCATCACATCTTCCTTGCCGGCTATCGCCTGGAGTGTATTGAGCGTTGTCCTGCACGCATAGCCTACACCGCCGCATTCGACAACGGCTGTAAAACTGTCGGTATGTATTACTTTTCCTCTTACGGAATATATCATTATTTCACCTTATTCCTTATCAAATGCCATGACCATATACTCGTCAGACTCTTTAAAGCCCATAGCTTCATAAAGAGGCCTGCCCTGCTCGGTAGCATCAAGGCATATCTCTGTAACGCCCCTTGCCCTTGCATCGGATATGAGCATATTCATCATCTGTCTTGCTATGCCCTGTCTGCGGTGGCCGGTATTGGTATAGACATTCATTATATGAGCTCTCTTACCTGTAGGGTGAGAGAATGTTGGCATTATCTCTATATACGAAATACTTGCACAGGCAACTGCTTTGCCGTTATCTATCGCAAGGACTGTCATCTGATCGCCTTCAAGGAAATACCTTCTTGAATTGTCTACAAGCTCATCGTCAAACCGGTAGTCTGCGCTCTTGCCGTTTACGATCCTTAGCATTTCAAGGCGTATGCTCATGAGCATATCTATATCATTTTTATCTGCAAATCTTATCTCCATATCATATCTCCCCGTCAAAGCCGCCGGCACCGAGCTTTCTCGATGTGACTGTATAGCCATGAGTTATCGCAAGTGCGGCCGCATCGGCTGCATCGTCAGGCTTTATTATTTTTGAAAGGCGAAGGATATTCTTTGTCATCTCCTGCACCTGTTTTTTCTCAGCCCTGCCAAAGCCTGTAAGCGAGCTCTTGACCTGAAGCGGAGTATACTCAAAGACGGGAATACCGCCACGCTTTGCAGCAAGGAGTATGACACCTCTTGCCTGGCCGACGTTTATAACAGTTTTGACATTGGTGTTAGAAAATAGCTCCTCTATCGCCATCTGGTCAGGGCGGAATGTATCTATAAGCGACACCATATCCTCATATATATCATTGAGCCTTGTTGTAAAGGGAACGCCGGCCTTGGTAGATATCTGCCCGATATTCACAGGTGTGAAGCGGTTTGCCTCATAATCGAGCACCGCATAGCCGACTATCGCATAGCCGGGGTCGATACCTAATATCCTCAAAACAGCCGCCCCCTTCGGGTATACTTTCCCATTGTCATCATTAACAATTAATTATAACATATTTTTTACTCTTTTGCAAGCCCCCAAAAGAAAAAATCCCTTTTCAGGGGGATTTTTTGTACTATTTATAATTTATGCCGCTGTCTGCGACATTTCCGAGGTGGGATATATCGCCGAAGCCATGCAGGCGGAAGTTTACCTTATCGCCGAAACGGTCGTCTGTACACAGCGTAGCTACAGCCGTAGGCTCGGCTGAAAGCCCCTGGAGCATGATCACAGGAGACACACCGAGCAGGTACGATATCATAACACAGGTGATTCCGAAATGGCAGAAGAATGCGATAGTCTTATCGTGAGAGTCCGTTTTTACGTACACACCACCCTCGCGCCTGAGGCCGTTGACAGCAAGCACCTCATCAAGCCCCTCACAGGCAGCAGTATAGCGCTTAACAAGCTCGCTCTGCTTTACGGCAGGTACATCTGCAAAGGCTTTCCTGTCGTAGTATCCGGGAATTTCAGTCCAGTTTTTTGGATACAGATCCCACACAGGCACGGGGTCAGGCCAGTCAGGGTCTGAGACTTTAACATCGAATTCACGCAGCCAGTCACAGGTCTTTGCAGGGATTATCTTACCCTTAAGAAATATCCTGCCTGTCTGCTGAGCCCTGCCCATAGACGAAAGGTATGCAGCAGCAACATTCTCCGTCTTATCAAGTCTTTCACTGAGCTTCTGAGCCTGGATAACACCGTTTTCTGTCAGGCAGTCGTGCTCGTAGTCAGGCTCACCGTGTCTTATAAAAAGTAATCTCATATCATTTCTCTCCGATCTTTACAGCATTTATTTCTGTCCAGGCTGGTCTGAAGCCGCTGTTTAGGGCTATTCGCTGGGAATTGAGGTTGCTCATTGCAGAGCCGTAGAAGGGTATCTGCCCACGCTTTAATATCTCGTTTTTCATAAGCGTCACAAGATATGTGCCGACTCCCCTGCTGCGGTATTTTTCAACTACGTCTATGCCTATCTGGAGCCAGCCGGGGGCGTCCTCAGAGCAGGCAGCCATGCCCATTATCTCATCGCCGTCATATGCGCAGACAGCTATCCTGTCAGGGCGCTCGGGAAGATACTTTTCACATATCGCATGGCTAAAACGCTTATCTCCATAAAAAACGTCTATCTCCCTGTCGTTGAACCACTTTACAGGCAGAACAAGCGCAGGCTCGGCTTCTTTATACGGAAGCAGCATATGGTGTGTAGCCGAGAGCTTATAGTCATATTTTCTGAGCTCGCCGTCTATCTTTACAAGGTCGGGGATATTAAAAAGCCAGTGGCCTTTTGTTTCCTCTGATAGCTTTTGCAAAAAGGGCAGGAGCATCTCGTCAGCTGTAATTACAGTATTCTGGCCGAGAGTACAGGCTGAAAAGAAATACTTCTTTCCCGAATAGTTACGGCTGCCGCTTTGCAGCTTTGATACGGTGAGCACGTTTTCGGTTTTTAGAAAATCGTCCGCATTACAGTTATATTCGAGTGCGAGCAGAGCGCACAGTTTATCAAGACAAGTCTTATACATTTACTATCACCTATAGTTTTATGTTATCTGAGGCGGTATTTTATCTTGCCGCCGTTGTTTTCCCGGACGGCTATACCATCAGATACGAGAGCAGAAAGGAGCTCGTTAGACCTTTCAAGCTCTATCCTAAGCAGCAATGCGATATCCTCAGCAGTACAGTAAGCAAAGTCTGTAAGATACTCTATCACCATTATTCTCTGAGTTTCGTTGCTGTCGGCGGAAGTCGGGGTATATATCGCAGGCGAGGAGCGTTTGTTATCCTTCATTCGCCTTATCACTTCGGAGAAGTTCAGCATCGCCTGCACCTGCTCCTTAGTGCAGTGATAATCACCGTCGCCGTTTCTGCGGTATGTTCCGGTAAAAGGGTCTCCTCCGATATAGACCGGCTTATCCTTTCTGTGAGCACGGGGGACGTTTATAAAAAGAATCTGCTTACCGTCAACTGTTTCTATCTGAACGTCCTGCTCGGAGAGGATATTACAGCTTATCCTATTCTTGTCGCCTAAGATCGCCCAAATCTGTTCAAGCATATAGACAGGGTCATCTATACCGACTGCGTGAAGTGATCTGTCACCAAGCTCCTCAACGCCGAGGAGAATGATGCCGCCGAAGGTATTGGCAAACGCCGAATAGCTCTCCCACAGGCTTTTAGGCAGGCCACCGAGAGCTTTTTTAGCTTCGATACAGTTATTCTCTCTGTATTTGCCGAGCATATTCAGATCTATCATTCACGTTCACCTCACCTGACTGCGCTTTGCATTAGCTATAGGCAACACCGCACAAAGACCACCTGAAGGCTTTGTACGCAACTTACTTGTATCTTTTCCGTCATATTACACATTTTTTCCTTGAAATACGGTAGTATTCCTTCGGAAAATCTGTGCAATCTGACGAAAAAGCTGACTGCGCAATTTGCGCACAATCTTCGTGCGGTGTTGCCTATATTTTATTATAACACAGCCGGTGATGATTGTAAAGAGGGAACCGTCCACCGCATTAAGTATTTACACGGCCGACTGAATATGGTATAATAAACCTGACAGCAAACAACAATTAAGGCAACACCGCACGACCATTGTGCGTCAGACACGCAGTCAGATCGCTTAGATCTGCCGCAGGAATACTACCGTATTTATAGGCAAATCCAGATGACATGACGGAAAATATGGGAGCGTATGGCGTACAAAGGCCTGGGTCGGTGGTCGTGCGGTGTTGACTTAAACATATGAGGTGATAAAAATGCAGGAAAATATGAGCATATTCAGCAATGAGAGCGAACAGCAGCGCACGCTCCTTGAAAAGCTGATAAGAGAAAACGCAGGCAGCATGGATATCATGATACACTATCACATACGCCCGGACGGTGACTGCATAGGGTGTGCTTATGCAGCGGCGTTTTTCTTAAAAGGGCTCGGATACAGGGTGAATGTCGCAGGGCACGACCCGGTGCCGGAGGTGTTTGGATATCTGATAAAAGACTTCACACCTGACGAGGTCGATGAGCAGAACCTGATTCGCATAGCAGTTGATACCGCATCGCCTGAAAGACTGGGGCGGTTCGCAGATGAAAAGATAGACATATGCATAGACCACCACCTCGGCAATTCGATAGATGCAGGCATAAAGATAGCAGAGCCGCAAGCCCCTGCCTGTGCGGAGATACTCTTTATTCTGATGAAAGAGCACTTAGCTAAAAACCCATACCGCAGGCAGATAACAGACCTTTTATACATGGCGATAATAACCGACACTGAAAGGTTCTCGCACGAGGACGTGCGTGCGCAGACTTTTATCGCTGCGGCTGAGCTGATAAAGCTCGGGGCGGACAGTTTCAGGATAACTCAGCGGCACTCGGTCATAAAAAGCAAGGCAAAGCTCGAATACGAGCACAGGCTGGCATCGGGCTACAGGTTCTTAAAAGGTCATCAGATAGTCAGTGCTGTTCTCACGCAGAAAGACGCTCTGGAGATAGGTGTAGGGATAAACGCATTTCCTGATCTTAGCTCAAAGCCGCTTGAGCTTGAGACTGTAAAGGCGGCGATTCTGGTAAGAGAGCTTGAAGACGGGTATTCGAGGGTGTCAGTCAGAACAAGGGGCGACGTTGATGCAGATGAGATATGCCGCAAATTCGGCGGCGGAGGGCACAAAAACGCCGCAGGCTGCACACTCAGAGAACCGCCTGATAGGGTCAGAGAGCTGTTTGAAACAGAGACATTAGATCACATATAACAAAACGGCCCGGCACGATAATGTGTCAGGCCGTATTTTGATTTGATTTACACGCTGCGTCTGTCCTTTTCGGGGTGGCTGCGGTAGAATTCTTCCTTATCCTCATACATTCTTGCATCGGCGGTCTGCATGGCACGGTTGATATCATAGTCACCTGAGAGCCACACTGTACCGACTGCGAAGCTGACATCGTCGGAAGCGTCGGCAAGAGCTCGCAGCTGCGCTGTCTGGCGGTCAAAGTCTTTCTTGGTGATGCCCGGGCAGAACACCACGAACTCATCGCCGCCTGCACGGTATATCTCATGGTCGCCAAAGGCGAGCTTAAGAAGTGAGGCTGCACGGGAAAGCAGTTTATCACCTGCGGAATGACCTGAGGTATCGTTTACCGTTTTAAGGCCGTTGAGGTCGGTAAAGGCAACGCCCATAGTTTCGGGCAGCCTTTCTTTTCCCGAGAGAAGTGCGTCTATACGCTCATTCATGGAATTACGGTTATTTACCTGAGTAAGCTCATCGGTGCTGCTCTTTATCTCGAGCTTTGACATGAGCTGATGATTTGAGACTACTGCACCGATAAGGAAAGAAGTAAGCTCCAGAGTTTCCTTTATATGCAGCATCTTTGATCTATCAAAATTAGCCGCCCAGATAAACCCGACAACAGAGCGGTTAAAGCGCACAGAATAGAGAACTATGCTATGTATATTGAACTTACAGAGCGAATCATACCACTGTGGGTCACGTTCTTTAATAATGCTAAGGTCATCAAGCAGCAGGCAGTCGCTGCCGGCAAGATCCTGCTCCCAGGCAAGAGCTACCTCATAAGGGGTGCGCCCCATATCCTTTGCCATGATACCGAGAAGTTCTCTCTGCTCACCGAACTCACTTATCAGCGAACAGCTCTGTGTTGTCTTATCAACAGTATAAAGCGAGCACAGCTCGGAGCCGCAGACCTTTCTTATCTCCTCGACAGTCTCAGACATCGCCTTGACAAAATCCTGCGTTTTATGGAGCTTGATGCTGATATTTATCACCGCAGCGGAGCTCTCGGCAGAACGCTTTGACATAGAGTCTTCATCGACCTTATCTGAGCGCTCCATAACATACATAAGATAGGCTGTCTTTTTGCCGCTGTTATCAGCTGTCTTCTCGTCTTCGGGGATAGTAAACGGAAGGTAGAAGCCCTTTATCCAGAAGCCGTGTGCATTTACATACGAATAGAGCGGAAGGTTCTCGCTGCCGCATTTATAGCAGAATCTCTCGTGGTTTATCTCACTATAATACGCACGCCAGAGCACACCCGGGTAGAAATCGGGTGTATCCGGGATACTTGCAAGCACACGGGCATTATTCTTATTCACTGCAAGGATACGCAGCTCGCCGAAGCTGCCGTCCGGGAAGATATCGAATGAATAAACACTCGCAAGCCCGCTCATATTTTCAAACATCATGCCAAGATCCATACTAAAGCTCACTCCTAATTAAATGCTGAGATAGTAATAGTTTTTTATTATATCTGCCTCTTATCTAAACCGATATACGCTGATACACAAACTCCCCCCGAAAGCACATCTCCCGGGGGGAAAATCATATTCTGATATTGACCGAACACAGGCCAGCTCACAGTATCTTATCCTCTGCGCCGAAGCCCTTTATCACAACGTTGCTGTGCTCGATACATTCAAGGGATATGCGTGCAAGGTCGTCCTTCTCGATGCCATGTGAGATACGGAACTCCTCGACCTTATCCCAGTCGCCCTTGCCATAGGCAATAACAGCGCCGAGTATCTGGCCGGCGAGGGTATCTTCAAGGCGCAAGCCGCTCTTTATATTATCACTAAGCGGCAGGCCTTCTATAACATCATCAGAGCCTAAGAACTTATAGTCAATAACTATCGACATAAGGCCGCAGAGATACATCTCGTCTATGAAAGGCCTATCATTCGGGCTTATCTGTCTTGCTATCTGCCAGCAGAAATCAGCACGGTAGAAGCCTGTGAGTATTATCTCATCAACGCCGTTCTCGTTGAGTTCGGAGAGCGAGTTGAAATAGATGAATTCCTTGGTTTTATTGAGCCCGGCTATCAGCACTGCCTGATGCACGCTCTGTATCTTCTCCATCCAGTCAAAGCGGATAAAGTTGACAAGCCGCAGGAATTTAAGCGTCAGGCCTGCGTCTGTCTGAATGATATCCGACAAGTCCTTAAGGCTCGTCCTCGGGTCATTGAGCTTTGACACAAGGCGCATAAAGGTCGTCTGCATAGGGCTCAGGTTATTATTTGAAACGACTATCGGCTTTTCATAGAAATACCCCTGGAAGAAAACTGCCCCAAGGCTCTTTGCATAGTCGATATCCTCCTGAGTCTCGACCTTTTCTGCAAGGATGAATATCCTGCGCTCTCTGCATATAGCAGCTGTACGCTCTATCTCTTCCTTTGAGTCACGGAAGTCTATCTTGACCATATAGGCAAAGTTTAAGAAAGCCTCGTTATCAGAATTCACCACATAGTCATCAAGTGCTATCTTATAGCCCGAGCGGTAAAGGTCTTCAAGAGCTGTCAGCACCTCGGGGGTAGGCCTTACGTTTTCAAGCACCTCGATAACGACATGGTCAGCAGGCAGCAGATATGCGATACCGTTTGTTATAAGCTGCTCTGTGAAGTTGATATATATCTTCTTTCCGCCGAAGATAGCCTTCGGGTCACCGCCGAAAAGAGCGGTATTGATAACGCTTACAGATGCGAGGTCGCCGTTAAAAAAGCTATACGAGGTCTCATCAAGAGAATCACGGTACAGCAGCTCATAAGCCACTGCGTCATTTTTCAGATTGAAAATAGGCTGTCTTGCGTAGTAGGAATACATAACTTTTTCCTCGTTTCCCATCAGAGCTGCTTAAGAGTAAAGATATATGTCTCGGGGTGATCGCCGTTCTGCACCATGAGCGACTTTTCGAGATCTTTGGTCTTGGGGTTCTTTACCCAGTCCTTCTGAGTTCTCACCTTCATGCCCTGGCCATTTACCCAAGCGGTGACATATGCATTGCTGTCACGTCTTGCAAAGCCGAGCATATCCGCCTCAAATGTACCATCAGCAGATACATTTGTGCAGGGTGTCATCTCGCTCTCCTGCCCGAGTGCTGCGCCGAGCTTCTGTCTTACCAACAGCTGAAATTTCATAACGTATTCCTCCTCGCACGAATTCTTTAAGGCAACACCGCACAAAGACCGCCTGAAGGCTTTGTACGCAGCTTACTTGCATCTTTTCCGTCATATTACACATTTTTTCCTTGAAATACGGTAGTATTCCTTCGGAAAATCTGTGCAATCTGACGAAAAAGCTGACTGCGCAATTTGCGCACAATCTTCGTGCGGTGTTGCCTTAACATCTATTAATATTATAACACAATTTCGCCGTCAAGTCAATAATTTTAATGTATAATTCACAAATATTGTTAATTCACAAGAGTGATATTGCACATCTTGTATCAGCTGCCGATAAGCGACTGATCGAAAGCAAACAGCGCTTCATTTATCTCAAAGACGTTATAATTATGATTTGTGATGAAGTATTCGATGATTATATCAAACTTGCTCGAATGAGTCAGCGAATAGCCGGCTTTTTCGATAAGCTCTCTTGCCTGCGCCATATCGAGCTCAAGCGCAAGGGCAAAGGCGACGGCTGTAGGCTTTTTGGGGTGATAGTTCACATCAGAGCGTATCTTGGAAAACAGCTTGCGGTCAACATTGGCCTTTTTATAGCACTGAGAATCGGTCATGCCCCTCTCGTCTATCAGGCGAAGAAGCATCTGTGAAAAGCTCTCATCAAGATATTTAAGTCTTTCATCGAGCGTATCGGACACTTCACAGCATTCATCTTCAAGAGCCGGTGCGGCTGCGAAAAAGGCTGCCTGTGGTGCAGCGGCGGCTGCTTCAGATGCGCAGCGTTTGTCTTCATCAGGGGGAGAAGTTTTCTTTGCAGAGTCCGATATCCTCCCCAAAAGCGTACCGAACACGCCGGGAGTATCAGGCTTATCTGCCTGCATAGCCTGCGCACGGAGCTTAGGTGTCGGGTCGATATAGCGGCTGCTGATATATTCTGACAGCCCTGAATACAGCCTGTCACTGAGCTTTAATGCGCCGTTTCCGAAAAAGACTATATACACGAGCATATCATGCTGCTCCAGAAACCCCTTTATTGTTGTGACAGCGACTTTGAGAGCTTCCCTTTTCGGGTAGCCGTATACACCTGAAGATATAAGCGGAAAGGCTATGCTCTCACAGCCTTTTTCAAGAGCTATTTCAAGGCTTTTACGGTAGCAGCTTGCCAAAAGCTCAGGCTCGCCGTTATTTCCTCCACGCCATATAGGGCCTACGGTATGTATTATAAATTTACAGGGCATATTATAGCCGAGGGTCAGCTTGGCGTCGCCTGTGTCACAGCCGCCGAGGGTGCGGCATTCCTGTAAAAGCTGCGGCCCTGCGGCACGGTGAATAGCGCCGTCAACACCTCCTCCGCCAAGAAGCGTATTATTGGCAGCATTGACTGCTGCGTCACATTTCACACGGGTAATATCATCATTGATATAAATAAGCGGCATCAGCTATAACTCCTATTCTTTATCTCAAATGTCACAGGTGCAGGCTTGCCTTTGTACACAAGGTCGCTGACTGTAAGGGTGTTATCTTCATCAAATGGCAGGGCTTTAATTTCTGTATCCTTTTGCTTGTAGAGAAGTATATATCTGCCGTTATCATCTGCAACTACGGCAAAGAACATTCTCGGGATATGATATATTTGCATATGACCGGTAAAAAGCGCACGGCTAAGCGTTTCGTTTATAACAGGCACTGTTATATCAAGGCTTTTGTCCTTGCAGGTCTCTCCCTGCCGATAGCCGCCGTCGGAGAAGGCCTTGTCAAATAACGGGACGGCCTTTTTATAGTCGATATTATCCTTTATCATAAGCGTTATCATCAAAAAGCCCGGGTCGATAAGTGCGAGGAGTGCGAGCCATTTGAGCGGAGTAAGCAAAAAACCGGCAGCGATAAAGACCGCCCCTGTAAACGGCACACCGCTCCTGCCGGCACGCGAAGCGCCGTAGCTCATAACTATAAAAAACAGGCCTATAGCACAAAGCAAGGCACAGACGCCATACATTTCCACAGGCTCACCCCCTATCAATTCTTAAGGCAATACCGCACAAAGATGCAAGCAAGTTGTGTACAAAGCCGGCAGTCGGTCTTTGTGCGATATTGCCTTATAATAAGGATATCACAAGAATGGCGGAAAGTCAACATTATCTTATATGGTGACAGCGACGATACACGGCGCTCATTGCAGTTGATTTGAGGGATAATATACTGCAAATCAGGGCACACAAGATATGCATTATGCATTTTGCAATATGTATTTACACTGTTTTTGTGCAACTTGCACTTTGTTGTTGTTATAATTTCGTTCATAATAACGAAAAGAATATTACAAATTTCTATTGCATTTTATGTGGAAATAGTATATAATTAAGTTATGCGATTTGTGGTTTTTTGTTAAATATATCAAATCGGCGTAAAACCAATCAGACAGGAGAGAAACATAATGAAAAGATACGACAACACTCACATCAAGAATATTGCCCTCGCAGGCCACGCAGGCTCGGGCAAGACATCGCTGTGTGAGGCTCTGCTATACTCGGCAGGTGCGTCCGACAGGCTCGGTAAAGTACTTGACGGCAACACCGTTTCCGACTATACAGGTGAGGAGATAAAGAGAAAGTGCTCAGTCTATACTTCGCTTTCCACATTCGAGAAGGACGGGCTGAAGATAAACCTGCTCGACTCCCCCGGTCTTTTTGACTATGAGAACGAGGCAGCTGAGGCTATAAATGCCAGCGGCTGCGTAATGATAACTGTATCAGGCAAATCGGGTGTAAAGGTTGGTACTCACAAGGCCTATGACCGTGCCCGTGCAGAGGGCAAGCCCACAATGTTCGTTGTTACAAAGCTCGATGACGACAATGCAAACTTCTACAACACCCTTACTCAGTTAAAGGCTGAATTCGGCCCGACAGTATGCCCGGTTGTTGTTCCGGTTATCGCTGACAGAAAGATAGTTTCCTATGTCAACCTTATCGAGATGAAGGCTTACAAATACGAGGGCGGCAAGGCTGTTGAGACAGATATGCCCGACGGCGACGTTTCCGAGAAAATGGAATACAGAATAGACGGTCTGAGAGAGGCTGTTTCAGAGGCTGTTGCTGAGACTGATGAAGCACTGTTTGAGAAGTTCTTCTCAGGTGAGGCTTTCTCACAGAAAGAACTCACAGACGGTATACACAAGGGTCTTAACGAGGGCATCATCACTCCCGTTACCTGCGTATCCGCCACCACTATGGCAGGCATAGATATGCTCATGAAGGAGATAGACCTCCTGCTGCCTGCACCGACAGACAACGACACCAAGACCGGCGAAGACAAGGACGGCGAGCTCGTTGAGATAAAGAACGAAGAGAATGCTCCCGTTGCTGCATTCGTTTTCAAGACAGTTGCTGACCCGTTCGTTGGCAAGATGAGCTTTATCAAGGTACACGCAGGCGTGCTCAAGACAGGTGCCGAAGTTGTCAACGCTACAACCGGCGCTGCTGAGAAGGTCGGCAAGCTCTGCTACCTCGTGGGCAAGAAGCAGATAGATGTTTCGGAAGTTCCGGCTGGCGATATCTGCGTTGCCACAAAGATGAACGCAAACACTAACGACACACTCTGCGATGCTTCAAGAGTTGTTAAGTTTGAGGCTATATCAGTTCCCAAGCCCTGCTACAGCTTAGCAGTAAAGGCTAAGGCTCAGGGCGATGAGAGCAAGATCTCGGCAGCTATGCAGAGAATGCTCGAAGAAGACCTTACAATATCCTACAAGCAGGATGAGGAGACACTTGAAATGATACTTTCAGGTCTCGGCAGTCTGCACCTTGACTCCGTTATCGGCAGGCTCAAAGACGTTTTCGGCGCAGATGTTACCACAGCAGAGCCGAAGATAGCTTACAAGGAGACTATCCGCAAGAAAGTTAAGGTACAGGGCAGACACAAGAAGCAGTCGGGCGGCCACGGCCAGTTCGGTGATGTTTGGATAGAGTTTGAGCCCTGCATCTCTGACGAGCTGGTATTTGAAGAAAAGGTATTCGGCGGCGCTGTTCCCAAGAACTTCTTCCCCGCTGTTGAAAAGGGCTTACAGGAGTGCATGAAGAAGGGCGTTCTCGCAGGATTCCCTGTAGTTGGTGTAAAGGCTATACTCGTTGACGGTTCATACCACCCGGTAGACTCGTCTGAAATGGCATTCAAGACCGCTGCATCTATCGCATTCAAGGAAGGCATGAAGCAGGCAGAGCCCATGCTCTTAGAGCCTATCGGCTCTCTGACAGTTACTGTTCCTGATGAAAACACAGGTGACATTATAGGTGAGCTCAACAAACGCCGTGGCCGTGTTCTCGGCATGGAGCCTGCTGACAAGAAGGGCATGACTGTTGTCACAGCAGAAGTGCCTATGGCTCAGATGTTTGACTTCACACTTGTTCTCCGTCAGATGACTCAGGGCAGAGGCTTCTTTGAAATGGAGCGCTCACGCTACGATCAGCTGCCCCCCAACCTCGTTGCTGACGTTATCGCAAAGAATGCAAGCGTAGAATAACTGATAATGATATACCCCGAGAGGAAAATTTGCTCCTCCCGGGGTATTTTTGTTTTCATTTTTATATCAGACGATATATCTCACGGCTTTTACTACTCTAAGATGCTCGTCGTATTCGGCGAGGTCTTCTATTCGGCAGGGGTGGTCTGTCAGACCGTAGGCTGCTGTGAAGTGTGCCATTTTGCCGCTGCCAAGATACATTGCAACGTGGCCTATGCCGTTATCGACATACAAGTCGTTATCAGATGCACTGTTAGTGGACTCCATGAAAAACAGCAGGTCGCCCTTCATAAGCTCCTTTATGTCTACCCTTGACTCCTCGTCTTTAAGGGTGTATGTCTCAACGCCCTGCGATACGCCGGCAGGTTCAAGGTTATCGTATATCACCTTGCCGTAGTTATTTGCCTGTCTGTCGGCGTAGTGTTCGAGGTAATAGCCTATTTGCAGATACGCAAGCTCTGTAAGCCCTGAGCAGTCGGAAACTGTCCTGTCAGCCGTCACGAGCTCGCCGCTGAGCTGGTAGGTCTGGTCGGGTATCTTTGTCATCATGATAGCATAGTCAGTGACGACCTTTCGCACAGCCGCCTGCGTTTTACGGTTGACTGTCGTATTAGGCTCGTAGGAAACGTAGTATGTCCTGTAGGAATACTGCATCTCACCAAGCTCATTCACGCCGTCGCCTATCGGAAGCTCGGCTCTGAGATACTTGGCTTCGTTCTTTCTTGAAGCACCGCTCAGAGGGTCAAGCTCCTCGTCAGTAAGCACTCCCCTGCATATCAGCTCGCCGTCTGCGGTCATAGCCTCAGTCAGGTCACCGTCAGCCTCTGCATAGAGCTGCGTACCCTGATGTATCACCCAATAGCTATCCTGCGAGGTGGCTGCGTTAACTGAAACGCCCTCGCTGGAGCCGCCGTCGTCATACTCGGCAACAAGCTCTATCTCGTAGCCTGTTGACGGAGTGAAATACTGCTTGCCGTCGTTGCTGATATTTATCCTGCCGGAGGACTTTCTGAGAGCTTCTGATGAAACTGTGCCTGCTCGCCTGCCGCCGACATAAACAGCCATTACAGCGTGTGAGCCGTAGTTTTCGTAATTGTCAACAGCCACTCTCACAGCGTCTGCATACACAGCCATAGTGCGCACCTGCGGCTTTATATGCTCATACACGACAGACGGCTGCTCGTCGCTCGTCTGCTGAGCTTCAGCGCCGGGGATAGCAAGAGTTGACAGAAAGCTGGTGCCTGATGCACAGCTGATAAAAGCTGCAAGCAATGCCAGTGATGCTGCGGCAGTAAGTATCCTGTTATTCATTATGTTATCACTTCTTTTCTCCGCTTTTTAGCTTGATGACGTTGTAAACGAATATTTCAAGTGAGATGAGTGCGATGATTATTATAGCGCCGATTATGACATAGAGCCATATGCCGAGGCCGCCCTCATCGTCCTTGTCCTTGCCTGAGCTGTCGTCAGAGCTGCTGTCTGAGCCCTTGTCGTCGTATTTCTTGACTTCCTCGTTTATCTTGTCCTTGTCATACTCGCTTGATGAGTCTGTTTCGGTCACGGTCTTGGTGTCCTCTGCCTTTTCGTCGGATACATAAACTGCGCCTGTCACGATGCCGCCGTTTTGCTGGCAGATAAAGCTGTCAGCCCAGACAAGTGCTGCGTTCCAGTTGATAGTACACTCATTTACGCACCACGCCTCGATATGGTCAAGGTAACATTTCTGAGGAGCTATCTTGCCCTTCTTCCAGCCGCTGCCTTTTACCCAGGGGTCTTCCATACCGCTGTTGGGGCCGCCTGCAAGAACGCCGTTGGGTGCGAGCGGGAAACCGTCAAACTCCTGCCCCGACCAGAAGCGGTGGTGAGGATATGTTGTCGTATGGCTGCCGTAGCCTGTGACATACGAATAATCTACTGCATTGCGTCCGAGGATATAGTCCATACCGCCGATAACGCCGTTTAAATACTTGTCGTCACCGTTTAAGTCATATGCATAGGCCATGACTATCGAATTATCGAGCACGAAGCTGTTTGAGCCCCAGTTATAGCCCTTATCACTGTCAGCAAAGCCTATAGTGCTCTGGCCGTAGGGCACGCCGTAGCCCTGCTTGCTTTCAAGGGTGATATATTCGTCTGCTGCCGAGGCAAAGCTCTTTTTGAGGGAGTCTTTATCGGAGCTGTCGAGCTTGTCTGAATTAAGTGCAAGTGTCATATTGCCAAGCGCTGCCGTGTGACCCCAGTCGAATGTTCCGAGAGTATCAACGCTCTCGCCGTCATCGAGCTTGGTGGGGACTTTTAGGTAGTGCTTGCTTTTTTTCATATCGTCAAGATACTGCTTGTCGCCTGTTGAGATATAGAGCTCGCAGGCTGCCCAGTAAAACTCGTCCTCGGCGTTGGTGTCGCCGTATGCACCGCCGCCCACGCTCTCATCAAGAGGAGCATACATATCGGGGTGCTTCTTTGCAGCTGCGTAGGAGTTCTTTGCAGCTTCAAGGCACTGGTCAGCAAAGGAGCTGTCGTAGTCCTTCCACAGTCTGTACGACTGAGCTGCACAGGCTGAAAGGTTAAGAGTAGCGCAGGTCGTGGGGGGCTTTATGATACGCTCTAAGGTGTCCTCGGCAGGTGTCATGCCGAGCGCTGTCCACTTGATATCGTGTACCTTATGGTAGACCATATCCTTACAGTCGCCGTCCTTGACCATCATCTTAAGCATAAATTCAGTCTCCCACCTTGCTTCGTCCAGAAGGTCGGGATAGCCGTTGTTGTTTTCGGGGATAGCCATTGAGCCGTCATCAAAGGCCTTTGTGTCGCCCTGCTGCTTTGCACGCTCGTACATATTGTTTAGCAGCCACACCGAAAGGCCGCCATTTACGACATACTTGCCGTGGTCGCCTGCGTCATACCAGCCGCCAGAGACTTCCTGCGTGCCTGATGATGCGGAATAGCCCCAGGTCTGCTCGATAGTGGCGTTATCTGTAGTATGGCCTGCGGCTCTTGCGAGGGCTGACTTATCGCCTGAGGTTATATAGTCTGACTTTATCTCGATAGCCGAGCGGTTCTGATAGTAATAGTTGAGCCCGTCATAGAGCATGGCGCTGTAGCTCTCGGCGTTATCCATAATAGTGAATGTGCGGCTCTTGGCACCGTCGGCTGTTTCTATATAATAGCTGCCCGTCTTGTCAAAGTCTGAGAAATCTATTATCTGCACCTTATCGCCCGAGTCTTCGTCATAGCCGAAGGTCTGTGTCTCGCCCGAGTAGACCTCCTTGCCGCTCTCGTCCTTAAGGGTGAACGATGTTTTTTTATCAGAGTCAGTGATAAGGGTAGCCTTTTTGTCACGCTTTGTGAAATAGCCGAGCTGGTTTGCAGCTATCTCGGCACGCTGATAAGGCTCCTCGCCCTTATAGTCATAGTCGGAGCTGCTGTCGCAGGTAAGCGACATATTATCAAAGGTAAACACAGTACCCGCCGGAACAGTATCGCCGCCGATATGGAACGCCCACTCGACATCGGCTGTTCTGTTTGCTGTAAAGCGGCCGGTGACGTGGGTCTTCTGATTGGCCGAGAGCTGCTTTACGTCCCAGTAGTTATTATACTGGCCGCTGTCGGGCTCGCCGTGCCAGTCCTCGGCATAGGGCTCTGCCATATCGCCTATCTTGGTGTAGTAGGTGCAGTTATTTGATGCTGTGATGTCAAATTCCACCGTATAGCTCTGCCCCGAGACTATTTTAAGGCCACGGTAGCGGAACTGGCAGTCCCACCTGTCCTCACCGCCGTTTGATGCGCCGCCGGGATTGACAATGGTTATCTTGTAAACGCCGTTGTCGATCTCGAATTCCATTTTGCCTGTCATGCTCTCGCAGACGTGCCACGGCAGACCTACGCCGTCATCAAAGTTCGTCTGCCCGAGCATCTGCCCGGCATACACAGGCTGTGCAGGCAGATATGCTGCATTCGCAGCACCGAGCACAAGCGCCAAAGCCACGCTTGCGATACGTTTAGTCAGTTTCTTCATAGCTTCCTCCATTTATGTTTATTGCATAGGATCGTTAATGTTCCGGGGCGGTGCAGGGGTCGTATCGAAATTGCGCATCATTATCACTATCTGAAATGCTATGAACACGACCAACGCCAGACACAGCACCGCTTTTGACTGCTTTGAATAGTTCTTTATCACCGCACTATGCTCATCGGTCAGGATAAGCATATCTTTTTCGACATTAGTCAACTGTATGTCCGTGTCGCTCCCATTTTCAAATGATTTGACATAGATATTGTAAATGCTGTCTTTTTTCAGTTCATCATTCAGTTCTGTGCTTTCAGGAATAACAACATATTCATCAGCCAAAGGCGGACCGAAGCCCTTTGTACGGTTATAGCTGAAAATATAAAACCCGTTTTCATTGCCCTCGTAAGTGCATTTTTTCACCTGCCTGATGTATTCACTTGGCTTGTTTATTCTATAATAACACTCTGTCGCAATAGTAGTCACGGCAGGTACAGCCAATATCAGACAGCTTATCAGAAACATTCTGAGCCGCCTGCGCCCTTTGGTCTTGAAGATATTGTTTATCACAAGCGCTGCGACAAGTATGACCGTAAACAGAACACAAAAAACAACTGTCATCAATACCCCGCCGTCTACGCCGTAAACCGTTGCACCGCCTTTTATTAGTTCAAGCATGGTATCCTCCTATTATATCACAAAATGATACACTCACTTAGCCTTTGCCTTTCCGCTGTTTATCACTGTGATGAAAAACCTCACCGTCTGATAGCCGGCAAAGGCAAGATACAGCCACACTAAAGCATAGAGCATTATCTCTGTAAAACAGGTGCGGATAAGCGTTCCCTCTGGGAGCACGACGCACTCATACTCGCCTATCTTCTCCCACTGGGTATTCTCGCTGAGCTTGTCCTTCGGCACGAGCAGCGAGCATTTAGGGGTAAGGCTCATTCCAAAAGGCATATCCACGCTGTCATCAACTGCGTAGTAGATATCCTCGACCTGCTCGCCTTTGCTGTCAAGGCCGATGATGAAGATATGTCTCCCCTGCTCGTCGGTCTTGTAGAAGGCGCAGTCGTCGTATTCCTTGCCTATTATCTGATAATCGTCCTCATAGCCATCAAGCACAAAGCCCTCTGCCACGCCTGCTGCAATAAGCAGCAAAAACAGGATCACAAATATCAGAACTATTCTTTTTATCCGTTTTTTTGTACTGTCTTTATTGGCCTTTATATTATACACTGCAAGAGGTACAGGCATCACCAAAAAGAAGACAGCGAATATCTTACTAAAACTCATTTGCTTTTATTCCTTGTAAAACTCAGTATAGCTTCTATGAGCTCATAAAGCGCAAAAAAGATAAACGAAAAAATCATTCCACTGAAAGCGATATTGAAATATGCAGCCTTTATCACAGCGTTATCGCTCAACTGCGTACAGCTGCGATGTAAGGGCAGCTCGACAGTTCCTATATAGTCTTCATCTTCATCGGGGACGTATAGGTTACATCCGGAGGAGAGCTTTAAGGCAACACCGCACGAAGATTGTGCGCAAATTGCGCAGTCAGCTTTTTCGTCAGATTGCACAGATTTTCCGAAGGAATACTACCGTATTTCAAGGAAAAAATGTGTAATATGACGGAAAAGATGCAAGTAAGTTGCGTACAAAGCCTTCAGGCGTTCTTTGTGCGGTGTTGCCTAAATATAACAGGAAGCTCTACACTGTCAGGTACGGCATATAAATCATTTGAATTGAACAGCTTTGAGTTTGAAATAATATGATAGCCTTCCTCATCGCCAAGATATTTGCAGCCTCCGAGCAGGCCGTCTTCGGCAACTGTGCAATACTCGGTGTGGTATTTCTTTACATTATGATTTGATATCAAGCCCAGACCAAAAGATGCCGCAAATACTGTGACAAAGACCGCCGAAATAATTATTATCCGTTTTTTTGCACTCCTGTTATTAACCTTGATGTTATATACAGCAAGAGCCACAGGGATGACGACTGCCATTCCAAAAGTAAGATCGTTGATCACAATAAATACACCTGCTTTCAGTTCTGATCTGTCAGTTTGTCGATATCAGACATAGAGCGGATATATTGGCTGCTAAGCGGCACAAGGCTGTATTTTGAAAAGCCTATCTTCATAACATAGCCCCAGAAAAGAACGCCTGTTACAAGCAGGATACATAACGCCCTGCCGTTCAGCCCCATAAAAGTACTGCGCATATTATCGCCGTAGTCTGAAAACATAAGCTCCTTGAAATCCTTGATACAGCTCCATGTCGTCTGATGATCTATTATGCGCTTGGCTGCTTTGTAGTGCTGCTCACGCTCGTCAGGGGTGCAGTGATGAAGGTATTTATACTTGCCTATCAGCTCAGTGTCTCCCTCCACAAGAGCATCGTTGTATGGGTTGCCGCCGTTGTTCTCGCTGTCGCAGTATTCAACTATATACTGCTGTTCGGCGGCGTGCTCTTTGTTGAAATCCGCAAAGAACTCTGCGTGCCAGACGGTATTGCCGGCGGCGTATCCAACAAAGCATAGTATAATATTGAGCACGATAGTTATTATGCAAGGCTTGATACGCTGCGCATACATGATTATTGATGCTATGGATATACCGAAAAGGCCGTCTGCTGACGCTATGAAATAGCCCCTTGACGAGCCTGCTGCATAGCGAGCAGATATAAATACCACAAACGCTGCGATGAGCAGTGCAGGAAGTGCAGCTATGACTTTCGGCTTGTGCCTGTTGAGCAGGGAATTGGTCTTATCAACATCGGAATTGACAAGCACCTCACATTCGGGGCATAGGTTTACGCAGTCATGTGCAAACGCAAACAGCTTTGCAGGCTTATGCTCGCCGCAGGTCGAGCAGCAGGGCTCAAACCCCAGTCCGCTCAGAAGGTCATACAGATGACCGAGCATAACAGCCGCCGAGCCCTCGGTGTCATTATCATCAAGCGAGAGCATGGCAGTCACACGCCCGTCCCACATACGGACGAACGAATACTTCTCGTTAGCCTGCGAAAAACTGTATAGCTCATCACGGGCGCTCTTATCGCTGCAGTTTGCGAATATCCTTATTGCAAGTGCATTATCACGCCTGAAATACATCACAGTTGTGTTAAAGCCGTTTTTCACGCCGAAGATAGTTCTTTTTGACTGAGCCTGCGTAAGTGAGGTCAGCTGAGCGAGCGTGGCTGTATTTATACTCATTTATAGTCTCCTTTATTTCGCTTTCTTTCTGTTAGTCATATATAGTTATTATAACATATTTTATTTATATCTGTCAACCAAAACAGCGTGTTTTCTGTGTATGCTGCACCGTGAACAGTTGCCCTGTCAAAGCCTTGACTAATCTCTATATATATGGTATAATGTTTAAAGTTAGTTTATCATAGAGAGGAAGATGGCTTATGAAAATGTCTGCAAGCAAGGCAATGGTAGAGTGCCTTAAGGCGGAGGGGATAAATACCGTCTATGGTTATCCGGGGGCGGCGATATGCCCGTTCTTTGACGCTCTGCTCGATGAGGAGAAGACTATCCGCAATATCCTTGTCAGACACGAGGTCAACGGCGGACACGCAGCATCAGGCTTTGCAAGAATGAGCGGAAAGCCGCAGGTATGCATAGCAACATCAGGCCCCGGCGCTGTCAACCTTATAACAGCAATAGCTACTGCCCATGCTGACAGCATACCGATAATCGCTATCACAGGCCAGGTAGCTACCGAGCAGATAGGCTCTGACGCTTTCCAGGAGGCTGATATCACAGGCGCTGCCGAGCCGTTTGTAAAGCACAGCTACTTAGTCAAGGACGCAAGCGAGATACCCCACATCTTCAAGGAGGCATTCTATATCGCAGGCTCAGGAAGACCCGGCCCTGTACTTATAGATGTTCCTGTTGATGTACAGAGGGCTGTTATAGATTTTGAATATCCCAAGAGCATAAACATACGCTCCTACAAGCCCACCATAAAGGGCAACGCTATGCAGGTAAAACGTGTTGCAAAGGCTCTTAAGGAAGCAAAGAGACCCCTTATATGCATAGGCGGCGGTGTTTTCGCATCGAACGCTGTCGAGGAGATCAGAAAGCTCTCTGAGGTGACTGATATACCTGTTATAACAACAATGATGGGTATTTCCTGCTTCAATGACGACGACAGACGCTTTTTCGGCATGATAGGCACTCACGGTGTAAAGAGTGCTAACAATGCTGCAAACGACTGCGACACCCTGCTTTTAGTAGGCGCAAGAGTCGGCGACAGAGCGGTGAACAACCCTCTCAAGCTCGAAGAGACCACAACTATAATACACATAGACATTGACCCTGCCGAGATAGGCAAGAACATAGGCACTGACATTCCGCTGGTCGGCAATGCAAAGGACGTTCTCGGGCAGCTATTAAAAGTAGTAGAGCCTATGGAGCACAAGGAATGGATAGAGCACCTGAACGCCTACAAGTCCAAAAGAAAGTACTCAAAGGCCAAGAAGGGCACAGTTGACCCGAGGCAGTTTATCGAGAAGCTCTCAGAGGCAATGCCTGCAAACACTACCGTAGTTGCAGACGTAGGCCAGAACCAGATATGGGCAGCAACAAGCTACAAGCTCAAAGAGGGCGGAAGATTTTTAACATCGGGCGGCATGGGAACCATGGGCTACTCACTCCCCTGCGCTATGGGTGCTAAGATGGCCTGCCCCGACAGAACGAGCTTACAGATATGCGGTGACGGCTCTTTCCAGATGCAGTTTATGGAAATGGCGACCTGCGTTCAGTATGGCATTAATGTCAAGATAGTCGTTATGACAAATCAGCGTCTCGGCATGGTGCGTGAGCTTCAGGACAAGGGCTTTGACGGCAGAAAGGTATCTGTTTTCCTTGACGGCTCGCCTGATTTTGTAAAGCTCGCAGCAGCTTATGGCATACCTGCTATGAGAGTTCACGACACCAAGAGCATGAACAAGGCCATAGAAGCCCTCGCAGGTGAAGACAAGCTCATGCTCGTTGAGGTATGTGTTGATGAGGATGCGCCGACTTTATAATGCATAATTCATAATAATGATGCCCATACGGGCAATTGTGCAGCGAAGCAACATTAACGCAATACCAAATGAATATTCACATAAAGTTAATAGTTTAGTGTTATAATACTTTAGTAGTGTAAAGGAGCAGAATATTATGAAGCATACTATTTCGGTACTGGTAGAGAACCACAGCGGTGTTCTTTCGAGAATATCGGGGCTTTTTTCAAGACGAGGCTTTAATATCGAGAGCCTTGCGGTTGGCCCGACTGAAAATCCCGAGGTAAGCCGCATTACAATAATCGCTGACGGTGACGATCACACTGTCGAGCAGATAGAAAAGCAGCTCAACAAGCTCATTGAGGTAATAAAGGTAAAATCCTTCCGCCCGCAGGACTGCATGGCAAGAGAGCTTATGCTCTTAAAGGTCAATGCAACAGCCGAAAAGCGTCAGGAAATAATGACTATCTGCGAGATCACAGAATCAAAGGTAATCGACCTCACAGTCAACACAATGACTTTGGAGATATGCGACAAGTACGATCACCTTGTCAAGTTCGTAGCTCTTCTTGAGCCGTATGGCATAGTTGAAATGGTTAGAACAGGCACTATAGCTATACAGAGAGGCAACGAGACTATTCAGGGCAAGTAAAGACAAGATTTGTTCTTTGTACCTTTGGTACATTGTTACATAATAAAAATTATATTTGGAGGAATTCAAAATGGCAGAGGCAAAAATCTTTTATCAGCAGGACTGCGATATTAACGTATTAAAGGGCAAGCAGGTAGCTATTATCGGTTACGGCTCGCAGGGTCATGCTCACGCACTCAACCTTAAGGAGAGCGGCATCGACGTAGTTGTAGGTCTTTACGAGGGCTCCAAGAGCAAGGCTAAGGCTGAGAAGCAGGGTCTTAAGGTAGTTTCTGTTGCAGAGGCTGTTAAGACATCAGACGTTATCATGATCCTTATCCCCGATGAGAAGCAAGCTGCAATGTACAAGTCTGACATCGAGCCCAACCTCACAGAGGGCAAGACACTTGCTTTCGCACACGGCTTTAACATTCATTTCGGCTGCATAGTTCCGCCGGCTAATGTAAATGTTATCATGATCGCTCCTAAGGCTCCCGGCCACACAGTAAGATCTGAGTATCAGGCTGGCAAGGGTACACCTTGTCTCATCGCTGTTTACCAGGACGCTACTGGCAACGCTCAGGATATCGGTCTTGCTTATGCAGCAGGTATCGGCGGCGCAAGAGCCGGCGTTCTTGAGACAACATTCAGAACAGAGACTGAGACTGACCTCTTTGGTGAGCAGGCTGTTCTCTGCGGCGGTGTCTGCGCTCTTATGCAGTGCGGTTTCGAGACACTCGTTGAGGCTGGCTATGATCCGAGAAATGCTTACTTTGAGTGCATCCACGAGATGAAGCTCATCGTTGACCTCATCTATCAGTCCGGTTTCGAGGGCATGAGATATTCTATCTCAAATACAGCTGAGTACGGCGACTACATCACAGGTCCTAAGATCATCACCGAGGATACAAAGAAGGCTATGAAGAAGGTCCTCGCTGACATTCAGGACGGCAGCTTCGCTAAGGAATTCCTCCTTGACATGAGCAGTGCTGGCTCTCAGGTACACTTCAAGGCTATGAGAAAGCTCCATGCTGAGCATCCTTCTGAGAAGGTCGGCAAGGAGATCAGAAAGCTCTACAGCTGGAACAACGAGGAAGACAAGCTCGTTAACAACTAATTCTTAAGAACAGTTCAAAGCCCGAGGTCAAGTACCCCGGGCTTTTTGTTGTTGTGTTTATACGCCGCTGCTGCGAAGGGGGCGGCGAAGGCGCAGCCGTAGCAGGGGGGCGACCGCAAAGCCCCCTATCCGTAGCGTAGTAATAAGCAAAGATCTTGCCCTGAGCTGATAACCTTCAAGGCGGCTCTCTCGTCACCATAGGGTACTGCGTGGGGGCTTATACCACACCCATTCGCATTGCAAGCCGTTTTCTTTGTCAGGCCACCCACCCCAACGCAAAAAACAACCGCACCGGCTCATCACCGATGCGGTCATTTTTTTGTACTGCTATGCAAGTATCTTCTTAAGTCTCTCCATAGCCTCGACTGTTCTGTCCTTATCGCCGAAGGAGGTAAGTCTGAACCAGCCCTCGCCGTTCTTGCCGAAGCCTGCGCCGGGTGTGCCGACTACGTTTGCTTTCTCTAACAGCAGGTCAAAGAACTCCCAGCTGCCCATGCCGTTCGGGCATTTGAGCCAGATGTAGGGGCTGTTTTTGCCGCCTGTGTACTTAATGCCCAGCTCGTCGAGAGCTGCTGCGATAGTCTTTGCATTGTTCTGATAATACTCGATGTTTACCTTTATCTGCTGCTGACCCTCAGGAGTGAAAACAGCTGCTGCTGCGCACTGAACGGGATAGCTTACACCGTTAAACTTGCTGCCCTCTCGCCTGTTCCAGAGCTGCTTTAAGGATACCTCGCTGCCGTCAGATGCCTTAGCCTTCAGCTCCTCAGGAACTACTGTATAGCCGCAGCGCATACCTGTAAAGCCTGCTGTCTTTGAGAGCGAGCACATCTCGATTGCACAGGTCTTTGCGCCCTCTATAGCATAGATGCTTCTCGGGATATCATCCTCAGTGATGAAAGCTTCATAGGCTGCGTCGTAGATGATCACCGAGCCGTTTTTGTTTGCGTAGTCCACCCACTCCTTAAGCTGAGCCTTTGTGTAAGCCGAGCCTGTGGGGTTGTTGGGCGAGCAGAGGTATATGATGTCTGCCTTTACGTTCTCATCTGGCATTGCAGCAAAGCCGTTGGACTCGTCACTGTCTGCGAAGATGACCTTTCTGCCGCTCATTCTGTTTGAATCAACATACACAGGGTATGCAGGGTCTGTGATGAGGATAGTGTTATCATCGCCGAAGATATCAACGATATTGCCGCAGTCAGCCTTAGCGCCGTCATTAATTCTTATATCGTCGGCAGGCACGTCAACGCCGAAGCTCTTATAGTAGCCTGAAACAGCCTCACGCAGGAAGTCATAGCCAGCGCCCGAGTCCTCATAGCCCTTGAAGGTCTCCTTGACGCCCATTTCATCTGCGCCCTTTTTCATAGCATCAACTGCTGCCTTACAGATAGGCAGAGTTACGTCGCCGATACCCATTCTTATGATATCAGCCTCGGGGTGAGCAGCCTTATATGCGTTCACCTTCTTGGCAATATTTATGAAAAGATAATTCTTTTCCAGCTTTAAGTAGTTTTCATTTACCTTGACCATTGATATTCACTCGCTTTCTGATGAAATTATACAGTTATCTCGCCCTTGAATACAGTCACAGCATTACCTGTCATATAAACTGCATCGTCAGTTACCTTGATAACAAGGTCACCGCCTTTGAGTCTTACTGTAATGTCGGTGTTCTTCGGGCAGTAGCCGTTTAATACAGCTGCAACTGTTGCTGCGCAGGCACCTGTGCCGCAAGCCCATGTCTCGCCCGAGCCACGCTCCCATACACGCATCTTAAGGGTCGTCTCGTCGATCACCTTGATAAACTCGGTATTGACTCTGTCAGGGAACACGCTGTTGAACTCGAACTTAGGCCCGAGCTTTTCTATCTCGATGCTGTCGATATTGTTCATGAACGTTACGCAGTGGGGGTTGCCCATTGATACGCAGGTAACGTTATATGTCTCACCGTCGATATCGAGCGGCCTGTTGACTACAAGACCGTTGTCGTCCTCAGGGAGTGTTGTAGGTATGAGCGAGGGCTTAAGTATTGCCGCACCCATATTTACTGTCGCACCGTTTACCTGGCCGTAGTGGCGCTGGAGCGATACGCTCATAATGCCGCTTAGTGTTTCTATCTTCATCTCGTCACGGTCAACGATGCCGTTGTCACGCATGAATTTAGCCACGCATCTGATGCCATTGCCGCACATCTTGCCCTCTGAGCCGTCAAGGTTGAATATACGCATCTTACCGTCTGCGACCTTTGACGGGCAGATAAGTATGATACCGTCGCCGCCTATGCCGAAGTGTCTGTCAGACAGTTCAAGTGCAAGACCCTCGGGGTTGTCTATAGTCTGCTCGAAGCAGTTGATGTAGATATAGTCGTTGCCGCAGCCATGCATCTTTGTGAACTCTATCTTGTGCTTCTCGGTTCTCATGTGGTTGATATCAACTATCTCGGTAGTCGATTCGGTGAACTTCGAGCGTATAGAGTCTGCTATAGCATTAGCTGTATCTATAGATGTAAGGCAGGGAATATTCCATTCTACTGTCTTTCTTCTTATCTTAACGGAATCTCTTGTGGGTATCCTGCCCTTGGAAGATGTCGAGATAACGTAGCCCACCTTGCCGCTCTCGATGAGGGTAAGTGTGTTATGGTCGCTCTCGTGGATCTTCGGAACAGCCTCGGCAGGTATGCCGTGCTCTTCAAGCACTGCGGCTGTACCCTTTGTAGCGTATATCTTAAAACCTAAGTCATAGAACTTCTTGGCTGTCTGCGGAATCTCTCTCTTGTCAGAGTCACGGACTGTGATAAACACGCCGCCCTTCTTGCCGAGCTTATAGCCGGCAGCGATAAGGCCTTTATAAAGCGACTCCTCAAGTGAGCTTGAAACCGCAAGCACCTCGCCTGTCGATTTCATCTCAGGGCCCAACTGGTTATCAACGTCTATAAGCTTTTCAAAGCTGAACACAGGCACCTTGACTGCAACGTATGGTGAATTTCTGTAAAGCCCTGTGCCGTAGCCCATATCTGCGAGCTTTTCGCCGAGCATACACCTTGTTGCAAGGTCTACCATAGGCACGCCTGTTACCTTGGAGATATAGGGAATCGTTCTTGAAGAACGGGGGTTGACTTCGATTATATAAAGCTCATCGTGGTATGCGATATACTGGATATTTACAAGACCCTTTGTATTGAGCGCAACAGCGAGCTTGCGTGAGCAGTCAACTATACGTCTCATAAGGCTGTCGGAGACATTCCATGCAGGATATACGGCTATCGAGTCGCCGGAGTGAATACCAGTTCTCTCGATATGCTCCATGATACCGGGGATAAGTATCTCCTCTCCGTCGCAGATAGCGTCTATCTCAAGCTCTGTGCCCATGAGATACTTGTCTATAAGCACGGGGTTCTCGATACCCTGTGCAAGTATTATCGCCATATACTCTCTGATATCGTCATCGGTAAAGGCGATTATCATATTCTGACCGCCGAGAACGTAAGAGGGACGCATAAGAACAGGATAGCCTATCTCATTTGCTGCCTTCAATGCCTCGTCGCAGGTCATTACAGTGTCACCCTTGGGGCGCTTTATCTGGAGCCTTTCAAGAAGCTCATCAAAACGCTCTCTGTCCTCTGCGGCATCTATGCTGTCAGGAGGTGTACCGAGGATATTGACACCCTTGCTTGCCAAGAATTTTGTGAGCTTGATAGCTGTCTGACCGCCGAATGCAACAACAACGCCGTATGGCTTCTCGACCTTGATGATGTTATATACATCTTCATTAGTCAGCGGCTCGAAATAAAGCCTGTCAGCTGTATCAAAGTCTGTAGAAACAGTTTCGGGGTTGTTATTTACGATAACAACGTCAAAGCCCTTTTCCTTTAATGCCCACACGCAGTGAACGGAAGCATAGTCGAACTCGATACCCTGGCCTATTCTGATAGGGCCTGAACCGAATACGATGACTGTCTTATTGCCGCTTGCCTTATCGGCGATAAACTCAGCAGCTTCGTCGTCGTTGTCGTAGGTCGAGTAGAAATAAGGTGTCTGCGCAGAGAATTCAGCAGCGCAGGTATCGACCATTTTATAAACAGCCGAGAGGGGCTTTTCGACCATACAGCCGGAAAGGCGCTCAATAACGCAGTCAGGGTAGCCGAGCTTCTTAGCTTCGGTATAAAGGTCATAGGTAAGTATGCCCTTTGCAAGCTCACGCTCGATGTTGATAAGCTTTGTGAGCTTATAGAGGAACCACTCGTCTATCTTTGTGATGCTATGTATCTCATCAACTGTAACGCCACGTCTTAATGCCTCATAAACAACGAAAAGACGCTCATCGTTGCAGTCATGGAGCTTGTTTCTTATCTCCTCATCAGAAAGAGCTTCAAACTTAGGCGAGATAAGGCAGTCGTGGCCTATCTCAGCACCTCTTACAGCCTTCATGATAGCCTGCTCGAAGGTAGTGCCTATAGCCATTACCTCTCCGGTAGCCTTCATCTGAGTACCGAGCTCACGCTTAGCGTAAACGAACTTATCAAACGGCCACTTAGGCAGCTTTACAACTACATAGTCGAGTGCAGGCTCAAAGCAGGCACAGGTCTTGCCGGTAACGGCGTTCTTTATCTCATCAAGAGTATAGCCGATAGCTATCTTTGCTGCTACCTTTGCTATCGGGTAGCCTGTAGCCTTTGAAGCAAGTGCTGACGAACGTGAAACTCTGGGGTTTACTTCGATCACTGCATAGTCAAAAGTCTCAGGGTCGAGTGCGAACTGGCAGTTACAGCCGCCCTCTACCTTTAAAGTATCTATTATCTTAAGAGCTGCCGAACGGAGCATCTGATACTCCTTATCAGCAAGTGTTACGCACGGAGCGATAACGATAGAGTCGCCTGTATGAACACCGACAGGGTCGAAGTTCTCCATAGAGCAGACGGTGATGACGTTGCCCTTTGAGTCACGCATTACCTCGAACTCTATCTCCTTCCAGCCTGCGATACACTTCTCAACGAGGACCTGTGTTATAGGCGAAAGGTAGAGGCCGTTTCTTGTTATCTCACGGAGCTCCTCCTCGTTGTTGACTATTCCGCCGCCTGTACCGCCAAGGGTGAATGCAGGGCGGATAATGAGCGGATAGCCAATACCGGGCTCGTTTGCAAAATCAACAGCGCTCTCAACGTCATTGACAACGAGCGAAGGTATACAAGGCTGGCCGATAGACTCCATAGTATCCTTGAACATCTGTCTGTCCTCAGCCTTATCAATCGTCTCAGGGTTTGCGCCCAGGAGCTTTACGCCGTATTTATCAAGGAAGCCCTCTTTTGCAAGCTGCATGGACAGTGTAAGACCTGTCTGGCCGCCGAGGGTAGAGAGTACCGAGTCAGGGCGCTCTTTCTTGATGACACGCTTTACCGTTTCAAGTGTGAGCGGCTCGATATATATCTTATCAGCCATGTGGTTATCCGTCATAATGGTAGCAGGGTTGGAATTTATAAGGATAACCTCAAGCCCTTCTTCCTTGAGCGCACGGCACGCCTGTGTACCCGCATAGTCAAACTCAGCTGCCTGGCCTATTACTATAGGGCCTGAGCCTATCACGAGAACACGTTTAATATCTTTATTTAAAGGCATTTAAAAAACCTCCAGTTTCTAAGTTAACAGTTATGGTCTTTATTCCCAAAAGCTACAGCTTAAGGGGCAACAGGGCTTGCAAAAACGCAGCACCTGTAAACGGCCTTAAGGCCTACAAACTTACTTTGCCTTGTCGATAAGCTCCATAAACTCATCAAACAGGAACCCGGTATCAAGAGGGCCGCCGCAGGCTTCGGGGTGGAACTGCACCGAGAATGCCGGCATACTGTCATACTTTATACCCTCGCAGGTACCGTCGTTTGCATTTTTGAACCATATCTTTCCGCCCTCGGGGACACTGTCGTTATCGACTGCATAGCCGTGGTTCTGGCTGGTGATATACACTCTGCCTGTCTCAACGTTCTCGCAGGGCTGGTTAGCACCTCTGTGGCCGTATTTGAGCTTACTGGTCTTAGCGCCCTGTGAAAGAGCGAGCAGCTGGTGGCCAAGGCATATACCGAAGGTCGGTATCTTCTTCTCGCAGACCTTTGCAAGCTCGGCGATTATCTCTACATTCTCTGCCGGGTCGCCGGGGCCGTTTGAAAGCATTATACCGTCAGGAGCAAGCTCGAATATCCTCTCTGCCTTTGTGCCGGCAGGGATAACAGTCACCTCGCAGCCTCTGTTTACGAGCTCACGCTCGATATTAGCCTTAGCGCCGAAATCCCACAGCACTACACGTCTCTTGACGCTGACGGGAGTCTCTGTATGCTCTTCCTTGCAAGTTGTGTTCTTCACGGCATCTTTTATGGTATAGTTCTTAAGCTCTGAAAGGCCGAAGCCCGAGCCTGAGCCCTCTGTTACCACCTTGCCGTTCATAACGCCGTATTCACGCACGATCTTGGTAAGTGCTCTGGTGTCGATACCGTAGATACCGACGATTCCTTCTTTCTTTAAAAAAGTGTCAAGATCACCCTCGCAGCGGAAGTTGCTGGGCTCCTGACACCTGTCTCTGACAATATAAGCCTTCAAATGAGGACGCTCGCTTTCAAAATCAGCGGGAATAACGCCATAATTTCCTATAAGAGGAAATGTCTGACAAACTATCTGGCCATAATAGCTGGGGTCGGTAAGTGTTTCAAGATAGCCTGTCATTGCAGTAGTAAAAACTATCTCACCAACAGCTTCACCGGAAGCTCCGAAGCTCTTGCCCTCGAATATAGTGCCGTTTTCAAGTATAAGATATGCCTTTTGCACTATGCTCTCCTCCTTACATTCATGATATCAACTAATATTATAGCATATAACCCCCTATTTGTAAATAGTACATTTATGAATTTTTTACCCTGCTTTCCTGCAAAACAATGCAATTTTAACAATGCGTGCAAAAGCTTAAAAAGCATTTGCAAATGCCGGTAAGGGATGCATATCGCAAGATCAGGTCCGTCTTTGTACAGGCCATTCGCTCAGAATCACTCCGCTTGCAAACACTGATCGTACACGGAAATCCATTTACCGATTTGTAACCATTGCAGCAAACGCCGTATCAAGACTGCATTTTATACTTACCCTACAAATTTTCGTACTCGTTTGGTGAATTTTATGTGAAAGACCTTGACAAAAATTACATATGGGTGTATAATAATTACAAATTGACAACAATCCAGAAGACGTTTAAATGGAGTTTGATACAATGTATATAAAAGCAAGAATAAAGAAAATAGTCGCTATGGCGGCGGCTTTTCTGATAACAGCGACCGTTATAGGCTCGAACATCAATCAGTCTGTGCCGGTGATAAGCGCAACGCCTGACGAGTACAGGCAGAGGCTCGCAAGGCTCGATGAGAAGCAGGAGGAGCTTGACAAGAAGATATATTCCAAGGCTTCTGATATAGAATCTCAGGTAGAAAAGCTCGACGCTATAAAGGAACAGATAGACACCGTAAACGAGAAGATAAAGCTCGTTGAGGACAATATAAAGCAGACTGAGGACGAAATGGCCACCCTCGCAGGTGAGCTCTACGAGACAAAGCATCAGATAGAGGTAAAGACCGAGGAGATAAAGAAGGGTCTTGACGATTTCAGCGGAAGGCTCAGGGCTATGTATGTTGCAGGCACTGAGAGCTACACTGATGTTATCATGAACTCGGAGGATTTCTACGATGTGCTCATGAGACTGGAGCTTATACAGCGTGTGGCAGAGCATGACAATCAGGTGCTTGATGACCTTATCGCTCAGAAGAACGACCTCGAAGCCAAGCAGGTAACGCTTGAAGAACAGTCGGAAAAGTTAAAGGCAAAGAGCCTTGAATTCCAGGAGCAGAATGACGAGCTGACAGAGCAGAAAACAAAGCTCGATTACTTAAAGGAAGAGTCTGACAAGACCTTGCAGGAGCTGACAGCTGACAAGGCAGAGCTCGATGCACAGGCTGAGGAATTAAAGGCCAAGATATCCTCTGTTTCCGAAGAAGCAAAGACTGCAACTACGACTACAACAACTACCACGACTACGACCACAACGACTCCTCCCCCTGTATACACTCAGGGCTGGGTGGATTATTCTGACGACGACGACGATGACGATGATGACTGGACACCGTCGCCCGGAGTATACACAACGACAACACAGGCTCCCGAGCCTTCACGTCCTGCACAGGAGCTTTTAAACGACAGCTCACGTCAGGAGAAGATAGACATCGTACTTAACTACGCTCTCTCGAATGTAGGCGGTGCGTATGTATGGGCAGGCTCGAACTTCAGAGCTACCGACTGCTCGGGTCTTGTAATGCTCTCATACGGTCAGATAGGTATGTCGCTCCCCCACTATGCTGCATCTCAGGCATACTACGGCACGAGCGTTTCATACAATGATATGATACCCGGCGATGTAATATTCTTTGGTTACGGCTCATATGCATCTATCTACCACGTTGGCATCTATCTCGGCAACGGCAGAATGGTCGAGGCTCAGTGTGAGGAAACAGGTATCGTTATATCGAACCTCTCGAATGTTCTTACATACAGCCAGATAACAGCTATCAAGAGATACATTTAATAATGTATTATAAAGGTAAATACTAAAAGAACACATTAAACAATGATCACCCCCGAGGTTTTAAAACTTCGGGGGTCTTGCTTTTCATTAAAGGTATGGTATCTATACATTATTATATAGACCAAAAGCACCCCGACAGATACTTCCGTCGGGGGCTTTTGCAATATTGGAGGTCGTTTTTTATTTCATCGCCTAAGGCGGACCTCAGCTAAACTAAGCTGATTTAGTCATCGCCGCTGTCCTGAAGGGCATCGTAGCCTTCCTCACCGGTACGGATCTTGATGACGTTCTCGATGTCGTATACGAAGATCTTACCGTCACCGTAGCTGCCGGTGTAAAGTGCTGCCTTGGCAGCGTCTATGACAGTTCTTGCAGGTACCTTGCAGACAACTATCTCAGCCTTTACTTTAGGAAGAAGTGTTGTCTCTACAGCAGTACCTCTGTAGTAGTTCTTGGAGCCGCTCTGCATACCGCAGCCCATAACGTTTGTTACTGTGATACCGGTTATGCCTATCTGATCCATAGCGTGTATGAATTCTGCGAGCTTTGTCTGCTTGAATACTACAACTATCTTTGTGAACTTGTTTGTGTCGATGTCTGTTGTGTAGCTCTCTACCTCTACAGCCTTTTCTACAGGAACTACAGGCTTAGCAGGAGCTTCGACCTTTGTTACGCTCTTAGCGTCGTCCTTTGTATAGCCGTGCATTGAGATCTCACCCATAGAAGGAGCGAAGTCTGCATAAGAGGATACGAGGCCGTGCTCTGTAGCGTCAAGACCTATGATCTCTTCCTGCTCGGAAACTCTAAGACCAAGTGTTGCCTTTATAATAAGGAATGTTATTGTGATAGCTATTGCTGCCCAGCCTGCTACTGAAACTACGCCGAGAGCCTGAAGACCTAACTGCTCAAAACCGCCGCCATAGAGAAGGCCTTCTTCCTTGATGCCGCCTGCTTCAAGCTGGATATGATAGCCGGGTGCAGAAGATGTTGCGAAAAGACCTACAGCAAGTGTGCCCCAGATACCGTTCATCATATGAACTGCTACCGCACCGACAGGGTCGTCTATGTGGAGCTTATAGTCAAGGAGCCATACGCCGAAGCATACGAGAAGACCGGAAACAACGCCGACCATTATAGCACCGAAGCAGTCGAGCACGTCGCAGCCTGCTGTGATGCCGACAAGACCAGCAAGAGATGCGTTAAGGCACATTGAAACATCAGGCTTGCCATATTTGAGCCATGTGAATATCATACATACAACTGTTGCAACTGCAGGAGCCACTGTTGTTGTAAGGAAGATAGAGTCGAGCTGACCTACCTCAGAAGCAGCTGCCGGGTTGAAGCCATACCAGCCGAACCAGAGAATGAAGCAGCCGAGTGCGCCGAGTGTGAGGTTATGACCGGGAATAGCGTTTACTTTGATCTCGCCGTCCTTAGCCTTTGTGAATTTGCCTATACGGGGGCCGACCATCTTAGCACCGATAAGTGCGCAAACGCCGCCGACCATATGTATAGCGCAGGAACCCGAAAGATCGTGGAAACCAAGCTCTGCGAGCCAGCCGCCGCCCCATATCCAGTGTGCTTCTACCGGATAGATGAAAGCTGAGATTACTGCTGAGTATACGCAGTAGGATAAGAACTTAGTTCTTTCAGCCATAGCGCCTGATACTATAGTAGCAGTTGTAGCACAGAACACGAGGTTGAATACGAACTGATCCCATGCGAAGTTGTCGTAGCTTGTGAAGATATCAAAGCCGGGCTTACCGATGATGCCCATTGCATCTTCACCGAGAAGAAGGCCGAAGCCTATTGCTATGAACATTACTGTACCGATACAGAAATCCATAAGGTTTTTCATGATGATGTTGCCTGCATTTTTAGCACGGGTAAAGCCCGTCTCCACCATTGCAAAGCCCGCCTGCATAAAGAACACAAGCGCTACGGCTATCATGAACCACACGCCGTATATCGCCGAGTTGGTCTCACTGATGGCCTCCATGATTTTTTCCAGTTCCATAAAAAGATCCCTCCCAAAAAATAAAGAGCGTATAAGTCGAACCTGAAACTTATACACTCCATTGTGTAACTATATACAGCAGCATTTGCGATACCGCAAAAGGCATACAAGACCCGAGCGTTATTACAAAAAAAGACTGCAAGCCAATTCAAGCTCGCAGCCTCGTTGCTGTCTATGTGCAAATTATAAATCAGCCTGTGCGATTTGTCAAGGGGGTTTTTCGCAAATCGTTAAAAATTACAATTTTTTGCATTTTTGAGATTTGTATTTACGTTCATTTTTCACAAATCTTCGCAAATAGCGCCGGAACACTTGACTTTTCAGACTTTTTATGCTAATATTTGTATAAAGAGCAAAGGCGTTCTTTATGGGTGGTGCCCAAAGTATGCCTTTGCTTTTTTGTTTTACAGCGTCTTGCGGTCTGCCCGTAAGGACGCTTTTTTATTTAGGGCAATACCGCACGACCATTGTGTGTCAGATGCGCAGTCGGATTTTTCGTCAGATTGCATAGAAAATTCGCAGGCATACTACCGTATGGCAAGAATTCTCTGTGTGATATGACGGAAAATCCGCAAGTAGATGGCACACAAAGGTATCCGCCGGTGGTTGTGCGGTATTGCCTTAGTTAACAGTTAACAGTGTACAGTTAACTATAAACTTATCATGAGGTGTTGAAAATGGAAAATTTGAGCAGAGAACTCTATCAGCAGAAGGGTATGTATGACAAACGCTTCGAGCATGACAGCTGCGGTATAGGTGCAGTAGTCAATATAAAGGGAAGGCGCTCTCACAAGGTAGTGTCTGACGCTCTTTCTATCGTTGAGAAGCTCGAACACCGTGCCGGCAAGGACGGCGAGGGCAAGACAGGCGACGGCGTAGGTATACTTACACAGATACCTGATTCTTTATATCACAGAAAGTGCAAGGAGCTCGGATTTGAGATAGGCTCTGACGGTGATTACGGCGTCGGTATGTTCTTTTTCCCGCAGAACGAGCTAAAAAGAAGCGTTGCTAAAAAGATGTTTGAGGTGATTCTCTGCAAGAGAGGTATGCAGCTTCTTGGCTGGCGTGATGTTCCGCATGATGCGGATATCTTAGGCTCCCGTGCAAAGGAGAGTATGCCTTTTATATGCCAGGGCTTTGTAAAGAGACCTGAGAATGTGGAAAAGGGTCTTCCCTTTGACAGGCAGCTCTACATTGCAAGGCGCATATTTGAGCAGGCAAATGAGACAAGCTATGTTTGCTCGCTCTCATCGAGAACTGTTGTATACAAGGGTATGTTCCTTGTAGGACAGCTCAGGAGATTCTACAAGGATCTTCAGGAGAAGGATTATGTATCTGCTATCGCTATGGTACACAGCCGCTTCTCAACAAACACGATACCCAGCTGGGAAAAGGCTCACCCCAACCGCATAATCGTTCACAACGGCGAGATAAACACTATCACAGGCAATGCCGACAAGATGCTCGCCCGTGAGGAGACTATGCACTGCAAGGCATTCGAGGACGATATGAGCAACATCCTCCCTGCTATAAACGTTAACGGCTCTGACTCGGCAAGGCTTGACAATGCACTTGAATTCATGGTAATGTCCGGTATGCCGCTTCCGCTCGCAGTTATGATATCCATACCCGAGCCGTGGAGCAATATGCGTGATATCTCAAAGGACAAGTACGACTTCTATCAGTATTACGCAACTATGATGGAACCGTGGGACGGCCCTGCATCTATACTTTTCTCTGACGGTGAGGTAATGGGTGCCGTGCTTGATCGAAACGGTCTGCGTCCTTCAAGATACTGCATCACAAAGGACGGCTTCCTTATCCTTTCATCCGAGACAGGCTGCATAGATGTTGCACCTGAGAATATAGTAAAGAAGGATAGGCTTCGTCCCGGCAAGATGCTGCTTGCTGACACAAAGGAAGGCCGCATAAAGGACGATGCTGAGCTTAAGAAATACTATTCGAGATTACAGCCCTACGGCGAATGGCTCGACAACGGGCTGGTAAGGCTGCATGATCTGCACATACCCAACAAGCACGTTCCGAGCTACGACTCAAAGCAGCTTGAAAAGATGCAGAAGGCATTCGGCTATACATACGAGGATATAATGAATGTTATACTCCCGATGTCGCAGAATGCTGCCGAGCCTATCATCTCAATGGGCTCTGACATTGCTCTCCCCCAGCTCGACAAGAACGATCCGCCGCTGTTCTCATATTTCAGACAGCTGTTTGCGCAGGTAACAAATCCGCCTTTCGATGCGATAAGAGAGCACATAGTAACAGACACAGCTATGTACATCGGCAAGGACGGCAATCTGCTTGAAGAAACAGCAGACAACTGCCGTGTGCTCAAGGTCGAGAACCCGATACTCACAAGCACAGATATGCTCAAGATAAAGGCGCTCGACAACGACTGGCTGCGCTCGGCTGTAATATCAATTACATATTATATAGGTACAACTCTTGAAACTGCTATAGAGAAGCTCTTTATCGAGGCTGACAAGGCTTACAGAGCAGGCGCTAACATACTTATCCTCTCTGACAGAGACATTGATGAATACCGTGCAGCTATCCCCTCGCTGCTTGCAGTTGCGGCTTTACAGCAGCACCTTGTAGCAACAAAGAAACGCACAGCTGTATCAATAGTATTAGAGAGTGCAGAGCCAAGAGCTGTTCACCACTTCGCAACTCTGCTCGGCTACGGTGCCTGCGCTGTCAACCCGTATCTTGCACAGGAGACTATCAGGGAGCTTATCGACACAGGGCTGCTTGACAAGGACTTCTACGCAGCAGAGAACGACTACAACAAGGCTATACTCGACGGCATAGTAAAGATATCCTCAAAAATGGGTATCTCCTCGATACAGTCCTACCACGGCTCGAAGCTGTTTGAGGCTGTGGGCATCTCGCAGGAGCTCATTGATAAATACTTCAAGGGCACTGTCAGCAGGATAGGCGGCATCAAGCTCGACGACATCAGCTGCAGAACAGAAAAGCTCCACCGTGCAGCATTTGATCCGCTCGGCTTTGAAACACCCAAGGGCATCGAGAGCTCGGGCAGCCACAGACTGCGCAGCGGCAAGACAGAGCATCTTTACACACCTGAGATAATACATCTGCTCCAGAAAGCAGCATGGAACAATGACCAGGCAGCATACGATGAATATTCAAGCAAGCTGACCGCAAAGCAGCTGACTATAAGAAGCCTTCTCGGCATTAAGTTTGACGAGAACGGCGGCATACCGATTGAAGAAGTCGAGAGCGCTGAAAGCATCATGAAGCGTTTCAAGACAGGTGCTATGAGCTATGGCTCAATCTCCAAGGAAGCACACGAGTGTCTTGCTCAGGCTATGAACAGCATCGGCGGCAAGTCAAACAGCGGCGAAGGCGGTGAGGACGCTGAAAGGCTCGGCACTATCAAGGGCTCGGCTATCAAGCAGGTCGCATCTGGCAGATTTGGTGTTACGAATGAATACCTCGTTTCTGCAAGCGAGATACAGATAAAAATGGCACAGGGCGCAAAGCCCGGCGAGGGCGGTCACTTACCGAAGAACAAGGTATATCCGTGGATAGCAAAGACACGTCACTCAACGGCAGGCGTTGGTCTTATCTCACCGCCGCCTCATCACGACATCTATTCGATAGAAGACCTTGCAGAGCTTATCTACGACCTTAAGAACGCAAACGACAAGGCTCGTATATCGGTCAAGCTCGTAAGCGAGGCCGGTGTCGGAACTGTAGCCTGCGGCGTTGCAAAGGCAGGCGCTCAGATAATACTTATCTCGGGCTTTGACGGCGGCACAGGTGCAGCCCCCGGAAGCTCGGTATACAACGCAGGTCTCCCGTGGGAGTCGGGCATAGCTGAGGTACACCAGTGCCTTTGCATGAACGGTCTGCGTTCAAAGGTAACTATAGAAACAGACGGCAAGCTCATGACAGGCCGTGACATACTTATAGCAGCACTCTTAGGTGCAGAGGAATACGGCTTTGCTACCGCTCCGCTGGTTACTATGGGCTGCGTAATGATGAGAGTATGCGACAAGGATACCTGCCCTATGGGTATAGCAACACAGAACCCCGAGCTCAGAAAGCGCTTCAAGGGCAAGCCTGAATACGTTATAAACTTCCTGCGCTTTGCAGCAGAGGAGATGAGAGCTTACATGGCTCGTCTCGGAATAAGAACTGTTGACGAGCTCATAGGCAGGACTGACCTTCTCTACTCGAAGGCTGACAAAGACGTAGACCTTTCAAGGATACTTTTCTACTCGGAGAGCGACAAGCAGCATTTCGTTGATGCTGACAAATACGACTTCGAGCTTGAAAAGACACTTGATGAGCGTGTGCTCAAAAAAGGTCTTGCAAAGGCTTTAAAGAGCAAGGAGAAAAAGAGCATAGATGTTGAGGTATCAAACACCGACCGTGCATTCGGCACAGCGCTCGGTTCACAGATAACCCGTGCTTTCGGCACAGACATCGAGGAAGGTACATTCACTATCAACTGTCATGGCTCGGGCGGACAGAGCTTCGGTGCATTTATACCGAAGGGTCTGACACTCAGGCTGACAGGCGACTCAAACGACTACTTCGGCAAGGGTCTTTCGGGCGGCGAGCTCGTACTTATGACACCTGAGAAGTCGGGCTTTGAGGCTGACGAGAACATCATCTGCGGCAACGTAGCGCTTTACGGTGCTACATCGGGCAAGGCATTCATAAACGGCATAGCCGGTGAGCGTTTCTGCGTAAGAAACTCTGGTGCTACTGCTGTATGCGAGGGTGTAGGCGACCACGGCTGCGAATACATGACAGGCGGCGTGGCTGTTATCCTCGGCACGACAGGCAAGAACTTTGCAGCTGGTATGTCTGGCGGTATCGCATATGTTCTCGATGAGAACAGAGACCTCTACATGAGACTGAACAAGGAGCTTGTAAACTCCACAGAGGTAACAGAAAAGCACGACATAAAGAACCTGCGCTCACTTATCGAAGAGCACCTTGAAAAGACAGGTTCTGCAAAGGCAAAACACATTCTTGACGACTTCGGCAGCTATCTGCCCATGTTCAAGAAGATAATACCGCACGATTATTCAAATATGCACAAGGCAATGATAGAGCTTGAAGAAAAGGGTCTGACACACGAGCAGGCAGAGATAGAAGCATTTGAGCTTATAAAGAAGGAGAAATGACCTATGGGTAAGCCGACTGGTTTTATGGAATATGAAAGGCAGGAAAACACTGCCGCAGCGCCTCTTGACAGAATAAAGGATTTTAACGACTTCCACCGCCCTCTTGACGAGCAGTCAAGAAGGCAGCAGGCGGCAAGGTGCATGAACTGCGGTGTGCCGTTCTGCCAGAACGGGCAGCTCATAGGCGGAATGATGAGCGGCTGCCCTTTAAACAACCTCATTCCCGAATGGGGCGAGTTACTTTACAGAGGCAGGCCTGAGCTTGCACTTGAAAGACTGCTGATGACTAACCCCTTCCCCGAGTTCACATCAAGAGTGTGTCCGGCACTGTGCGAGAAAGCCTGCATATGCGGCGTGAACGACTCGCCGGTAACGGTAAGGGACAACGAGAGAATGATAATCGAATACGGCTATGAGAACGGCCTGATAAAGTCCATAGCCGAGCAGCACAAGACCGGCAAAAAGATAGCAGTCATCGGCTCAGGTCCTTCGGGACTTGCAGCTGCTGATATGCTCAGCCGCAGAGGCCACAGCGTAACGGTCTTCGAGCGTGAGGATGCAGTTGGCGGCCTGCTCATGTACGGCATACCGAACATGAAGCTCGAAAAGGACATTATAAGCAGACGTGTCAAGATAATGGAGCAGCAGGGCGTTGAGTTCAGAACAAGCTGCAATGTAGGCGTAGATGTTTCATCACAGGAGATAGCTGATGAATTTGATGCAGTTATCCTTGCCTGCGGCGCTTCAAAGCCGAGAGACATAAACGCACCCGGGCGTGATGCTAAAGGTGTCAGATTTGCAGTGGATTACTTAAAGGACTGCACAAAGACACTGCTTTCAGGCAGCAAGCCCAAGGAAGCAAAGGGCAAGAACGTGATAGTAATAGGCGGCGGTGACACAGGCAACGACTGTGTAGGCACAGCTGTAAGACAGGGCTGCAAGAGCGTTACACAGCTTGAGATAATGCCAAAGCTCCCTGACGAAAGAGCAGCAGACAACCCCTTCCCCGAGTGGCCTAAGGTATGCAAGACAGACTACGGCCAGGAGGAAGCAGCCGCAGTATTCGGCAGCGACCCGAGGATATATCAGACAACCGTCAAGGAATTCATAAAGGACGATAACGGAGCACTTAAGGCCGTAAAGACAGTCAAGCTCGACTTCTCCTCAGGCAGAGGTGTTGAGGTAGAGGGCAGCGAGCAGACGCTCCCCTGCGAGATAGCACTTATCGCCGCAGGCTTCCTCGGCTGCGAGGAATATGTAGCTGAGGCATTCGGTGCAAAGCTAAGTGAGCGCAACAGGCTCACATCTGAAGGACACCGCATCGGCGGCAAGCTCTTCTGTGCAGGCGATGCACACATCGGCCAGTCGCTGGTCGTAAGAGCTATCCGTGAAGGCATCGACTGCGCCCGTGAAGCTGATGAGTTTCTTATGGGCTACACACTTCTTTAAGGAGGAAACACCGTGACAGGACAGTTACACGAGGAATGCGGCGTTTTCGGTATATTTGACAAGGACGCAGGTACTGCAAGCAGTACCTGCTACGGTCTTTATGCGCTCCAGCACAGGGGGCAGGAAAGCTGCGGCATCGCCGTCTGTGATGACGGTATTATGCGCTGTGAAAAGGATATGGGGCTCGTGTCTGAGGTGTTTGACAGCGAGCGTGTGGCATCACTCGGCTCGGCTCAGATGGCAGTCGGCCATGTAAGATACTCGACCACCGGCGGAAACGAGCAGAGCAACATTCAGCCGCTGTGCATAAGGCACATAAAGGGCAACATGGCGCTCGTTCACAACGGCAACTTAGTAAATGCGGCAGAGCTCAGGTCACAGTTTGAGCTGTCGGGTGCGATATTCCACTGCACGACTGACAGCGAAGCGATAGCCTATGCGATAGTACGTGAAAGAATAAACTGCGGCTCGACTGAAGAAGCTATCGCCAGAGCTATGAAAGAGCTTAAGGGCGCATATTCCTGCATAGTAATGACAGCCACAAAACTGATAGCCTTCCGTGACCCGTTCGGGCTAAGGCCGTTATGCATCGGGCAGAAAGAAAACGGCGCATATGTCTTTGTATCTGAAAGCTGTGCGCTTGATGCAGTAAGAGCAAGGCTGCTGCGTGATGTTGAGCCGGGCGAGATAGTCACTGTCAGCGAAGACGGGCTCTCGTCAATAAAGCTGCCGAAGAAAAAAAGAAGTGTATGCATATTTGAGTACATATACTTTGCAAGACCTGACTCGGTGATAGAGGGTGTAAGTGTTCACCATTCACGAATCAAGGCAGGAAGGATACTTGCAAAGAACTCCCCCGTTGAGGCTGATGTTGTAATAGGTGTGCCGGATTCGGGCATTGATGCAGCACTTGGCTATGCTGAGGAGAGCGGCATTCCCTACGGCATGGGTTTCATCAAGAACAAATACATAGGCCGCAGCTTTATCGAGCCTACACAGGCAGAGCGTGCTGACAAGGTAAGGATAAAGCTCAGCGTCATAAAGGAAACTGTTGCCGGGAAGCGTGTCGTGATGATAGACGACTCTATCGTGCGCGGCACGACAAGTGCAAGGATAATAAGGCTGCTGCGTGAGGCAGGGGCTAAGGAAGTACACGTCCGCATAACTGCTCCGCCGTTTCTGCACTCATGCTATTTCGGAACGGACATCGACAGCGAGGAGAACCTTATCTCCAGCAGACTTCACCGTACAGAGGCCGTAGCCAAAGAGATAGGCGCTGACTCTCTTGCATTCTTCCCGAACGAGAAGCTCTGCGAGCTTGCAGGAGAAGGCTTCTGCGACGGCTGCTTCAGCGGAAACTATCCCCTTGATGTATCCGGCGCCGGCAGGAAAGACAAGTTTGATAAAAAAATACACGAGAGTTGACAAGCAAGCGGCTGATAGTGTATAATTATAAAGACCTGTTTTGCACAACGCTTTTAATATCGGAGGACAGATATGAATTACAATGCAGATGAGATAATACAGTATGTCGAGGAGGAGGACGTAAAGTTCATACGTCTTGCATTCTGTGATGTTTTCGGCAGACAGAGGAATATCTCCATAATGCCTACAGAGCTTGAGAGAGCATTCTCCTCGGGTATAACTATAGATGCTTCATCAGTTGACGGCTTCGGGTCGGATATCTACTCTGACCTGCTGCTCCACCCGGATCCTAACACGCTTTCGGTGCTTCCCTGGAGGCCTGAGCACGGCAGAGTTGTGAGAATGTTCTGCACGATAACACGCTCAGACGGCAGCCCATTTGACTGCGACACAAGGAGCCTTCTTATCAGTGCTGTCAAGGAAGCCAAGGAGCTCGGGCTTGAATTTGACTTCGGCTCGTCTATGGAGTTTTATCTTTTCAAGACTGATGAGAACGGCGAGCGCACATTTATCCCCTACGACAACGCCGGCTACATGGACATCGCCCCCGATGACAAGGGCGAGAACATCAGGCGTGAGATATGCCTTACCCTTGAACAGATGGGCATTTTCCCTGAGTCGAGCTATCACGAGAAAGGCCCCGGCCAGAATGAGATAGACTTCCGCTATGCAGATGCTCTGACTGCTGCTGACAACACCTTTGCATTCCAGACAGTTGTAAGAACTGCCGCTGCAAGAAACGGTGTATGGGCTGACTTCTCACCCAAGCCGATAAACGACAAGCCCGGCAACGGATTCCACATCAACCTGTCGCTTCGTGGCGATGCACTCAACAGAGTGCTGCTCACACACGTTATCGCAGGCATTATGGAAAACATCTCAGGCATGACGCTGTTCCTTGACCCGGACGAGAGATCCTACGAGCGTCTTGGCAGCTGCTGTGCCCCGAAATACATCACATGGTCAAGCGAGAACCGCTCGCAGCTGATACGCATTCCCTCTGCAACTGATCTTGGCAGACGTGCAGAGCTGCGCTCACCCGACCCGCTTGCAAACCCGTATCTTGCATTCGCTCTTATAATCTATGCCGGCATCGACGGCATAAAGAGAGAGCTTTATATGCCCAAGATATGCGACTTTGACCCGGCTAAAGCCCCCGAGGAGCTTACCCATGATCTTACAGAGCTCCCCTCCGATATTGAGGAAGCAAAGGCCGCAGCAAAGAGCAGCGACTTTATATCCTCCCGACTTCCCAAAGCTATCATCGACTCATACTGCACGCTTTGAGGTGACGGGAATTGAACTTAAAGGAACTAAGCTACCGTGTGCTCATAGTCTCGTCTTCAAAGAATATGGCACAGAAGCTCGCTTTGCTTCTTGAAGAGGAAAAGCGCTTTGTGCCCGAGACAAAGAGCAGCGCTGCCGCTGCAAGACGTGTGCTTGCAGAGCGGCAGTATGATCTGGTCATCATAACCGACCCCCTGCCCGACGAGAGCGCAGCAGGGCTCGCAACAGAGCTTTGCAGCGATAACCACACGGTCGTGGCACTGATAACCGACATACAAAACTACGATGACGTATCTGACCATGTTTGCAGGTACGGAGTCTTTGTGATGCCCAAGCCTGCCCCCAAACAGCTTCTTTTGCAGGCTCTTGACTGGATGCAGAGCACCCGTGAGCGTCTGCGGCGGTTTGAGAAAAAGCAGCTGAGCCTTGAAGACAAGATGAAGGAGATCAGAACTGTTAACAAGGCCAAGTGGAAGCTGATATCCTCCCGTGGGATGAGCGAAGTCGAGGCTCACAGATACATCGAAAAAGAAGCTATGGACTGCGGCGTGAGCAAGCTGCTTATCGCCTTACAGATTATAAGTGAAGAAGAATAGAAACGGCGTTGATGATATGTTCAGCGTCGTTTTTTTATGCTGTCTTGCCGAAGCCATACCAAAAGTATAATTGACTTTTTTAATTTTTTGTGATATAATATACATTAATATTTAAAATTTACAGGTGATATAAAAATGATCTATTACTATCATTTCAATGTCATATTCTCAGTACTGCTGTCATCGGTGTTCCTGATCCGCTGGAGAAGGGATATCCCGGTACATTTCCCGATGATATTCCTGCTGATACCGATAATCAACCTCGGCTATCTTAAGGTCGCAACAGCTGAAAACGTCAACGAAGCGCTCCTTGCAAACGGCATAGGCTACTTAGACGGGTGCTTTCTGGAGCTGTTTTTCTTCCTGTACATAATGAGCTTCTGCAAACTGAAGGTGCCGAAGGTCATATCGGGCGGTATGCTTGCCGTCGGGGCGGTGACATTCTTCTTTGCAATAAACACAGCACAAAACCACCTGCTCTACACAAGCGCCGAGCTGCGGCAGATAGACGGGGTATCTTACCTTGTCAAGGAATACGGCTTTGTACACACGGTATACTATGTCATAATCGCATTGTATCTCGTAGCAAATCTTTCAGCTATCACATACAGCTTTACAAGAAAGAACGTCTCAAAGATAAACTCTATGCTTCTGCTGACGATGTATATACTGATAATGGTTGCTTTCCTTGCAGGAAAATTCATCAGTCCCGCATTTGAGCTGCTGCCGCTTGCTTACACGATATCGCAGGCGCTGTTCCTTGTGGTGCTGAGCAAGATAACGCTTTATGACGTGTCTGCCAGCACACTGTCAAACCTTGAAGAAAAAGGCGATATCGGCTTTGCGAGCTTTGACAGGAAAATGCGTTATCTCGGCTGCACAGATGCGGCACTTGAATGCCTGCCGGAGCTTGGCACTATCTACATCGACAAGACACTGACTGCCGAGAATGAGACTTTCAGAAAGATACTTGAATGCACAAGGCGCATAAGCGAATGGCTCGAATTGCCTTCATTCACTGTGACAAGAAACAACACAACCTACAAGGTAACGGTCAGCTTCCTCTATTCAGGCAAAAGGATAAAGGGCTATCTGCTGCGCACCGAGGACAACACGCAGGAGTCAAGAAAGCTCGAAGCCCTGAAGCTGCGTGAGCGCCAGAAGGAGCTTGAAGCAAAGATGCTCAGGCTTGAAAAGACTGAGGCTGAGGCTGCGAATGAAGCAAAAAGCACATTTCTTGCGCAGATGTCTCACGAGATAAGGACACCTATCAATGCCGTGCTCGGCATGAACGAGATGATACTTCGTGAGAGCCGTGAGCCTGGCATAAGAGAATATGCCGCAAACATACAGAGCTCGGGCAAGACACTGCTCTCGCTCATAAACAGCATACTCGACTTATCAAAGATAGAAAACGGAAAAATGGAGATAGTCCCGGCAGAATATGACACTGCCGTGATGATATCCGACATAGCTGCAAGCATCTCGCCAAAAGCTGCCGAGAAGGGGCTTGAATTTGAATGCGTAGCAGACGAAGATCTCCCATGCAGGCTTAAAGGCGATGATGTGAGGATAAGGCAGATAATCTTGAACCTCCTTTCAAATGCTGTCAAGTACACCAAGTCGGGCTCTGTAAAGCTCACTATAGGCATGGAAGACAGCTCCGATGAAGGCAGCATCACCCTTAATGTCAGTGTAAATGACACAGGCATCGGCATACGGCATGAGGACATGGACGGGCTGTTTGAATCGTTCAGGCGGCTTGACACTGAGCACACAAGAAGCATCGAAGGCACAGGCCTTGGTATGCCGATAGTCATAAAGCTGCTGGAGCTTATGGGCGGCGAGCTTAAAGTAGACAGCGAATACGGCAAGGGCTCGGATTTCTCGTTCACACTGACACAACAGATAGCTGACAGCACGCCTATGGGCAACTACAAAGAGCACCCGACAGCAATTGCTGCCGCACAGTCAGCCACGCTGCATCTTTATGCACCGGAGGCAAGAGTTCTCGTAGTAGACGACAACGACATGAACCTTAAGGTGGCCAAGAGCCTGCTTCATCTGTTCGGCATCGAAGCTGACACGGCTGACTCGGGCAGAGCGGCGCTTGACATACTTAAGAAAAGCGATTATGATGTGATATTCCTTGACCAAATGATGCCCGGAATGGACGGCATTGAGGTGCTTGGCGAGATAAGAGCTCGTCACCTCACTGACGAGAGCACTGCCATCATAGCACTGACTGCAAATGCCATAGTAGGTGCTAAGGAGATGTATCTCAATGCCGGCTTTGACAACTACCTGACAAAGCCTATCGAGAGCAAAGACCTTGAAAAGCAGCTAAGGCGGTATCTGCCAGAGGATAAACAAAAGCTGCATTCAGCTGATGAAGACAGTGATCTTGCTGAAACTGATGAGTTGAGCATCATTGAGTTAAAACGCATCAGAGATCTATGTCCGGGGATCAATGCCATGACAGGGCTTAAATACTGCATGGATTCAAAGCAGTTCTGGTTTGAGATGCTCGATACATTCGCTGCCGCAGGCACGGGTAAAGAGCTTAACGATGCATTTGAAGCAAACGACACCGAGCGATACAGGATAGCAGTTCACGCAATAAAGAGCACTGCCCTGAACATCGGTGCAGAGCTGCTGTCAGAAAAGGCAAGGCTTCTTGAAGCTGCGGCAAAGGCTGATGACAAAGAGTACATCAATGATAATCACAGCGGCTTCATAAAGGAATATGACGAGCTGACAGAGCAGATAAGACAAATAGTAAATGCGTAAGACCACGACCTCCTGCGATGTATTCTCCGTCGTTAACGGAGAATACCTGAGGAGGCCGTTTACTGCAAGGGCTGAACTTTACAGAAGAATAGTTATCCATAAAGGAGCTGATACAATGAAAAAGGTTATACTCAGCGCAAAGGGGCTTTGCAAGAGCTTTTCGCAGGGCGGCGAGAAGACTGACGTTCTGACAGGGCTTGACCTTGATGTGTATGAGGGCGACTTTACTGTAATAATGGGCGCTTCCGGCTCAGGAAAATCCACCACGCTGTATTCACTCAGCGGCATGGACAGAGCGACCGGCGGCGAGGTGATATACGGCGGTGAAGACATAGTTAAAATGAGCGAAAAGCGCCTTGCAAAGCTGCGTGCAGAGGATTTCGGGTTCATTTTTCAGCAGATGCATCTGGTAAGCAACCTCACGCTGTTTGAAAATATCACAGTTCCGGCTTACCTGGACAAGAGCCGCACGGCAGCCGAGACCGACAAAAGAGCAGATGAGCTCATGGAGAAAATGGGCATAGCACACATAAAAACTCACCTGCCCGGAAGATGCTCAGGCGGCGAGCAGCAGCGCTGTGCTATTGCAAGAGCTGTTATAAACGAGCCGAAGCTGTTATTTGCTGACGAGCCGACAGGCGCTCTCAACAAGCGAAACACCACTGAGGTGCTTGATATGCTCACAGAGCTCAACAAAAACGGACAAAGCATACTCATGGTGACGCACGATGCAAGGGCGGCGTGCAGGGCTTCGAGGATAATATACATAGAAGACGGCAAGGTCATAGGCGAGCTTTCTTTGTCGCCATACGGCAGCGATGATGAAAAGGCAAGGGAAACTCAGGTGAACTCGTGGCTTGCTTCTATGGAGTGGTGAGGAAAGTGTTATGAGAAGTATACTTAAACTCACCAGAGCAAACATTAAACACGGCAGGGGCGCATTCAAAGGGATAATACTTCTTATGATGCTGATGACCTTTTCATTCTCCGGAACAGTGAGCAATGACGACAGGCTCGAAGAAGCACGGCAGGCAAAATACGACCGTGTTCAGGCGGCTGACCTGACCGTGACGATATATGACGAGCTGCTGACAGACGAGATGATAAGCTCAGTCAAAAACAACAGCCATGTCAAGGACGTAAAGATAAAGGAACGTGTTTCATTTGTAAGCGCACCAAGGTTTGACGGCAAGGAGCTCGAACTTGCACTCACTTTAGGCGGCTGGGAAGACACTGTTCAGGTGTTCACTGACGATGCCGAGGATTTTGTGCAGGATTTCACACTAAAAGACGGCGAGATACTTCTCCCTTACAAGTTAAAGCTCGTTGACGGTGTGTCAGACGGTGCGACGCTTGAGTTCAGAACAAAAAACGGCTATGACGAGACCTTCAAGGTTGCAGGGTTCTATGAAGACGTAATGTTCGGTGCCACCACAATGAGCGAAAACTGCTGTGTGATAACACAGCATGACTTAGACAGATTAAAGTCCGAGAAAACGGACAGTATTATGGGTGCTGACAGATATGCCTTCCACCTTGACCAGCTTTGGATATACAGCACAGGCGACATCTCACAGCTGGAGCTGCGGCGTGAGCTCGGCAAGGAAAGCGACCTTATCAGCTCTTCACTCAGCGCTCCGACAAAGCAGATGTTCATTGACAACATCAGTATGTATTCAAACGTCGGCACGAGAGTTGTTGCGATATTCACAGTTTTCCTGCTCGTTGTCGTGCTGATAACGATGCACAACAGCATAAGCTCATCAATTGAAATGGACAAGGGCGAGCTCGGTATTCTCCGTTCGCAGGGGTTCACGGCAAGAATGATAAGTCTTGTGTACGTTTTTCAGTACACTTTGGCAATAGCTATCGGCTCGGTGCTGGGTATTGCGGTGTCTGTTCCTGCCTGCCGGTATCTTATTTCAATGTGGAAAAACATCACCGGCATGAAGGCGGAAACGGGAGTGTCATTCCTCAAATGCGGCGCACTCAGTGTGGGGATACTCGTTATCTGCACGGTGTTCATATTCATATCAACAGCAAAGATTTCACGCATATCACCTGTAAGCGCTATCACAGGTGCCGCATCAGGAAACGACTCAAAGGTACAGAGCAGCTCACGCATAAGGCCGCACCCATTGCAGCTGAGCCTTGCAGTAAGGCAGCTATCTTCCCGCAAGAAAAGCTATATCGGCATAACGCTGATAGTCACCTTGCTTGTATTCTTTATCGTGAGCATAATGATACTGTCAAAGGGGCTCGACCCTGACAGTCTGTTCTCCGAGATAGGCGGCGACATAACCATCACTGACCTTGGCGGCTTCAGGCAGAGCGATGTTGAAGACATAGAGCAGGAGATAAGAAAGATAGACAGTGAGGCATTTATCGAGACAGAGAGCTATCACAGAATGCTCGTTGACGGCGAGTTTGTTGCAGTTCACGCATACCGCTCACAGGAGCCGGCGTTTGACCCGCTCGACGGCAGCCTGCCGCAAAATGACGACGAGATAATGATAACCGAAGCCGTCTCAGAGCAGTGCGGCAAAAAGATAGGCGACACCATAACTGTCAAATATCTTGACAACGAGAAGGAATTCAAAATATCAGGCTACTTTCAGACGATATGGGAATTCGGCGTTGTTACAATGATGACGCCGCAAGCTATTGCAGATATGGGCAAGAACGATCTTGATGCGGCATATGTAAAGCTATCTGACAGCTCAAAGGAGCAGCAGGTCATAGATATGCTCAATGACAAATATTCAGAGCGGCTGCACGCTGAGAGCTACAAGGAAAACAGCACTGTAAAGACCTACAAGAAGATAATCACCGTGATAATGAGTTCGATATCCTACGCTATGGACACGATACTTCTGATATTTGCAGCGGTCGTGGTATCAATGACGAGCAAGCGTGCCTTTATCCGTGAGAGAAAGGATATAGGCATATACAAGGCTACAGGCTTCACGGTTGGAGCATTAAGGTTACAGTTTGCGCTGCGTTTTGCGCTCGTGGCACTTATCGGCTCGGCAATTGGGTGTATATCGGGGCTTTTATGGTCAAGGAAGATACTCACATATGTACTGCGGATAGTCGGGCTCACTGATTTTACATCGGATAACGAGCCTGTGACCTTCATCATACCGGCGGTGCTGATATGCGTATGCTTCTTTGCGGCGGCATATATAAGCTCACGCAGGATAAAGAGTGTCAATGTAAGAGAGCTCATAACCGAATAAAAGAAACGTTTAAGGCAATACCGCACAACTCCTGTGCGTCAGATGCGACGACCAGGTTTTCGTCAGATTGCCTAAATTCGACGCAGGCTTGCTGGCGCAAGTCAAGGAGAATTTGGGTAATATGACGGAAAACTGGCAAGCAGATGACGTGCAGAGGCGTTAGCCGTGGGTTGTGCGGTGTTGCCTTAAGTTTAATATTCTCCCACGCATAAGAATACGGTTCATAAATAATTTACAGTTATATACTAATATAATTCCATAATTTATATTTTTTCTATTGCATTTTGCGGCGATATGCTTTAAAATATAATCAGACGTGTGCGTTTTTGGGTAAAAAGCCCCAAATGAGCACCAGGCTTTTAAAAACTGATGAAAAATTAAAATTTTTGTGTTTTTAAGGAGGAACTGATATGAAATTTGCTGACGGCTTCTGGCTCAACCAGAAGGGCTATGAGGTAAACTACGCACAACAGGCTTTCGAGGTCGAGCCTATAGAGAACGGCTTCCTTGTTGTAGCTACTCCGTTCGTGGTATACAACCGTGCTCAGATGCTCGGCTCTGCCAATTTAGAGATAGCTTACACCTCAACTCAGGAAAACTGCATTAAAGTAAACATACAGCACTACAAGGGCGTAGTAGACAACGGCCCTCACTTTGTACTTAACGAGGGCAGCTTCAAGCCCGAGGTTACAATAGACGACAAGCAGGCTGTCATCGTTTCCGGCGACACAAAGCTCGTAGTTTCAAAGGAGAACTGGAGCTTTACATACTATTACAAGGGCAAGAAGCTCACCTCCGGCGGCTGGCGCTCGACAGGTGTTGTTTTTGAGAGCGAGTTCAAGAGAAAGGCAATCGCAGAGGCTCAGGCTGACGATACATTCTGGAGCTATCCTCACTCTGACAAGAAGACATATATCAGAGAGCAGTTTGACACAACTGTCGGCGAATACTTCTACGGCTTCGGCGAGAAGTTCACGACATTTGCAAAGAACGGTCAGACAGTTGAGATATGGAACGCAGACGGCGGCACCTGCTCAGATCAGTCCTACAAGTCTATCCCCTTCTATGTATCATCAAGGGGCTACGGCGTGTTTGTAAACAGCTCTGACATGGTATCCTACGAGGTATGCTCTGACACAGTTTCTAAGGTATCTATGACAGTTCCCGGCGAGAGTCTTGAATATTTCGTATTCGGCGGCGCTGACATAAAGGACGCACTTGCAGGCTACACCACACTCACAGGCAAGCCTTCACTTCCGCCGGCATTCTCGTTTGGCCTCTGGCTCACAACATCATTCACCACCACATATGATGAGGAGACTATCACCTCATTCATAGACGGCATGGCGGAGAGAAACATTCCTCTACAGGTGTTCCACTTTGACTGCTTCTGGATGAAGGGCTTTGAGTGGTGCAACTTTGACTGGGACAGATCGCAGTTCCCCGAGCCGGAAGCAATGCTCGCAAGACTTCACAAGGACAAGGGTCTGCACACCTGCGTATGGATAAACTCCTACATCGGCCAGCGTTCAAGGCTCTTTGATGAGGGCGTTAAGGGCGGCTACTTCATAAAGAACCTCGACGGCAGCGTGTTCCAGTGCGACAGCTGGCAGCCGGGCATGGCTATAGTAGACTTTACCAACCCCGAGGCAAGAGAGTGGTATGCATCATACCTCAAAAAGCTCTGCGAAATGGGCGTTGACACCTTCAAGACAGACTTCGGCGAGAGAATACCCACAAAGGGTGTTAAGTATTTCGACGGCTCTGACCCTGTAAAGATGCACAACTACTACACATATCTCTACAACGAGACAGTGTTTAACGTATTAAAGGACTTCTACGGCGAGAACAAGGCGTGCCTGTTCGCACGCTCGGCAACAGCAGGCGGTCAGAAGTTCCCTGTTCACTGGGGCGGCGACTGCTCGGGCAACTACAACTCAATGGCTGAGGTCGTAAGAGGCTGCCTGTCTCTGTGCATCTCGGGCTTTGGCTACACCTCGCACGACATGGCAGGCTTTGAGGCTACTGCAACACCTGATATCTACAAGAGATGGGCTGCATTCGGTATGTTCTCATCTCATTCGAGACTGCACGGCAACCAGAGCTACAGAGTGCCGTGGCTGTTTGACGAGGAGAGCTGCGATGTTCTGAAATTCTTCGTTGACCTTAAGGGCAGCCTTATGCCTTACATCTGGTCGCAGGCTATCTACACTCACAACACCGGCGTTCCGGTAATGAGAGCTATGGTTATAGACTTTGCTGACGACCCGACCTGTCTCACACTCGACAGACAGTATATGTTCGGTGACAACATTCTCGTAGCACCCATTCTCAACGACGAGAGCATGGCTGAGTACTATGTTCCCGAGGGCAGGTGGACAGACATCATCACAGGCAAGGTATTCGAGGGCGGCAAGTGGTACAGGCACAAGTGCTCATACTTCGAGATACCTGCTCTTGCAAGACCCAACAGCGTCATTGCATTCGGCAAGTTCGGCAAGGACATCGAGTATGATTATCTTGACGGCACTACATTCAAGATATTCGAGCTTGAAGACGGCAAGAGCGCTAATGCTGTTATCTACGACACCGAGGCAAACAAGGTATTCGAGTTAAAGGCTACAAGAAACGGCAGCAGCATAGAGTGCGAGTACACTGATACCAACGCCTCCTTCACTATTGAGGTCGCAAACACCGACAAGAAGATCGAGGTATCCCCCAACTACGGCGGCAAGGTAATAATCTCACTCTGATAAACACATTAATAGTATAGCAGACCCCCGGTTTTCACTGTATAACCGGGGGTATTATTATAATGAGACATTTATCACACGGCAACATGACAAATGTAATATCCATATAGTTACATTTCACACTTCAAAATCGTTTTCGGCTGTGATATAATCATATCAGAAACTAAGAACGGAGGTCATCAGATATGGCACAGACTGTTGTAAAGATAGACAAACTCGTAAAAAGATACAAGGAGCTCGTGGCAGTAGACCACTTATCACTTGAAATATTTGAGGGCGAGGTCTTCGGGCTTTTAGGACCTAACGGTTCAGGCAAAACAACGACTATCAACTGCCTGCTCTCGCTGCTTTCTTTTGATAAGGGCGACATACAGATATTCGGCAAGGACATGAGCCCCACTGCCTACGACATAAAGAAAGACATCGGCGTAGTGATGCAGAATGTTGCAGTCTTCGACCAGCTGACAGTATACGAGAACATCGACTACTTCTGCGGCCTTTACATCAAGGACAAGGCAGCACGCAAAAAGGCTGTAGAAGATGCCATAGCTTTCACAGGGCTTGAGGATTTTGTGAAGTTTCGCCCAAAGAAGCTGTCGGGCGGTCTGTTAAGAAGACTGAACATAGCCTGCGGCATAGCACACAAGCCAAGGCTTATAATATTCGACGAGCCGACAGTTGCGGTTGACCCCCAGTCAAGAAACAAGATACTTGAAGGGATAATCGAACTGAACAAGCAGGGCGCTACTATAATATACACCTCGCATTACATGGAGGAAGTCGAGCAGATATGCACACGCCTTGCTGTTATGGACAAGGGCAGAGTGATAGCCTCCGGCACGATAGATGAGCTTAAGAGCAACGTAAAATGCTCGGAGACAGTCAAGGTCGAAGCAAGAGATCTTGATGATGAGACATTCGCTAAGATCGGCGAGCTTGACCATGTATTTGAAAAATCATACGAGGGCAGCGAGCTCACAGTAAAGTACACAGGCGGCAAGCACAATGTGGTAAGGCTGCTTAACACCTTACAGAACAACAACATTCACATAGGCCGTGTTTCCAGCGAGCAGCCGACACTCAACACAGTGTTCTTAGAGCTGACAGGCAAGGAACTAAGAGACAAAGACTGATATCATATTTTACGAGAATAGTGAGGAAAAAGATATGTTCCACAACATAAAATACTACACCCTCGCAACGATAAGGGAGAAGGACGTTATCTTCTGGCTGATGATATTCCCGGTGATACTGGCTACCTTCTTTCATGTATCGCTGATAGAGGTTTACAACAAGGATATAGTATACAACAGCATTCCCGTTGCTGTAGTTGAAAAGCAGGAAAACAAGACCTTCCACGATGTAATGGACAGTGTCAGCGAGGGCGACGATGCGCTGTTTGACACCACATACGCAGACGAAGAAAAGGCGCTTGATCTGCTTGACGGCGGCGAGGTCAAGGGCGTGATAATCGCAGACGGCGAGCTTTCACTCAAAGTAACATCACAAGGCGTTGACCAGACGATAATCAGGAGCTTTCTTGACAGATACAGCGTTACAGAATCGGTCATCATCGAAAACGCTGCAAAAGACCCGACAAGCATAAAGGCGGTGTCGGAGGCCTTCACAGAGGAACTTAATGCCAACGAGAGAAAAGATGTCTCAGACGGCAACATGAACACCTACATGACCTATATGTACAACCTCATAGCAATGGTAAGCATACTCGGCACAACGACGGGCATTAGCATAGCATCAGTGAATGAAGCAAACCTCTCATCACTCGGCATAAGAAACTGCGTCTCCCCCACAGGCAAGCTGTCAAAGAACTTTGCAGGGCTCATCTCAGGCTGCTTTGTACAGTCGATATGCTCAGCGATAGCAGTATTCTTTGTAGTATACGTTCTGCGTGACGATCTTGGAGTAAGCACTCCCATGGCGCTGCTCACAGCGATAGTCGGCAGCTGGATGGGCGTTGCGATCGGCTTCTTCTTCGGAACTATAGGCAAGTTCTCTGAGGGCGCAAGAGTCGGTCTTTCGATAGGCTTCTCGATGCTTCTGTGCTTCCTCTCAGGACTTATGGTCGGCGATATAAAGTCGCTCCTCATGGAAAAGCTGCCTTGGTTCAACAATTTAAACCCCGCAGCTTTGGTATGCGATGCACTCTATGTACTGAACGTTGATGATGATCTTAACAGATACACAGTCAAGATGCTGACAATGGTAGCCTTTACGTTATTCTTTACGATTCTGGGCTTTATAATGACAAGGAGAAAGAGATATGCAAGTGTTTAAGGTTTTTATGAAGATACTACGCTCAAAAATAGGCATAGCAATGATGTATCTTTCGATATTCTTATCAATAGGCATAGCATCTGCAAACTCATCGCAGGAACAGGCTGACTTCACAGAGAGCCGTGCAGGCATAGTGATAAACGACCTCGACAAGTCTTCTGCATCTGAGGCACTGTGCGAATACCTTGCAGATTCAAACGATGTGACCTACGGCGCACCTGATGATAAGGAGATATTAGACGGCGTTTACTACAATGCGAGCCGATATTATCTCACGATAAACAAGGGCTTCTCTGACGGCCTTGCAAGCGGTGAGACTAAGAATATAATCACCCACGCCACGCAAAACGGCTCTTATTTTGAAAACCTTGTTGACTCAAAGATAGATATGTATCTCACCACAGCAAGAGCATACATCGCAGGCGGCAGCTCAACTGAAACAGCGCTTGAGCAGGCAGCCAAGGCTCTTGAGAAAAAGACCGAGGTCGAGATGGTATCTGAAAGCGGCAGCGAATATGCAAAGACAGTTTATTCCTACTTCAAGTTTATACCCTACATCTTCATGGGCATATTCATATTCGCCCTCTGCCCTGTTGTCATAGTTATGACAGGCAAGGAGATAAAGAACCGCACATTCAGCTCAGCGATATCACAAAAGATATTCCTGTTTGAAACAGCGCTCGGTGCAGTAGTTTTCTTAACGTTCATATACCTGCTGGTTGTGATATTCGTTCCGCTTGTAGTATTCCGCTGCGAGTTCACAAGTGAGATAGGCCTTGCAATGCTCAACTCACTTGCGTTCACTGTATTCTGCGGAGCGATAGTGCTCTTTATCTCAAATCTTGTTGACTCAGAAAAGCTCGTTTCACTCATAGGAAACATCGTATCCCTCGGCATGAGCTTCCTCTGCGGCGTGTTCGTTCCTCTTGAATTCTTAGGCGATGGTGTCAAGAAGGTGGCAGTATTCCTGCCGGCATACTGGTACGAGGTACTCAACAGCGCTATTGCCGGCACTGACAGCCAGGTATACTCAGACTCACTTATGAAAAAGTGCATACTCATACAGCTTGCATTTGCAGCAGCACTCGTTGTTGCAACGCTTGCAGTAATGAAGGCAAGACAGGCCAAAGTCGGCGAGAGCGCTTCTAAGGCAGAGCCGCAGGCAGCATAAAGCAATATGACAGTAACATACCCCCGGAAACTGAGTTTTCCGGGGGTGTTTGCTTATTATCGGCTTACAGGAACATAAGCATTTTTTCCTTATCACAGAGCGCTGCAAAAAAGAAGACTGAGTACCTTGTGATATAGACAGCGGCGGCAGTCATTGAGAAGATAACACCGGCGCTGACCACGATATACCTCCTGACCGAGCGCACCATAGCAGCGGCTATGATAAATACACCAAAGCATATTACACAGCATATCAGCCCTCGAAGAAACAGCATGAATATTACCTGCGCAACTGTGGCATTCATGTGGATAATATGGCCAGTACTTGCAAAAGGAGCGGTCATGTAACCACTCTGAAAGCTGCCGGAGATCATCATATCGGCAGCAAAGCTGAGTGTATAAAGAGTAAGTATAAGCACGAGCTGTGATGTAAAGTGCGTTATGTGATATCTGCGCCTGTTTTTAGAGATACTTATCTGCCGGTCGATGCCCTTTTCATAGCCGTCTGCGTTGAGTGAGCCGACAAGGAGCATTACCCACACAGGGCTTATATCGTATGCTAAAAGCCGCATGAGCTTTATAAATGCATCTGTGTCGATAACTGTGGGCGTTTCAAGCGAGGCGTAGGCTTCTCTCTCAGTCAGCAGGTCATCAGGCACGAGCTGGTCGGTAAGGCCACGACCGCTCCTTGCATAGTCGGTTATCCCCTTGCTGCGGTAGCACCCACGCAGGAGCGAGGAATAGCGGCCCACTGCTTCGAGCTTATAGGGCGTGTCGGCTGACTGCGTCTTCTCATTTATAAAAACCAGACGTTCATCGAGCGTCATATCTTTTGAATCATCTAAAAGCAGGTTAAAGTATTCATGCGCCTGCTCTGAGAGATAAGGGCTGTATGTTTCTCTGCTCTGGACATACAGGCACACAGCCTTTGACAGTGCTATCATCAGCAGCACTGTGATCAAAAGCCAAGTGTGCTTTATGAATATGCGGTAAAGCTCAAATCCTGTCATCAGAACTCCCTCCTGAGCGACTGTGCATACAGCGTAATATGCAAGATAACTGACACAAACAACGCCGAGACGATATAAAGGTATACGAACGGGTAAGGTGTATCAGCTATGCGTATATACCCCTCGCCGCTAAGCAAAAATGATACCCGACAGCTTGCAAATGCTGCGATATCGCTCTCAGCCGACATAAGCCCGGACATGAGTACAGGCACGCCAAGGCAGACAAGCCCTGCGATGATATTCCTGCGGCAAAGAAATGAAAGCAGCATTACAGCAGGGCACAGCATCAGCACACACAGCAGCTTAAGCATCAGCGCACAAACACAGAAGCCGCCGAAGCTGAGTGGATATGACGACAGTGCATAGCCCTTTAGATACTGCACAGGCATATCCAGACAGGCAGCACCGCCGGTGAAATACATAACTGCAAAAAGCGAAAGATAATAAACAGCCGCACACACAAGGCATATCACACTATATGCGAGCATCCGGCATAGAATAAAACGCCCTGCACCTGACTTTGTGACAGCAAATGCCGCAAGCCGCCTGCTCTGCCGCTCGCCGCTGAATGATGAAAACAGCAGCAGGAACACCAGTGCAAAAATGAGCTTATCCTGCTCTGCGTATTCGGTAAAGGCGTTGGCTGCCCTTGTGTCGTATAGCTTATCAGCCTTGGCCTGCTTATCGAGCACCTTGTTATAATCCTGCGTCAGCACACCTGAGAGCGCAAGCGAATAATCGTCTGTGACTCCCCTTTTGGCATTGCGTGAAAAGCCTGACAGGCGCTCGTTTATAAGCCTTTCGCTGTCTGCACTGTCAGATAGAGAAACCTGCATGAAAGCATACATCTCACGTTTGTCGGCTGTGCTGTTTTCACCGCCCTTTTGCGCTGCCCTTACTGCCTTGCCGGCAAGCCCGTCTGGAAGAACAACAGGCGGCTCGCCGTATTTCTGGCGTGAGTTGATATAATCATTTATGTCCTTTGCAAGCTCATCGCTCTCGGTCTGAAACTGCGCTGTATTTTCTGCGGCAACTGAGTAGGCGGTGTCATTATCAAGCTGTGAGAACACTTCTTTATATTCGTCATCAAAAACATACCCCTTATAAGCTGCAAAGCACAATAGAACAGCCGAGACGGCACTCACGATAAGTGTGATAAGCAGTGCTGGCCTTAATAGCTTCAAAAGCATAAACCCAAACTCTCTCATATCTCTTTGCCCCCTAACAGGCTGCTGTCAAGCTGGCCGCAGAAATACAGATCATTCATTGTCGGCTCACATAGTATGGCGTTTTGCGTGGGTCTTTGCTTTGATATCGTCTTGCACCGGGTATCTTCATAATACAGCCTTTCGAGCGGCAGCTCCCCCATTTCCTCCTCGGGTATCTCCCACACAAGGCCTTTTATCTTACTGTACAGATTTTTGGGCTCATCATTTGCTATCACCGAGCCCTTGTTGAGTATTATCAGCTCGTCGGTTATCGTGTCGATATCAGAGACTATGTGTGTCGAGATGATTATTATGCAGCGCTTTTTCAGGCTGACCATTATGCGCTTGAACTGCTCACGCTCAAACGGGTCAAGTCCTGCTGAGGGCTCGTCAAATATCAGTATCTCAGGGCTGCCGAGGATAGTCTGCGCAATGGCGAGCCGCTGTTTCATGCCGCCTGAGAATGACTTTATCTTGTCGTTTATGCTGTCTTTTAGGTTAACAAGAGAGAGTACACGCTCTATCTCAGAGGGTATGCCTGCATTGTCGATGCCTTTTAGTATGCACATGAATTTCAGGAACTCATAGGCAGTATAGCCCGGGTAAAACGGCTGCGACTGGAACTGAAAGCTGAGCCTTTCACGGTAGCGCTCGCCCATTCTGAACACGTCCTCGCCGTTATACAGTACCTCGCCGCCCGTGCGCTTTATCACGCCGGATATGCAGTTCATGATAGTTGTCTTGCCTGCCCCGTTCGGGCCTAAGAGAGCGTTTATCCCCGTCTTGAAGGTGCAGCTTATTCCATTTAGTGCCTGCTTTTTGCCGTAGCGCTTTGACAGGTCTTTTACCTCCAGGCTGCTCATGATACCACCTCCGGCATTCCGTCTTTCATCTTTTCAAATGCATCATAATCCCACTCGCCGCTTTGCATCAGCATATTGATATGCAGCTGTTTGTCAACAGTATAGACCTTTGTGTCCATATTCTGATCATATGTGATAATGACAAAAAACTCATCATTTCCCGGGAAAGTGCTAATGCTGTATATATACTCAAACCAGTATTTTTTTCCCTCGTTTAACTCCTCGTCGCCTGTTATCCTTACGGGAGTATTTATTTCATCAAGGTAATACAACACATAGCACCAGAACCCGTCAGGCTTCTGCTCACGGACAAGTATAATCATTCTGCCGTCAAAAACTGTGTAGTAGTAGATACGCTTCTCTCCGTCAAAGCCTGCTATATGCTCACTTTGCTTGCTGTTTATGTCATAGCAGCAGAGGTCATAGTCTTCGTCTGTGTAGTATATGCTGTCACCTGTTGGCATAAACATCACACCGTTGTTGTCTGATATCTGACTACCGACGGTAAGCCCTGTATCAGTTAGCTTGTCAGGCTCCTCCCTCGGGGCATAATAAAGCTGCTCTGTATCGCTTTGTGAATTATAGCGTGTGATGTACAGCCGCTGTTTATCAATGTAGTACCAGTCAGCCTGAACGATGAGTGAAGGCTTTTCCCCCTCATGCATGGAATACAGATACGACTCCTGTGGGGTGAAGTGAGCCTTTTCATATCCGTCTCGCTCGTTAAAGAATATCTCACCGTCAAGTGAAAGCGACATACATCTTATCTCACGGCCGTCATCTGCTGTATAGAGCGTTGTCATCTCATGTGTATTATAGTCTATCCTGATTATGTGATAGCGTGTTATGCCTTCATCAAACATACTGGCACCGGCGATGTATTCAATATACACAGCATATATAAAACCACCGTAGGGTGATATGCATCTCAGCCTGTCACCGAGCTCTGAGATATCTGTACATACACCGCTCTGAGTGTCGCACTCAATAAGCTGCTCTCTGCCGCACAGATAAAAAAGTCCGTTTGAAAAAGCATTACTGATGTCATTCTCTGAAAACAGCCCAACGGCTGACCTCATAAGATACCCGTCCTCGCTGTTTAATGCGGCCGCCGGCTCTGTGTCAGTTTCAGGGACGTTTGCCTTTGCTATAGACCATGTTACAGCAAACACCGCAAATGACATCACTGCGGCTATAAGATACAGCAGAAAAATCTTTTTCATATCATTCACTTCCAAAGACTATTTTTATGCCGCAAAGTGTGCCGGATTTTTCGTCAGGTTCAAAGAATACTCCCTCTATGACCTCACCGCCGTCACCACGCCTGATAAGCGCAGCTGAGCCTTTCCTGTATGCATCAACAGGCCATTCATTCTTAAAGCCGTATGACCTGTAATAGTCCTCGACGATAGAGCCGTATTCATCACCCACGCTTAAATCCATAATGCTTATCAGATCGGAGGCTTTATAGGCGCTGCACACATAAAGTGTCGTCACCCTGCTGTCTGCGTCTGCGCTCTTGGCTGTTGCCTTGAAGCAGATATCTTTTGTGCCTTTTTTGCAGAAAACGACTGCCGTTTCACCGTCTGCCTGCTGAGTATTGTATATATCGGCATACTCGCAGAGCGCCCCTATCGTAAGTGGAAGCGATATGGGCTTGCCGTCTATCCTGAGAGTTGATACAGCTTTGTCAAATCTGTTTTTATGGACAGTTTCGTTAGTCTGTATCTGCACATCTGCCACTGATGAGCTGTCTGTCTTGTTAAGCGCCGATATACCGAGAAATACCGCTGAGAACACTATCACCAATACCGCTGCAGCGCTTACAAATGAAAGTCTCGGCTTTACTCTTGCGCCTGACCTTGCAGTCTTAAAGCTCTCAGGCGGAAGATCAAGTATATCAGCGCTGTGATACGTCCTTACCGCCAGACGGATAAGCTGTTCTGCCCTTTTGTCTGTCATCACTTTTCCTCCTTTTCAAGATAGCGGCGTATATCTGCTATCGCCTTGTAATACTGCGCCTTGACTGCCCCCTCACGCTTGCTAAGAGCCTGCGCTATCTGTGCAAAGCTCATATCAAGGCTGTGGCGCATAAAGAATATCTTCTGCACAAATGCGCTTTTTGTAAGCAGCCGTTTGTTTATCTTAAGCAGCAGCTCACGGTCATTGTCATCTGTTGTCTTATCATTCAGGTCAGGCTCTGATGCGGCGAGTGACCTGTGCCTTCTGGCAAGGAGATAATACTTTATCATAACCCTCTTGGCTATAGACAGCACAAGTGCATTCGGGCTTTTTATCTCATCGCTTCCGTGCCTTAGAGTATACTCATAAACGGCTATATATGTATCCTGAAAAATATCATCTATATCGCCTATACTCCTGCAATGTATACAGATGTATCGGTATATATCATTCTTTGTGTTCTGGTATATGCTTTCAAAGTCTGCGCTCAAAGCCTTCCCTCCTTTCCGGGAGATATCTTCTGAATATATTGTACAGCTTACAGACCCAAAGTTATTACGCTTATATTAACATTTTATAAACATTTCAAGCAAAAAAACAGCCTTACACACAGGTGCATAAGGCTGTTATCACATTAATACTTATTCTGAGCTGATGTCATCTGACATAGAGCCCGTTTTCATTTGCATCTACACGCAGTATTTTATCTTCGCTGATGTCTGCTGCAATTATCTTTTTAGCTATAAGCGTCTCAACGCCCGACTGGATAAATCTCTTTAACGGTCTTGCGCCGAATGCAGGGTCAAAGCCGTGGTCGATGATGTATTCCTTTGCCTTGTCAGACACTTCAAGCGACAGCTGCTTGTCAGCAAGTCTTGCTCTTAGGTCTTTGAGCATCAGGTCAACTATCATAACGATGTTGTCCTTGACAAGCGGCTTGTAGTAAACTATCTCATCGAGCCTGTTTAAAAACTCAGGGCGGAAGTGCTGCTTTAAGAGCGCATCTACCTGTGCTCTTGCATCAGCGCTTATCTCGCCGTTTGGCTCAATTCCGTCAAGGATAAACGGCGAGCCGAGGTTAGAAGTCATGATTATGACAGTGTTTTTGAAATCGACCGTCCTGCCCTGCGAATCGGTTATACGTCCGTCGTCGAGCACCTGAAGGAGAATATTGAAAACATCAGGGTGCGCCTTCTCCACCTCGTCAAGCAGTATGACGCTGTAGGGCTTTCTTCTGACAGCTTCTGTGAGCTGGCCGCCCTCTTCGTAGCCGACATATCCGGGAGGTGCGCCTATAAGCCTGCTGACTGAGAACTTCTCCATATACTCCGACATATCAATACGCACCATGTTCTTCTCGTCGTCAAACAGCGCCTCAGCAAGAGCCTTTGCAAGCTCTGTCTTGCCGACACCTGTAGGCCCGAGAAACAGGAACGAACCTATCGGCTTGTTGGGGTTAGCAATACCTGCACGGGACCTGAGTATAGCCTCGCTGACCTTTGTTACCGCCTCGTTTTGACCTATTACACGCTGATGAAGAATACCTTCAAGCCCCAAGAGCTTTTCTCTCTCGCCCTCCATGAGCTTTGATACGGGTATGCCTGTCCAGCGTGAAACTATACGGCTTATCTCCTCCTCTGTCACCTTGTCGTGGAGCAGAGTGTCGTCTGTCTTGTTTTCTGCCTGCGCTTCAAGCTCTGAAAGCTGTGCCTTAAGCTGCGGCAGCTTGCCGTATTTGAGCTCGGCAGCCTTATCAAGGTCATACGAGCGCTCTGCAAGCTCTATCTGCGAACCTACGGCTTCTATCTCCTCTCTTATCTTTTGCAGCCTGCCGATAGAGTTTTTCTCGTTATCCCACTTTGCCTTCATTGAAGCGAATTTCTCTCTGTACTGTGCAAGCTCCTTCTGCACCTCGGCAAGATGCTCCTGAGAGATCTTGTCTGTCTCCTTTTTAAGTGCGGCTTCTTCTATCTCGTGCTGCATTATCTTTCGTGAGATATCATCAAGCTCAGAGGGCATAGAATCCATCTCTGTCTTTATAAGTGCGCAGGCCTCATCGACAAGGTCAATCGCCTTATCGGGAAGGAAACGGTCGGTTATATACCTGTTTGAAAGGGTCGCAGCTGCGATGAGCGCCGAGTCGTGTATCTTGACGCCGTGGAAGACCTCATATCTCTCTTTAAGGCCACGCAGGATTGATATGGTATCCTCGACTGTCGGCTCGTTTACCATTACCGGCTGGAAGCGTCGTTCCAGGGCTGCATCTTTTTCGATGTATTCACGGTATTCATCAAGGGTGGTCGCACCTATGCAGTGCAGCTCACCACGGGCAAGCATAGGCTTTAGCAGGTTGCCTGCGTCCATTGCACCGTCGGTCTTGCCTGCGCCGACTATGGTATGCAGCTCGTCGATAAAGAGGATTATCTTGCCCTCACTCTTTTTGACCTCCTGCAAAACAGCCTTAAGTCTCTCCTCAAATTCGCCCCTGTACTTAGCTCCTGCGATAAGCGAGCCCATATCGAGCGAGAAAAGCGTTCTGTCCTTAAGATTAGAAGGCACATCGCCCTTGACTATACGCATAGCAAGCCCCTCGGCTATCGCTGTCTTACCAACACCCGGCTCACCTATCAGAACAGGGTTATTCTTGGTCTTACGGGAGAGGATACGCACAGCATTTCTTATCTCCGTCTCACGGCCTATCACAGGGTCGAGCTTGTTCTTGCGTGCAAGGTCAGTTAAGTCCTGGCCGTATTTTTTGAGCACGTCATAGGTATCCTCAGGGTTCTGCGAGGTGACACGGGAGTTGCCACGAACTGTCTGCAAGGCCTTTAAAAACTCCGCCTTGTTGATATTAAACGCCGTGAGGAACTTCTGTGTGTCGCTGTCGGCTTCGTTTAAAAGCCCCAAAAACAGATGCTCTACAGACACATACTCGTCCTTCATCTGCTCGGCTGTCTTTTCGGCGTTGGTGAGTGCCTTTTCACACTCGCTTGATACATACACGCTGTCAGCCGGGCGTGAGCCGCCGTACACCTTGGGCATATTGTTCAGCTGAGTGTAGAGATACTGCTTTGCAGCGGTGGGGTCGATACCCATTTTCTCAAAGAGCTGCGGGATAAGGCCGCTTTCCTCATTGAGCAGTGCTGTCATAAGATGCAGCTGTGTTATCGAATTGTTCTGATACTCGGTCACGAAGCCCTGTGCTGCCTGTATAGCCTCGACCGAGCGCTGTGTCATTTTGTTTATGTTCATACCTCTCATCCTTTCTTTATATTTTATCTATTCCGTTTTTAAGTGCATTGCTGTATATCTCAGATACCGTATGAGCGGCCGCCTCAGGCATATCAGCGCTTGCAAAATAGCCCTTGAGTGCTGCGTCAAAGGCCTTGACATACTCACCTATCAGCTCGCCCAGCTGCTCTGAGCTTATGCTTTTTTCGCCCTTGGGGAAGTATATCTCTCTTACCAGCCTGTCGCTGTCGGCAAAGTATTTGACATCACGCTTGTTATGCTCTCGCTCGCTGCTTATCCATGCATTATAGAATGACGACAATATCTGCATAAATGCCTGCGACCTTGTGCGGAAGGATATCTTAAGATTGCCTATATGCTCACCCTCAGGCGTGCGCAGAAGCTCAACACTGTAGCGCACTGTCGGCTTATACTTATATGCGATAGGGCTCCTGAAAGCAAGGGCTGTGTCTGCCGTCGAGCTGTCCTGTATAAACTGCTCATCAAGCAGGCGGAAGATGTTATCAAAAATATCCTTAATCCTGCGCTCGGGAGTAACGACCGACACACGCTCGGCGAGAATCTGATTTATAAGATTGCTCCTGTTTGTCCCCAGTCTCAGAGCCATCAGATCGACCGCTGCTACCACCTCATCACTCAGGACTATACTGTAAACGCTTTTGCTCATACTGTTCACCTCTCATTTCGTGTTCCTTAGTTTATATAAAGTATAACACACGTTTTATAATTTGTCAAGAGGTTTATATAAATTTCTTTACACGTTTTTTAAAAACAGTAAGACCGCCCGGTGATCGAGCGGTCGTAAGAGCTTATATCTTTCTTTTCCTTATCCTCTTTATCAGCTGGGTGCCAGCCTTGTCGAGCCTTTCAAAATCCATTGCGGCAATGTAATACTTCTCTATTTCATCGTGCGCCTGCTTTGCGAGGGTGAGCGTTTTGGCAGCCTCGTCCATAAGTGTGCGTGCAGCGGAGCGGTTGAGGCGCAGGCGTGGGGCTTTAAGAGCTATCACGTCTTCGTTGTAATACTTCATAAGGTTTACTGCCCTGCCGGTGCGCCCGACATCGGTCAGCTTATTTACAGAGATAAACGCCGCATCAAGCTCGGGTATCATTATATGCTCTGTAACGTCGCACCCGAGAAGCTGTGTCACGCAATTGATAACATCATAGCCCCTCTGTGATGCATACTGCGAGAGCTCATCAAGCAGCAGCGAGGAAGCCGCAAAGAATTCATCTGTGAATCTGTATACTCTGCAGCAGCCAAGCAGTGTGTCGATATATGTCTTGCAGCCGTCCATAGTTACTGCCGATAGCTGCCTTGTCATAAGCTCACCGGTGCCGCTGCCGTGGCCGGTTATCACACGCTTTTCTATGCGGCCTGCAAGCGCCTTTATGCCTGAGCGGTCAAGCGCCTCGCTGCCGAGAGAATATGTGTCAAAAGCTATATCAGACAGCGCACATACATATCTGCCCGAGCGTTTGAGATACGATGAGTTTAGCGCCATAGCGTCCATGACCTGAGCGGAATGCTTTTCAAGCTCTGATTCGTTCCAGAAATCTCCGAGGTTGACTATCACCTGTTTTATAGCAGGCACAACAGGGTCAAAGGTATGCGGCGCTGTGCCGTCAACGACGATAGTCTTATAATCATCAAGCACAACTGCATCGAGCGACCCGGGGTCTGACGAGCAGTGGAAAAGCGTTCTGTTGCCCTCAGTGAGCTCGCTGTTTATGCGCTTCATAAGCGTTGATTTGCCCGTGCCGGCACCGCCCTTTAAGATATAAGTAAACCAGCCCTCCCTGCCGATGATACTGCCAAACGATGTGGTAAAGCCGCTTCTTGTTACAGCGCCGAGAAAGTATTCATCTGTTTTGTGTTGTGTTTTCTGCATATTGTTTCCCCTTTCAGTAAATCTGGTATATCCTATGCAGAAAGCACCTCTTAAGTTACATATATAATTGCAGATACCGTGAGAATAACAAAAAATACTGCGTGCATTTTCAGCACACAGTATTTCTTACTTGCGATTCTTATCAGAACCTATTTATAAAGTCCACAGCAAGGTCTACCCAGCCTTCGCAGGTGGGAACGTTATGCCATTCGCCCATTGCTGTGCTCTCGTTGCACAGCGACAGGCCGTGGCCGCCGTAGGGGTAGATATGCGCTTCAAAGTGGATCTTGTTCCTTGCGAGCGAATCCATATAATAAAGGCTGTTCTCGACAGGCACGCAGCCGTCGTCAGCACAGTGCCAGAGGAATGTGGGCGGTGTGTGCTTGCCCACTCTGTCTTCGAGCGAGAGGTATTCACGCAGCTCGTTGTCCTGCTCCTCGCCTATGAGGTTGAGGATAGAGCCTTCGTGTGTCTTTTCACCGCTCGTGAGCACAGGATAGCAGAGCACTGAGCAGTTTACCTTGATATCCTCAGCCTTGCAGCAGAGCGCATATGTGATAGTCGAGCTGTTCCACATATTAGCAAGGCAGCCTGCAAGGTGACCGCCGGCTGAGAAGCCCATAACGGTTATCTTGTCCTTGTCGATATCGAGTTCCTCTGCGTTGTCACGGATATACTTGACAGCTGCTGCAAGCTCTAAGAGTGCTGTAGGGAACTTCTTTTTATAAACTGAATATCTGAGCACGAATGTCGCAAAGCCCTCGCCTGCAAATCTGAGTGCAACAGGCTCTGCCTCACGCTCCGATACAAAATCATATCCGCCGCCGGGAACAACAACGATAGCCTTGCGGTTTCTTCTGCCCATTTCTTCGTTGTAGCCAGGGGTGATTATCTGTAATGTAGCCTTGCAGTCACGGGGAGATACGCCTACTGCTTTATAATCCGGGGTCAGTTCGATAGTCTTATACATATTCTTTTCGTCCTTTCATTATCAAATGAACAATCAACAGCCTGCTATGAAGCTGTTACTTCTTAGGCTCCTCCACCATGCAGCTTATTATAAAGCCTTCCTTTGCATCACCCGATATGCGGTATTTGAGTTCCTTGTCGCCGTCTATCGGAATAGGCACATTGGTGGTCTTGCTCTTGTCTGCCGGAACATAATACACACAGTATTTTCCGCCGTGAGTATCTGTCAGGATAAACTGGTTCTTGTAGTCGTATTTCTTTATCTCCTCGATGTATTCTTCAAGGGTATAGTTGTTGTCATACATTATCTGAGAATCGGGGTAGCCGACGTAGCGGATGTGGTTCTTGTAAGTCTCGTGCCCTGTGATATCCTCCTTGCCTTCGGGATATCTGAGAATAAAGCCGTAGTGCGACATATTTTCAAGAACCCACGAATACTTGTCCTCGCCTGTGAATTCAGGGAAGCTGCCGTCACCCGGGTAGGTCAGAAGGTCTATCGAAGTACCCAGGAAATGCTCCTCGCAGTTGGTCGTCTTGGTATAGCTGCCGTCCCAGTATTCGTTGTTTTTCGTGTCGTCTGAGTCGGGCACATAGCCGTCAGATATCATAAGTGTCGCAAGACCTGTCTGCCCCTTGAAATCCCTTGCAAGAGAATTGAAATGCTCGGCAGTTTCCTTTGTCAGGTATATCTGTGTGCTGCGAGCATTGATTATCTGTGTGCCGTTCTCGCTGAAAAGATACTCGTATATGCTCACAAGGTCCTTAGGGCGCTCGCCTTTGTATTCTATCTCGTAAGCGTAGGGCGTCAGCAGACCTGCATTTAGCTGAGAATCGCTCCTGACATCTATATACTTGAAATCGGTCGCTGCCTTGCCCCTTGTGTAGGTGTTCCTGTCGGGGATAGTATCCTCAGGCTCGGCAGGCTTTTCCTCGACCTCAGGCTCAGAAGCGGTAGTCTCGGGCTGCGCCTTTTCAGGCTTGATATCGCAGGCAGAGCCTATTGCAAGGATCGCCAGCAGCGAGCAGGCAAGCCCGAAGGCAACGTTTTTGTATTTCAGTTTAGAATAGAATTCCTTTTTTGTCAATTTGAAGCCGCCCCCTTCCTGTAAGCTCCTGCGTATTCTGCAAGCTGCCTGATAAGCCACCTGCCGCAGAGCGAGTTTTTAAGCTTATTAAAGTCTGCGCACAGCCTGATTACCTTTGCGTTACTTTTTTTGTACTCATAGACAAGTGCAAGGTCAGCATTGCGCTCAAAATTATCTATCGTGCGTGCTATGACCTCAACCTCACTGCTGTTGACCTTCTCGCTGCGTGATGCAGTCACGATGTCGTACCAGTCGGGTGTGGTGAAGCGCTCGCTGAGAAAGCTGCCAAGAGCCTTGTGCTTATTGTTTATCATAAGCCCCATAGTGCCGACAGGCCGTGGTTTTTTCATCATATCGGATATAGCCTTGAACATCGGGTAGCACCAGAAGTCGGTGCAGTAGGTACCCTCTATGCTCTTTGATTTTGCAGGCTGGCTGATAAGAAGCACGTTTTTGCCGTCGTCAAGATAGCTGTCCGCTTTTTTGGTCAGCTTTGTGAAAATCTCAACATCATCAAGGCTGCATTCAGGATATGCAGAAATTGTATAGCTGTTTTGTATATCAGTTCCCTTGACGCTAAGGCTAAGAGTATATCTTGATGGGATATCCGTTTTGGGGATATTTACAGCGATATCTGCTATGTCGAAATAATTGCTGCCATTGCCTATTGTATATGTTTGTGAGAATATTTTTGTACAGTTGCTATCGGTGAGAGACACATCACATTCCCTGCCCTTTATACTCTCAGGGCGGAAATATGCAAGCTCTATGTGCGCCTTGAAGTCGTCGCCTGCCTTGCAGATGTAGCTCTCAAATCTCGCCATTATGACTGCATCATTGCAAAACTGCCTGTACTGCCAGGGAGTGATAAGGCCTTTTGAGTCCATGAACGCATCGAGCATACCAACAAGTGCCGTACCCTGCCCCGGGAAATCCTGGAGGTCGAGTATCTGACAGCCTGCGAGCAGCCGTGAGCGGAAAACAGCTTCAAGCTCCTCCTTATAGCAGGCGGCTGCAAGAGCACCGGAGCACTCGGAATAATCCTTATCAAGATGCAGCAGACCGGCCTTTTTCAAGCGCTCTCTGAACACCTCGAAATTGCGTGCTTTTACCGAGCCGGTGTATTTATTTACCTCGTCAAAGTCCGGGAAAGTCTCATACTGCCCTATCTCATGTGTGACCACAGGCACAGTCGGTATAAAGTCAGAATCAGCATCTGTCGCCCTGACAGTCTTCATCGTAGTGCCAAACTGTATCTGCACAGTGCCGTCACCGGATGCCTTTGCTGAATGTGCCGGGCTTTTGGGGCGAATGGCGCTGTCATAATCGGTCATTGTTGAGGGGGCTTTTGTCTGTATATGCCCCTGCGGTGCATCGCACATCGCATACGAGCCTCTTATCAGGCGGTCGTTTGCAAGGCGCACGCCGACAAAGAAATCATCGCTTTCAAGCTGCACAGGCCGCCACTGAAAGTTATTCGACCCCTGCGTATACAGGTGCCTGTTGTCGTGCTTTTTATATGCTCTGAGTATCTCATCGAGTTTTTTCTGAGAGCCCCAAAGCTCATTGCCAAGGCTGAAAAGGCAGAATGACGGGTGGCTGCCATACTTATCAAGTATGCGAAAGCCCTCGTTTATCAGATAGTCAAGCTCGTTTTTGTCGTAGCCCTCCTCGCCTTCTTCGTGGATAGTACCCCAGAAAGGCAGCTGCGGCTCTAAGTATATGCCAAGCCTGTCTGCTGCTTCAAAGCAAGCCTCGGGCGGGCAGCAGGTGTGGAAACGGTAGTGGTTGATGCCGTAGCTTTTGGAGATAGAAAGCACTCTGACCCACTCGTCAACACCTGTCGGTGCATATCCTGTCTTGGGGAAAACAAGCCCGTCATGCTTGCCACGCAGGAATGTGGTATTGCCGTTTATGAGGAATTTCTGGCCGTTGTGGGAAAAGCTCCTCATGCCGACAGTGTATTCGTATTTATCGTCACCGTTTGCTATTGTAAATCTGTATAGCGCCGGGCTGTGCTCGCTCCAGAGGAGAAAGTCTTTGCCCATATCGAAACTCAGGCTGAAAGCCCCTTTGCCGACATCAAAGCTCTGCTGTGCCGGAGTGTGTGTCTTTTCTGTGTTAAAGCTCTCAGCACGGACGCTGAGTCTGCATTTGCTGTCTGCTCTGCCCTTTATCGTGACGATGCCCTTCCTGATATCCGGGAAAAGCCTGATATCTTCAAGGCCGACAGAGCCGGTATACTCTATCAAAAATCTGCCTGTGATGCCGTTCCAGTTAGTCTGTGTGTCCTTTGAGGTCAGGTGGCCGCCGCCTGTCGGGTAGCCTTTGTTGCTGATAAGGATACATATCTCATGCTCGCCGCCGTCAGCATAGCGTGTCACATCATAGATATGCGGTGTGTTCAGGCTGTCATAGCTGCCGCATTTTTCGCCGTCTATATAAAGCTCACTCATGCGTGTACGCTCCATGACGAGGTGGGCTTTACCGCCCTCGGCACTTTCTATAACGAGCGACCTTTTAAACCACGCATTGCCCTCGAATTTATATGTATCTGTCAGAAAGCCTGTCTCACGCCTTTTATTCTCTTTTCCCTTTTTGGCGTTTGAGGTGGTATCGGGCAGGGTGATAGTGTCGTCAAAGCGCAGTTTATCTGTTTTCGCCTTGCACGACTTATCCATATAAAGCTGCCATTCACCTGACATGTCGATAGCTTTTATCATACAAAAAATCTCCCCTTTTTTGTGTGAATTCTTCTTCAATCTACATTATAACACAATTTTAACGGTTTTGCAATAGTATTTGAACAAATTTTTTCCCACATAACAAAAAAGCCCGATATGCTCGGGCAGATAGTGTATGTAATGTATTCAGTCTGTAAAGTCCTCTATCCTCATATCATCAGTAAGATCATACAACCTGAACCAGTGGCACCATTCATTACAGCATGAAAGTACAAAATCGTGGTGATGATCATCATTTTTGTTCCCGGTCTTTTTGTAGAACAGATCAAGCCCCATCTGGTCGGACTTATAATAGCCTTTTTCTTCAAAAAGCTCATTATAAAAAGAATACGAATGTCTTCCTATAAAGCGCCCGCTGTCGTCCACAGAAAAGCCCTCGCTCAGATGAAAATACACAAGCGTTGTCTGCGGCAGCTCTTTGATGCCGTAGCCGTAGCTTTTGAGATAATATAAAATACACGCCTCTGTCAAAACAAAGAATAATGCAATAAGTATCGCTGTCGCTGTCAGTGCTTTTTTTACTCTGCCTGTTTTCATTTTGCCGCCTTCTTTCTTTTTTTAAATTTTAACATGAAAGACTATCAATTGTCAACACGCAAAAAGCCCCTCGAAGCCGAGGGGCAATTCTGTCGTCATTATTCTACAATATACATCACCGAGAACACACTCTTTTTCTGTGCGTCGGTAAGGGGCTTTAGCATTCCCTTATCAAGCAGCTTTTCTATAACTCTCGGCAGCATTGTCATAGCGCCGAGAACGTTCTGGTTCCATACCTTGACAAGACCGTGCATATGCCCCGGGTGTTCCTTGATGTTGTGTGCATAGCACTTGGCATCTACCTCGCTGCACAGCGCCTTTATCTCATCGGGAACGGTTATCCAGCCGTCAAGGTGGGTGGTGAGTATGCCGGAAAGCTCATTTTCGGGAACTCTCACGATAACGGGCTGCACCCTGTCCTCATACAGATAGCCCTTGTCAACAAGGCGCTTGTACTGCTCGGGGGTGAGGTTCTCTTTTCCCTTGCGGATAAATGTAAGGAGAGAATCCCAGTCGGAGTCAAGATTGTCACGCCAGTTGCCCTGTCTGTCTGCATATCGGCAGTCTACCTGCAAGCTTATGCTGTCGGTCTCGGGGTCGCCGTTCATATTATCGCGGGTCATATCACCGCACGACCAGTATTCGTCCTTGGGTATCTGTGTGGTGCTGTCGGTGACTGTCGCATAGGCTATAAAGCAGCCGCCGTCGGGGCGCTCGACCATATACTTTGAAAAGTCTTCGTGGTTGATGTCGTTTCTGAGCTTGCGAAGTGCGAGCATTACAAGGTCGTATTTGAGATAATTTGTATCATCACCGTCACAGGAAAGCCCGAAGTGCGCAGGGTCTGCATCAAAGTCTGCAAATACCTTCGGGAAATACTTGTCAGCAAGCACCTCTGCCGCATCGTTGAGGATAACACGGAGCTCCTCCTCAGACTTCCTGTCGCGCAGGTCGCCCATATACACATTAGTCTGATATTTTGGACTCTTGGAGTTATCTAACTTGTCGATAAAGCCAAAGTCAACAAGCGGTTCAAGCTCACTTGCTGCATATATCTGCGGCACTCCTACCGCACGGGCTATCTCCTCAAGAGTTTTCGGCTCATTGTAGCACGCCCACGCTATGTTCTGCTTGAGCATAGTGTCAAACATATCCTTTGTATCTCCCCTGCTGCCTGTGTAGCCGCTATGTCCGCAGCTTTCAAAATGTATGGGGTTTATCTCTAAGTTCTTATCAAAATTCATATTAATACCCTCTTTCAGTTTTGTCCTCGCATCAGACAAGTGCCATTTGACCGTACCTGCGGATATTCCGAGCTTCTGCGCTATCTCGGCGACAGGCAGCTTGTTGTAGTAGTGCATATAGATCACAAGCCTCTGGCGCTCTGACAGGTAGCCTATCTCACGCTTTAATAGCTCCTGCATCTCCTCATCAGAGGAATTGTCCTCGGGCGCTGCTATCTCCATATCGGAAATATCGTCAAACCGTCTGCCAGTTTCAAGTCTGTGAATGTACTGTGCCCAGACGTTGCGGGCTATACGGTAGACATAGCCGTCAGGATTAGCGATATCGTCACGGCGCAGGAACGAGCGGTAGACCTCAAAGATTATATCCGAGGCAAGCTCCTGAGCCTGGTCGATACTGTGCAGCTTATCAAGTGCAAAGCCGAATACCTTGTCCTTGTACTCAAATATCAACTTGTCTGCTATGTGTTTTTCCATTTTTAAAACCCTCCGGAAGCGTTTTCATATATATAGTGCGGGGAAAAAGTGAAAGGTTGGGGAAGTTTGGAATTTTTTTAAAACTATTTTGGAGCAGTTATTTATACAAGCTCCTTAACAATACTGCCAATCAATTTAAGGCACTCATCATTAGATATTTGGGGTTTTATACTATTTTTACTACAAAGCATCTGTACAAGACCCTTAACCATTTTAATCTGCTCATCAGTCATACCGTATGTTGAGATTTGCGAGTTTTTCTCCATTCCGGATAAATAGTCCATTGACACATTAAAAATTGCCGCAAACGAGCGCACTGTTTCAAATGTGGGGCTTTGCAGATTCTTCTCATACCTGCTGATTATAGAGCTTTCTTTGTTTATCTTTCTTGCAAGCTGCTCCTGTGTCATCTTGTGCTCTTTTCTTAGCTTTTGCAGTATAGCACCGAAATTATATGCAGTTTTCACAAAATATCACTCCTGTTAATTTGATTTATAATCAAATTATACAATGAGTTTCTTGACAAATTTGCAGAATTGTGATATAATTATTGATATAGAAACCAATTTGTGTGCCTAAGGTGGTTTTTATATCAAAAATCTTTGTGAATGGAGGGATTTATTATGAAAAAATATGTAACATTAACTGATTCAGATCGTGACAAAGCACTCATTAAACGCATTGAAAAATACCAAAAAGATAAAAAACTAAAAAGTTTTGTTGAAGCTGTCAGAGAGCTTTGTGAAACTGCATTGGATTTTGAGAAGATAAAGAGAAAGTAGGTGTTGCTATGTGAGAAAAGCATTTATCATATTACTTTCCGCCATTCTGATGTTAAGTATGGTATCTTGTGGCGACACGAACCATCAAACCAACTCGACCAATACAGCTTATGAAACCACTACAACTACCGTCGCAACTACCACAACTACATCAAGCACAGAAAGCAGTTCAGAACCTGATGAAGAGCCAATATTTGTTATTCCAAATAATCAACCTTATATGAAAATAAAAGACCCTAAAATCGTAAAAGATACAGGTAAATTCTTTAAAATAAGATGCGGAATGTCTGTTGAAGAAGTTTTCGATTTGTTAGGAGTTCCTTCTATGAGAGGAGAAGTTGTAAATAGTTTCTACTGGTGTTATAAAAAGCCAAAATCAGTCAAAAATATACCAACCAAAGCAGGCATGATTAATTTGGATGGTCATTATACATATGGAATTTCAGCAGGGGCTTATGTAGATTTCAATGCATTAGGTGAAGTTGATCGTTACGAATATAATATAATTATGGATCCAAATGAACCGAGAGGTCATTTTAATGACATAGTTAATACCTTAATTAAAAACAAGGTCATTAGTGACCAGTTCACTCTTGTAACAGATGATAGTTTTTATAACAAACTATTTGATGGATTTGCTTATGATCCAGAAATAGAATCAATAGATATCGATATTGCTTACGATAGATACGATAAAGATGATAGTTTTTATTCTCTAAATGCATTTGGAATTGATGACGAATATTTTGAGGTGACTTATTCTCCAAGCATTTCAAAAATGGGTTATGATTATCCGCAAGAATTTAGGTTTGAATTCTACAACACAAAGTATTTTGATAGTTATGGCTCAGGCTCTTCTTCCGACGGCAAAGTCGCTGACAATAACGGCGACGGCAAGATCGACGAAGATGACTGGGAAATCGAATGGAGAGACTATTTAGACAAAAAGTTCAATGATGCTGGCGTATAGCACACAAAAACCGCCCTCCCGGTTCGGGAGGGCGGTAAAACTCTTTATTAACGGTTTTGATTAACCAAGCTCTGCGAAGTACTTGATTGTTCTTACCATCTGGCTTGTGTAGGAGTTCTCGTTATCATACCAAGAAACAACCTGTACCTGATAGCAAGTGTCGCTGATCTTAGAAACCATTGTCTGTGTAGCATCGAAGAGTGAACCGAACTTCATGCCGATAACGTCAGAAGAAACGATCTGATCCTCGTTGTAGCCGAAGGACTCAGAAGCAGCAGCCTTCATAGCAGCGTTGATGCCTTCCTTAGTAACTTCCTTGTCGCTCTTTACAACAGCTGTAAGGATAGTTGTGGAACCTGTCGGAACAGGAACTCTCTGTGCAGAACCGATGAGCTTGCCATTGAGCTCAGGGATAACAAGGCCGATAGCCTTAGCAGCACCTGTGGAGTTAGGAACGATGTTAGCAGCACCAGCTCTTGCTCTTCTGAGGTCGCCCTTTCTGTGAGGACCGTCGAGGATCATCTGGTCACCTGTGTAAGCGTGGATAGTGCTCATGATACCGCTCTGGATCTCTGCATAGTCGTTAAGAGCCTTAGCCATAGGTGCAAGGCAGTTAGTTGTGCAGGAAGCAGCGGAGATGATCGTGTCATCCTTTGTAAGAGTCTTCTCGTTAACGCTGTAAACGATAGTAGGAAGATCGTTGCCTGCAGGAGCAGAAATAACAACCTTCTTAGCACCAGCATCGATGTGAGCCTGGCTCTTAGCCTTGGAGCAGTAGAAACCTGTGCACTCTAAAACTACGTCAACGCCGATCTCGCCCCAGGGGAGCTCAGCAGCGTTAGCCTTAGCATAGATTGTAAGTGTCTTGCCGTCAACTGTGATTGTACCAGCCTCATCATCAGCTGTAACAGTGTGGAGACCCTCACCGATCTTACCACAGTAACCACCCTGTGCTGTATCATACTTAAGAAGCTGTGCGAGCATGGAAGGCTTTGTAAGGTCGTTGATAGCAACTACCTCATAACCCTCAGCACCGAACATCTGTCTGAAAGCAAGACGGCCTATACGGCCAAAACCATTAATAGCAACTTTTACTGACATTGGAAAATACCTCCTAATAATTTTTATGTATATATTATACACCATTCCCGAGCATTTTTCAAGTCCTTTTACAAAATATATAAAATTATTTCATATAATGCCCGAGAGCAAGCAACACCGTTTAAAAGCATCAAAAATGCGCTGAATAATCGTAAAAACGGGGCTGTCCTGTCTATTTTATGCATCATTACACTTGCAAGATCAAAAAAATTCTTGACTTTTACTCTATTATATAGTATAATATATAGGTTAAAGAAAAAGACTATTTCTAAAAAGAAAGGAATTGTTATAGTTATGTCTATTAGAAAGAGAGCCGCAGCGCTTGTTACAGCTGCTGCGATCACTGCATCTATGGCAGGCTGCTCTGATACGAGCTACATTGCCAAGGCAGACGGTGAGAATATCAATGCAGGTATCTACATCGATTATATGTTAAGCTCAATGCAGTCACAGATCTATATGTGGCAGTACACAGGCGTCACAGAGGATTTCTTCGACCAGAAGGTCGGCGACAAGGACTTTGCAACATACCTGCTCGACACGGCTATGGAAAAGACCAAGCGCTATGCAGCAGTTGAAAAGCTGTTCAAGGACAGCGAGATGAAGATATCCGCTGATGATATGAAGAGCATCAACAACGACATAAGCGACACATGGGAGAGCGTTTCAAAGCTCTATGAGTCTGAGGGCATCAGCAAGGATTCACTCAAAAAGGTCGCTGTAAACTCCAAGAAAGAGGAAATGCTCTTTGATTACTACTTCGGCAAGGAAGGCAAGGAAAAGGTTTCCAAGGACGAACTTGTCAAGTATATGAACGACAGCTATGTCCGCTTCAAGGCTATAACCATCTACAAGTCCACAAACGAGGACGAGACACAGAAGGAAGCAGAGAACAAGGAAAAGCAGGAGCTTTATGAGAAGTACAGCGAGAAGGCAAAGGACGTAAAGTTTGCTGACTTTGATGCTCTTATAGATGAATACAACACAGAGACTACACCTGCTGAGGAAGACGATACCACAGCCGATGATACAGCTGCTGATGATACAACAGCTGACACAAATGATGACAGCAGCAATGCTGACGAGAGCAGCAAGGGTGATGACAGCAGCAAGGCTGATGATGCATCTTCCGACGCTGACAGCAGCAAGGCTGATGAAAGCAGCGAAAAGGAAGTAACCGAGAGCGTTTCTTCATTCGAGGATAAGGCTGAGGACAGCAGCGTTGCTGATGACAGCAGCGTAACAGACAGCAAGTCTGATGACAGCAGTGCAGCAGACGAGAGCAAGGCTGACGAGAGCAAAGCTGATACTGACAGCAAGGCTGATGAGAGCAATACTGACGACAGCGCAGCTGATGATACAGAAACGACCGGTGAGAGCCTCTCTGACCCTGACGAGACAGAAGCAGACATTCCCGACCCTTACACAAATGAAAGACTTATAAACTTTGCAGAGATAGACGAAGACACTCTCAAGGAAGATTACGGCAAGCGTATGCAGGCTGTAAGAGATGCCAAGACAGATGATATCGTGACATACGAGGACGACAGTGCTTACTACATCATGTCGATAGGCGACGTAACCGAGAGAAGCAGCGAATATCTCGATGATGAGACAAACTTTGACACTGTGCTCCACGAAGCAAAGGACAAGGATTTTGAAGCAAAGATAACTGCTGCACAGGACGCTATGAAGTTTGAGGAGAACAAGGACGCTGTTGACAGATACCTCCCCAAGACGGTATACGAAAAGTACAACGACTATTTAAACAAGAATTCAAACTCCAAGGCAAGCTGATAAAAAACACAAAGAGCTGTTGCACAAGCGACAGCTCTTTTTTTGCATAAAAGGCAGTAATATTTTTTTCTGTTTTGCGGTTGACATTTATGCTGAATGCTGATATAATAAAATTAGATAAAAACAAAAATCCAGATATGGTCATTTTTGGCACTTTTGCAAAATGGCCTTACGGTGCAAAGGGCGGTGAGACGTATGATAGTTATACACGGAAAATCAAAAGCTGATGCCAAGGTAAACGGAACGCTCAGCTTTTACAGACGTGATGTTTTTGAACCGCTCATGGAGCACAGGGACGACCCGCAGGCAGAGTTTGAACGCTTCACTGCTGCAAGGGACACATCAATAACCGAGCTTGACGAGCTGCACCGCATCGCCGCAGAAAAAGCCGGCGAGGAAGCGGCAGGCGTTTTCGACATACAGAAGATGATGATAGAGGACGGGGATTTTTCAGACCTTGTCGAGGGCATAATAAGAAGCCAGCAGTGCAGTGCTGAGTTTGCTGTAAAGTGTGCTTCAAAGACTTTCTCCGACTTGCTTCGTTTTTCGGGGAGCGATTATATGTCGCAGCGCTCGGAGGATATATTCTTCATAAGCGACAGGCTGATAAGAAAGCTCGCAGGTGTCGAGAAGCGGCTGGGGCATTACGACAAGGACGTTATCGTGTGTGCCGACACGCTGTCATCGTCTGACATACTGCTGATGCAGAGCCCGTTTATCGTTGCTATCTGCGTCAAGCGTGATGTTGAGATGTCGCACTGTGCGCTGCTTGCACACGGGTTAGGCATACCGCTCATATCCGACTTGGGCGACAAGCTGGACAGGCACTTTGAAGGAATGCAGGCAACAGCTGACTGCACAACAGGAATGCTGATAATCGAAAACTAACAAAAAAGACCATAGGCCGTGATATGAGGCTTATGGTCTTGATTTTTAATACTGTGAAATGCACATCAGCCGTCTATTGCTCGGAAGAAGTATGCCGAGAACGGTGCAAGTCTTAGTGCGAGCCTGCCGCCGTAGGGCTTACGCCTGCCGTGGGTCATGTTCGAGCCGCTGTATATGTCACGGTCAGAGCAGAGTATCTCCTCAAATGTGCGCATATCACGCACCTTGAGATAATATGTCTGAGGCACGCCGGAGAAGTTGAACACGCAGTATACCTCGCCGCCGTTTATGTCGGAGCGTGCGAATGAGAATATGCTCTGGTTTGAATTATCGGCATCTATCCAGCGGAAGTGTGCAGGGTCGTAATCGCACTCATAGAGTGCCGGAGTGTTCAGGTAGATATGATTGAGCGCCTTGATATATTCATGCAGGCTGTCGTGCAGAGGATAGGTGAGCAGGTTCCAGCCGAGCTCCTTGTAGGGACGCCATTCCATATACTCGCCTATCTCGTTGCCCATAAATCCGAGCTTTTTGCCGGGGTGAGCTATCTGGAATGCATACAGCGCACGGATAGTTGCAAACTGCTCGTTCTGCATACCGAACACCTTGTCGAGCATGGTCTTTTTGCCGTGTACAACCTCGTCATGAGAATACGGCAGAATGAACAGGTCGTTATAGAAATAGCTCATCGAGAAGTTCATCTTGTTGTGGTGGTAGCGTCTGTCATAGGCGGGGGTCTTTATGTAATTTATCGTATCGTTCATAAAGCCTAAATCCCACTTATAGTCAAAGCCCAGGCCACCGAACTGCACGGGGGCAGTCACCTTGGGATAATCTGTCGAATCCTCGGCAAAGAGCATAACCCCCGGGTGCGCCTGACGTATATCATAGTTTGTGTTTTTCAAGAACCATATGCCGCTGTCGTTTATGGCGTTCTCCTTTTTGCCCCAGCGATAGAGCAGGCAGGCCACGGCATCATAGCGCAGGCCGTCAACGTGGTACTTTTCGCACCAGAAGTTTATCGACGATTTCACAAAGCTCAGAACGTGCGGCTTAGTATAGTCAAAGAGTGCAGTGTTCCATTCGCTGTAGCGCTCGTTCTCATAGTCGCTCTCAAAGAGGAAGCCGCCGTCATAGATATGAAGCGAGTAAAAGTCTCTCACAAAATGCACAGGCACATAATCAAGTATAACACCGATGCCTTCCTGGTGGCACTTGTCGATAAAGCGCATAAGCCCGTCAGGTGAGCCATAGCGTGAGGTGGCCGAGAAATAACCCGACACCTGATAGCCCCACGAGCCGTCAAAGGGATACTCTGTCATAGGCATGAGCTCGATATGGGTATAGCCCATATCCTTGACATACGGGATAAGCATCTCGCTCATCTCGTCGTATGAATAGAAGCGGTGGTCTTCGTCGGTATCGGGCTTTATACGCCATGAGCCGAACTGCACCTCGTAGATATTCATCGGGCGGTCGTAGTTCTTTGACCTGTCCTTCATCCAGCCCTCGTCGTGCCACTCATACTTGTCTATATCGTAAACTATAGATGCATTCTTTGGCCTTTCCTCGCTGTAGAATGCAAAGGGGTCTGCCCTGTCGTTTATCTCGCCGTCGGGGCCTTCGATAGCGTATTTATAGATATCGCCCTCGCCCGAATCGTGCAGGAAGATGCTCCACACTCCCCTGTCATCACGGTTCATTTTAAAGCGGTCGCCGTTGCATATTAGCTGCACGCTTTTAGCATGGGGCGCAAATGTAGTATAGCGCACGCCGCCGTTTTCGATATGCGAGCCAAGCTCCTCATATGCGTACATTGTACGGCCTTCGATGAATTGTGTTATTATATCCATATTTATTCTCCTACTCCCTCTATATATCCATTCTCAGAATATGCGAAGCCACACGGAAACCGAGCTTTTCATAGAAAGCCTGTGCATCATTCCCGTCAACGACTTTCACTTCGATCGTGCGGACACCGCTTTGCCTGAACACATCAAGTGCCCAGTTTACAAGAGCACTGCCGTATCCGCTGCCCCTGAGTATTTTGCTTACGATAAGATAATCCAGCTTTCCCTCATCGCCTGTGATATCTATCTTACAAAAGCCCTGGATACCGTCATCATCTTCAATGACTGCGATGCGTGAGCTGCCGCTTTCAAGGGCTTTTTCAAATGAAGCCAGAGTCACAGAAACTTCCCTTTTGGGATATTTCCCCGCAAAGTTTACGGACACCTCATTATGATGTGCTGCAAGCTCTTTTAAAAGGCCTTCGAGCTTTGCTGCCTCGCCTTTGCTGAGTTCTCTCACGATGTAACACCTCACACATACCGCACAATTGATAAAACTATTGATTTTCCTGCAAAAAAGTGCTATAATATATATAACATATATCTATTATAACGGAGGTTACATAAAATGTCAAGTTCCGCAATAACAAAAAACACCTTTGCCGAGTCGCTCAAAAGGCTGGCTGTTAAAAAGAATTACGACAAGATATCCATTTCTGATATAACAAACGACTGCCGCATGAACAGACAGTCATTCTACTACCACTTTCAGGACAAGAATGAGCTTTTAAGCTGGATAATGTACAACGACCTGTTTGTATACATCACCCACGGTGTGCGCTTTCACAACTGGTACGAAAAGCTCGAAGGCTTTTTAAAGAGAATGGAGGAGCAGAAGGATTTTTACTCCCGTGTGCTGCAAAGCGGCGACAGGATATTCCACGACTATCTCTTTGACGTAATGCACGGAATGTTCACCTTCTTCTTTGACAACGCCGTTTCAAAGGAGGAGGGCAACAACATCTCGACTGAGTTCTTTGCCGATTTCTATTCACACGGCTTCTGCGGCGTTATCATCGACTGGGCTATCGGCGGTATGCAGACGACACCGCACCAGGTCATACAGTCCATGAAGGATCTCGCACTTGAAAATATCAAGATCGGTGAGGGCTTCAAGGAATATCTCTGATACAAAACCATTTACCCCCGAGGTTATTATTTCCTCGGGGGTATTGCTTTGTTATATACTGCTTAACGCACTTTGTAGTAGCTGTATGTTGCGCCCTTTAGAAATACTATAATACCGTCCATGGCTTTATTGTATTCAAAGTCTGTTGACTGGTCATTATCAGAGAGCACTGAGCCGATAAAAATGCTTTTAACGCCGTCTGACTTTGTGTCTGCGTAGTATGAAGCACCGCCAAGCGGATAGCAGTCGTCAGCATTAATCTGCTTTTTGATGTTTCCGTTAAGATCAACAGCTGTATAGCCTGTATCAGTTTTGATAAAGGCATATTCATCTGTCAGGCTGCAAAGCGGCGAGTCTATGCCGGTGATATACGCCTGCGAATATTCAAAGGTAAGGTGCTGGGGACTGTATTCGTATAATGCATTGCCGTCAAGATCATACAGTCCGAGACACAAGCGCTTTTCATCAGGATAGTAGCGTGCAGCGACCACACGCCCACGGTCAATATCGTAATCGTAGATATCCTTATATACATCGCCCTCATAGATCGTGCCCGAGATAGCGATGTCTTCGTCTATATCCTCATTGAGCAGCTTCTTAGAAGCATTTTTCGGGAATACCACTTTTCCGCCCTCGCCGTATATCACATAAGACGAGCTGTTATTGAACTCATCACGGCGGGCATATATCTCTTTCGTTATTTCCTTCGAGCGGCCGTTCTTAAACACTACATCTGCCTTGCCGACTTTCTCGGAATGGTATTCTGTTTTCGCAGCGTCAGATGGGCTGGAAGAATCAACGTGGCATACCGTTTCATTGCCAAATGTGGAGGATTTGTATTCCAGCTTTTTAGAGGAGATCTTCTTGCCCTCTGTCGTGAGGTAATACTGATCGTCAAAATCATCAGAATTCGGCGTGTAAAAACCCACCTGACAGTCTGTGCAGACTATCACACCCTTGTCCTTATATGTCAGTTTTTCTGTGTATATTATTGTTGTATAGTATTCATCCTCAGGAGTCACAAGGTCGCCATTTTTATCAACGAGCACCCTGCAGCCCTGCTGATAACCGTATGTAGTCATTGATGCTCTGCCGTTTTCAATGACGATATAATCTCCTATAACAGATATGAGCCTGTACTCAGAATCAAACAGCTTTTCAAGCTCATCATTGCCGCCCAGCTTATCAGGTGTATCAGCATTGACATGGAGCTTGACCGACTCGATAGCCTGATCATAAGACTGCTGACGCTGTATGTCACAGCTTCGCATACCGCCGAATACCAAAGCGAGTATTACTATCGCTGCAAACAAAGGCAGCACCACGAAATACAACACAAGCGCAATCACCACTATCTTGATGCCGTTGTTGCTCTTCTGCGGAGGCGGATAAGGCATACCCTGCTGCGGATAAGGCATTCCCTGCTGATACTGCACACCCTGAGCCTGCGGCACCCCCTGCTGAGGATTGCCGTTATAATACTGCTGCTGTCTCTGTGCCTGCTGCTGGTAGGCCTGCTGTTTTAGCTGCTCATACTTTGGCTTTTTGGAATTGCGAATTATCAATACTATGCCCAGTATCACGCCGCCCACGAGGAAAACACTTATAAATGCGCCGATAAAACCTCTGAGCGACTCGAATATTCCATCAAATCTGTCCAAAAAGTTCACTCCTTGATATAGTAGTCGTACTCGTCACCACGCTTGACGCAGATCACGTCACCTGTCGGCTCAAATACCGAGCCGTTGATGCCGGTGCTGTCGATGCTGCGCTTATCAAATCTTTCAAGTGGGATATCGCTGCTTTTTTCGAGTTCATTTATATCCAACTCCCTGCCGGAGAGTGAGTAGTAGGTACTTACCCCTTTAGCGATTATAGTGCCGTCATCAAGCGATATCAGCCTGTTCTCGCAGACGATGACCGGCTCGTTATCGCATAGATATTTAGTCGAAAGGCCTGCGTAGATATAGTACTCATTGCCTCTTGTCAGCAGCCTGCCGTCACGGCTTACAAGGCAACAGGCCTGTGTGTCTTCGTAATCCTTATGACTGTTGCTGGTGACTTTTGACTTAAGCACTATCACATCACCATACTGCCCATAGTAGGCATACCTGCTTGAAAACGCACGGTCAAGCTGCACGCCCTCGGCTGTTATCCTCTCAGGCGCATCGGCCTCGATAGACACAGGCGGTGTTATACGTTCAAATGGGTATTCCCTGTCGTTCGGGCCTGTAAGTATCAAAAACAACACAGCAAATGCGAGCACCTCGCCGGCATTTATCAGACTGCCCGAACAGAACTCATGCTTGTTTTTGCTTACCCATTTTATAAGGGCAGAGAGCAGCTTTGCAAAAAGCCATAACACACCTACCACTATAGCAACTACGAAGATAAAATAAACCATGATATCACCTTCTTAGAGCGACAGATACCGTTATTGCTTTTTAGTGCTGCTGAGTATCTGCGGAGGTATCTGTGATACATCAAAGCTCGATGCACCGCTCGGAACATAAGTCACATCGGCGATCATCGTGTCGTAATAATACATCATGTTATAATAACCGAAGCCTGTCAGATAGTCCTGCTTGACATACCATTCAGGAGGTACGGGCAGGTATTCCTTATCAATGGTACTGTTTCGGGGCAGGTTTATCTCAAGTGCCTGAGTAAAGGGCAGCATATTGTAAAGATAATCCTTGTCCTTTTCGCAAAGGCTCTTTATCTTATGGGTGTCGCAGGTCTTCATAAAGCGCTCAAAGCCCATGAGCCTGTCGTAAAGCCTTTTACCGTAGTGGCTGCGCACCATTTTGATATCGTTGGCGAATACATTGAGTATCAGTGCTGCCGAGAGTGATGTTACGGCGGCTATATAATGAGGATACATCACATGGCTGTTGGTCGGCATAAAGTAGACCGAAAGACCTATCAGCGCAGCTGCTATCGGCGCCTTGACAGGCTTCGGGAAAAGGCCTATCAGCAATAGCCCGGCTATAATACCGGCGCTTACAAAAGCAAATGTCCAGTAGCTGAAATGCTCGTCATCGCCGTTGCCGATAAAGCTGAGAGGAAGTGCGATACCTATTATCGTAAGCAGATAGAGCACTGCCCTGTAGATAATGCGCATATACTTTCCGCCGGCCGTGAAAAGCGTGTTATAAACAGAAGTCTTGTCTTCAAGAGCATATTCATTGATACGCCCGAGGGTGTAATATAGCCTTCCTTTAAGGCTTGTGTCGTCAACGGATATCGGCTCGTCTGAGTCGGGGGCTTTTTTCTTTTTGCCAAAGATACCCTCGACTATCATTCTTTCATCTGGGTGCATACCTGGCATCTCATCGCTTTTTGTATAGGTATAGCTCACGCTGTTGCGGTCAAGCTTTGTGCCGCCTTTTGATATCTCAGTAACTTTGAAGCTCCCTCTTGCCGCAAGATAAGGGATAAGCAGTGCCATTTTTTTATCAGTCAGCTTGCCGAATTTAAGATATGCAGCTTCGGCAGGGTTTAGCTCCTTCGGCGGATAGAAGTCCATAAGGAACGTTTCCTTATTCCGTGAGCGTGAATACATATAAAGTATCATACAGATAATTGCCATGAGCGTTGTTGCGCCAAGGCTTATAAGCGCCGGGATATCATAGCTTCTTGATGCATCTGAGAAATACCCGTCCGGAAGTCTTAGCCTGAACACGACTGACCTGTTGGCGTCGATATGATAATCCGTCTCGCCTGTTATCTTTGTGCCGTCTACAGAGTATGTCAGGATATCTTCCTTTGACTTATCGCCGCACACGAATGTTATCTCGTCCTCATCAAACGCCTTGGGCATCTGTATCTCAAACTGGCATCTGAGCGTAGGCCTGTCCGCTGACGGGGGTATGATATACAAAAGCGCCTCGTCACGCCCGGACAAAACATCGGGGCCGAGGTCAAGGGTATAGTGCAGCCTGAACTGCTCAAAGCCTTTATAGCTGCTCTTTTCGTCGCCGAGCTTTATCGTTATGTCGCTGTCTGTTTCGGTTATCGTCATAGGCGAATCAGAGGATATGCCGGAATACTCCGGATAGCCCATAGTCTTGACACCGTTCAGGTCGGCAACAGGGTTATATCTGGGAAGCGTGCGTGTTATGCCTGTAGCGGTGGAATGGAAATACACATCGACAAGCTCTGTGACATCATAGACGTTCTTATCGGTGATAGTAACGTAAAAGCTCCTGTTATAGTAGAAGTAGTCTATTTCCTTAGGGTCAAAGTCGCCCTCCTTGGTAAGGCCGAACCTCTCAGCAAACTTTTCCGGATCGGTAAAAGGGTCGAGCTCCTGATTGTTGTTATAGATATCCTCGATAGTCTCCTTCTTTTCCTCGACCTGGATACTTGCTGCATACGCATCATATGAGAAAGCTCCCATACACAGCACACATAGCACAAGGCACATGACCTGTCTGATATATAGCCTGAAATGTTGTTTCATATCGTTTTCCTCATTGTTTCATTTGTTGTCTGTTTTAGTTATATATTCTTTTTTATTATACCATAATTTAAAAAATATGTAAATAGGCAGAAGCATTTTTTTGTGATATTATCGACTTTAAGCAAAAAAACTTTTTATCACCCCTTGCCATTACGGAACATTTTTGGTATAATAGATATGGTATAACTAAAAATTATGACTAAAAGGAAGTTTTGCTTCATGGATAATAATTACAATCCCTACGGCAACCAGTACGGTCAGCAGGGCGGAGACGGCGGATATCTCGGCACGCCCGGACAGGGCTACAACCAGCCCTACGGCAGCGGCGGCCAGTGGGGACAGAATGGCGGATACACCAGCCAGCCGGGCACTTACTACCCACAGGGTCAGCCGGGCGGCAGTTATCCTCAGGGACAGCCCGGCGGAAGCTATACAGGCGGCCAGCAAGGCGGATACTACCCTCAGGGGCAGCCGGGCGGCAGCTACACAGGCGGCCGGCAGGGCGGATATTACCCAGGCTCACAGCCGCAAACGCAAAGAGGATATACAACTCCGCCTGCACAGAATCAGTACAACCCCTATGCTCGGAGCGGCTTTGTACGAAATGACAGGGTCGGCTTCGGCGGCGGATACGCTGTGAGAAATCTGCCGATAATCCCCAATGCGCCGATAAACTACATGATATTCCTGCCGCTTTTCGGCCTGTTTTTAGAAAACTTTGCCCCGTCTTTACCGATAGGCATACTGCTTTGGGGGCTCGTGATAGTATTTCTGCGAATAGCAGCCTACACCGATGCAAAGCGTGCAGTTGAAAAGAACATCGTTCAGGACAGTGCGAAGACCGTAGCTGTGCTCGCACCGGCGGTATATCTTTATATGCGCTGTCAGGGACTTTCAAGAGGGATAGGCAAGTTTATTGCACTATGTGTAACGCTTATTATCGCACTGTTTGGAAACGGCTTCACACAGTCGGCAAGAATGAACTCAAGATCATTCATTGCAGCAGCGCAGTCGGTATATCTCAGCCAGCTCAATGTCTTCGATGACTTGGACAATTACCAGGAAAACTACATCTTAGGTGAAAGAGTTGATTATTATATCGACAATGCCGACTGGAGCTACAGCGAATTCGGCGGCAAGAAATGCGTCATCATCAAAGGCACTCTGAACGACGAAGCACCTGATGATTATAAAGATGCCAAGATCGAGATAAAGCTGCTCTCGAATTTTGACGGCTACAATATCAAGTCTTTGAAGTTTACATTTGATGAATGTGAAGTTGACGGTGAGGAGCTTGAGGATGACGACAAGGAAAAGTTCGTAAAGGGGCTCACCCACGACTGGGAATGGGATCAGACTGAGACTGATGACAAAAACGAAGACAGCAGCAGTGACAGCAAGAGCGACAAAAAAGAATAATCTAAACTACAATACCCCCGGGGATAAAGTCCCGGGGGTAAACCATTATCATATCAGTGTTAAGACATACATCAGCCGCCTATGAGCCAGTCGTACATCTCCTTGTATTTAAGAGCACTTGTCTGCCATGAGAAATCCTGCTCCATGCCACGGAACACTATGCCGTTCCAGTCCTCACGCTTATCCTCATAGATATATTTTGCATACATAAGAGTATTATACATCTCGTGAGCGTTATAGTTTGCAAAGCTGAAGCCTGTGCCTGTGTTGTCAAAGATGTTGTAGGGATAAACTGTGTCCTTAAGGCCGCCTGTTTCTCTTACTATCGGCACTGTGCCGTAGCGAAGAGCCATAAGCTGTGAAAGACCGCAGGGCTCAAACAGCGAAGGCATAAGGAAAGCATCGCAGGAAGCGTATATCTTATGAGCCATTTCCTCGCTGTAGTAGATGTTTGCAGATACCTTGTTAGGATACTTGCCTGCAAAGTAGCGGAACATATCCTCATACTTATAATCACCTGTACCGAGGACTACTACCTGCACGTTCTGCTGGCAGATATTCTCCATCATATAAGCGATAAGGTCAAAGCCCTTCTGGTCGGTAAGACGGCTGACTATACCCACAAGGAAGCGGTTGTCATCAAGCTCCAGGCCAAGCTCTGTTTGGAGAGCACGCTTGTTGTTTATCTTCTTTTTGAAGACTGTCTTCTTGTCGTATTTCTGATTTATCATCATATCCTTCGCAGGGTCGAACTCGTTATAGTCGATACCGTTGACGATACCACGAAGGTCATGCTGTCTTGCTCTCATAAGCCCGTCAAGGCGCTCGCCGAAGAACGGGGTCTGTATCTCATATGCATAGGTCTGCGAAACTGTAGTAATAGCATCTGCATACACAAGGCCGCCCTTTAACATATTGCCGTCCTGCTCTGTTCTGAGCTTATCAATGCTGAAATAGTAATCAGAGAGCCCTGAGAGCCACTTGAATCTCGGCACACCGTCGTTGCCCTGGAACTTAAGGTTATGGATAGTCATAACGCTCTTTATACCCTGATAGAACTCACCGCCTGCAAAGCTGTCGTGCAGGTAAACAGGGATAAGGCCTGTCTGCCAGTCGTGGCAGTGTATCACCTGCGGACGGAAGCCGATAACAGGAAGTGCAGAAAGCACTGCCCTGTCGAAATACATGAACTTCTCGATATCCCAGTGATGCTCAGTATAGGGGCGGTCACCAGTGAAGTAATACTCGTTATCAAGGAAGTAGAACTTCACGCCGTCATACTCAGTTTCGAGCACGCCGACATACTGGCTCTTGCCTGCAAAATCCATATAGAAATGGCAGACATACTGAAGTGCGTTTTTATACTGCTCCTTCATGCAGGAATACTTCGGCAGGAACACCCTGACATCATATTCCTTTTTATCAAAGCACTTAGGCAGCGAGCCTACAACGTCTGCAAGACCTCCTGTCTTGATAAAAGGGACGCATTCGCTGGAGACGAAAAGAATGTTTTTCATATATAATATCCTCCATTTCAGGTAATATTTCGGGTCATATATATCCAATAATATTATACCACATTTTTCCCTAACAAGTCAATCGTGATATTTACCATTTTAGCGCACACAAACATGGCACAATTCACAATTCATTAGCGATTGATATAACCAAACAGCAAAAAATATTCCCCAAGGATATCCTCGGGGAATACAATATTATCTGTACTGCTTTAAAAGGTTTATCAGCCTACGAACTCTGCAACTATACCGGCAGCTGCTGCAAGAGCCTCATCTATCTTAGACTTATCAGCAACACCAGCCATTGCGCTCTCAGGTCTGCCGCCGCCCTTACCGCCAGTAACAGCTGCGACCTTGCCGACTATCTTGCCGGAGTGTGCGCCGCCTGAAACAGCAGCCTTGCCGCTTGCGCATACGATGTTTGCCTTTTCGCCGTCGATGCCTGCTAAGATGACGATAACGCTGTCGTCGTTAGCCTTCATATCGTCAGCCATTTTTCTTAATGCGTCAGGCTTTGTACCTTCGAGCTTGCCTGTGATGAGCTTGAATGCGCCCACCTCAACAGCGCTCTGTGCAAGTGCGCCTGCCTTTACGGAAGCTATCTGAGCCTGAAGCTCGTCACGCTCCTTTTCAAGAGCCTTTATCTCAGCCATTACAGCCTGAGCACGGTTTACTAACTCGCTGCGGTTGTTGACCTTAAGTATCTTTGCTGTGTCAGCTATCCTGCGGCTGTTCTCCTCCATAAGCTCATATACGCTGTAGCCTGTTACAGCCTCGATACGTCTTACGCCGCTTGCAACGGAGCTTTCTGATACTATCTTGAAAAGGCCTATCTTTGCAGTATTGTCAAGATGTGTACCGCCGCAGAATTCGATAGATGCAGCGTTATCACTGCTGCCCATTGTTACTACTCTTACTGTCTCGCCGTACTTCTCGCCGAAAAGCGCCATAGCGCCGAGCTTCTGTGCTTCTGCTATAGGCATCTCCTGCATGGTGATATCAAGGCCTGACATTATCCACATATTAACGATAGACTCGACCTTAAGTATCTCCTCCTCGGTCATAGCAGAGAAGTGAGAGAAGTCAAATCTCAGTCTCTTTGAATCAACGAGCTGGCCTGCCTGATGCACATGGTCGCCGAGCACCTGACGGAGCGCTGCCTGTAAGAGGTGTGCGCAGGAGTGGTTTCTCATAGTGTTGAGACGCTGGTCTCTGTTGACCTTGAACTGTGCCTTTGCGCCACGGGTCAGCTTGCCCTCTGTAACCTTTACCTTGTGAGCGAACTTGCCGCCTACTACCTTCTGGACATCGAGCACCTCAGCCTTGAAGCCGTCACCCTCGATGACACCGGTGTCAGCTGCCTGACCGCCGCTCTCAGCATAGAAAGGAGTGCTTGTTGATACTATGTATACTTCTTCACCCTGAGCGGCCTCGTCAACAAGAGCAGTCTCAGTTGCTATGTAGTCGATAACGCCCTCGTCCTCAAAGCGGTCATAGCCTGTGAAGACAGTCGTCACTTCCTTGTCTATCTGGTGGAACACTGTCTCGTCAGCGCCCATATACTTTGAGTCGCCTCTTGCTGCACGGGCAGTTTCTCTCTGCACCTGCATAGCCTTCTCAAAGCCTTCCTCATCGACTGTAAGACCCTTTTCTTCAAGTATCTCACGGGTAAGGTCGAGCGGGAAGCCGTATGTGTCGGAGAGCTTGAAGCAATCCTCACCTGCGAGCACCTTTTCGCCCTTCTTATCAAGCTCCTCTATCATACCGTCAAGCAGCTTCATACCTCTGTCGATAGTCTGGTTGAAGCTCTCCTCCTCGTTGGTGAGCAGCTTTACGATATAGTCGTACTTTTCTTCAAGCTCGTTGTACTCGCACTTGTTGCAGTCAACTACAGTCTTTACGATATCCTTAAGGAACAGGCCGTTGATGCCGAGCAGCTTGCCGTGTCTTACAGCACGTCTTAAAAGTCTTCTCATTACATAGCCTCTGCCCTCGTTTGAAGGGAGAACGCCGTCGCCTGCCATGAATGTTACCGAGCGGATATGGTCTGTGATAACACGGATAGAAACGTCCTTCTTATACTCCTTGCCGTATTCGCAGCCTGCTATCTCGCAGATCTTGTCTCTTATAGCCTTTACAGTATCAACATCAAAGATGCTGTCAACGCCCTGCATAAGTGCAGCAAGTCTTTCAAGACCCATACCTGTGTCGATATTCTTCTGTGCAAGAGGTGTATATGTGCCGTCCTCGTGGCGCTCGAACTGTGTGAACACGAGGTTCCAGAATTCCATATATCTGTCGCAGTCACAGCCGACACCGCAGGTGGGCTTGCCGCAGCCGTACTTCTCGCCACGGTCAAAGTATATCTCAGAGCAGGGGCCGCAGGGACCGTCAACGCCTGCCTCCCAGAAGTTGTCCTCCTTGCCCATGCGGGTGATACGGTCAAGCGGAACGCCGGCCTTTTCGTGCCATATCTTTTCAGCCTCGTCGTCGTCCTGATAAACTGTTACATAAAGTCTGTCCTTAGGGAGCTTGAGCACCTCGGTAACATACTCCCATGCCCATGCGATAGCTTCCTCCTTGAAGTAGTCGCCGAATGAGAAGTTGCCGAGCATCTCAAAGAATGTGCCGTGACGTGCAGTCTTGCCGACATTCTCGATATCGCCTGTTCTGATGCACTTCTGGCAGGTAGTCATTCTCTTTCTCGGAGGCACCTCCTGGCCTGTGAAGTAAGGCTTGAGCGGAGCCATACCTGCAACGATGAGCAGCAGGCTGTTATCGCCCTGAGGTATGAGCGGATAGCTCTTGTGCCTTAAGCACCCCTTGTCAGCAAAGAACTGTAAATACGACTCTCTTAAGTCGTTAAGGCTTGTCCATTCCATTTTATAACTCCCTTTCATTATTATGATACTTTTTTCGCATGGTGGTTATAGCTTCAGATGCAAAGCGAATGACATCGCACGCCCGAATGAGCATAAACAGCGAAGCCGCACATTAACTGTTAACTAAAAAAAGCCCCTCCCCAAACATGGGAAGAAGCGCATACTCCTTGTTACCACCCAAATTGCACATCTTAGCATAAAACTAAAAAATGTGCCGCTCGAACGCCCTTAACGCAGGCATACGCCCGTGCTTTCACACAGATGCTCGGAAGCAGCAGACTGTTTACCGACACAAAGGCTTTCACCTGCCGCCTTTTCTCTGAACTGCCAGTTGTAAACAGCTATCTTCGTCATAGCTTTTCAAACATATATATTTTAGCACTTTAGGCGTTGTTTGTCAAGTATCTTGCGATAAAAGTTAACATTTTCAGCCTGCTAAATGTATACTTTTATTTGTTATTTGTAATTGACTTGCCTGCGCTGATGTGATATAATCATAGTTGGTGATCTTATGAACGTAAACTACCTTTGCCCCGTATGCGGGCAAAAGCTAAAAAAGGGTGAAAAATCGTACATTTGCCGCAACGGACACAGCTTTGACATATCACGCAGGGGCTATGTGAACCTGCTGACGACCAAGGGCAGAAACCCTGTCAGATCAGGCGATAATAAGGAAATGATAAAGGCAAGGAGCAGCTTTCTCGACACAGGGCTGTATGAGCCTTTAGTGAGAAAAATCGGACAGATAGTATCGGAGCTCACCGCCCCTATCAAAGAGCCAGTGATCATAGACTCGGGCTGCGGCGAGGGATATTACACCTGCAATTACGCATCAGCTGTACCGAATGCAACTGTCATAGGCATAGACATCTCAAAGCACGGCATCGACCATGCAGCATCAAGAGCACGCATAAAATCCCTTGACAACGTGAGTTTTGCAGTTGCATCTGCTTTCTCGCTGCCGGTGCGTGACGAGTGCGCAGATGTTGTGATAAGCTGCTTTGCACCTGTTAGCAATGACGAGTATGCAAGGGTGCTGAAAAGGGGCGGAAGGCTCGTGATAGCCTGCCCGACGGAAAAGCATTTATTAGGGCTAAAAAATGTACTCTACGATACACCGTACCTCAATGAGCCCAATAGCTACGCACTGAACAAGTTCACTCACGAGCAGACAGAGGAGCTTGAATATGACATAGAGCTTAGTTCATCAGAGCAGATAATGTCGCTATTTACCATGACACCGTACTACTACAAAACACCGGCAGAGGCCGTCGAGCGGCTGCGCAGGCTTGAAAGTCTTAAAACAGAGGCCGGGTTTGAGATAAGGATCTACAAGAAGCTATAACACACGACACACAAAGGAGACACTAATGGAACTGATAAAAGGCTACACATGGGGCTTCTACTCCGGCAGCGGAGTATTCAACACAGAAAAAGCAGAGCGTTCAATGGAAAGGCTCGCATCAAACGGGCTCAACTGGATATGCATTCCTGTAAACTGCTTTCAGGAGACATTTTATTCACTCAATGTCTTCTCGCTATTCGGTAGGACACAGACAGATGACGAGGTACGCTTTGCGATAAGAAAAGCAAAATCACTAGGGCTCAAAGTATGCCTGAAACCAATGGTAGACTGCCTTGACCGCTCATGGCGTGCAAGGATAAACTTCCCTACCGAGACACCTGATTACTGGGACAAGTGGTTTGCTTCATACACACGCTTCATGCTCTACTATGCAGCACTTGCACAGAGCGAGGGAGCCGAGATGCTCTGCACCGGCTGCGAAATGGCAGGCATGGACTCACAGGCCGAGCGCTGCGAGCTTATGATAGATAAGGTGCGTGAGGTATACAAGGGGCTTGTGATGCACAACATAAACCACGGCGACGAGCTGCGTTTCCCGTGGCTCGGGAAAGTCGATATAATCGGCATTTCGGCATACTACCCTGTATCAACGCCCGAGGACAATTCACTTAAAATGATGCTTTCAAAGTGGGCTGTTCAGCGTGAGCGTGTAAGGCAGTGTCATGAAAAGTACGGCAAGCCGATAATGTTTGCAGAGATCGGCGTGCGAAACGAGCGTGGCTGCACGATGTATCCGTGGGATTTCAAATACTGCCCCGAAGCGCCTTTTGACGAGCAGGAGCAGGCTGACTTCTACGAATCTGCTATGCAGACGATGTGGGACGAGCCGTATTTCTGCGGCTTCTTCTGGTGGGACTGGAAGGCTGTTCTGCCGCCCGAGGAAAAGGCCGGAGAAAACAAGGACTTCACTGTTTTCGGCAAGAAGGCTGAGGGCGTTTTAAAGAAATGGTACACAAAAAAGGACTGATAATTTGAAAGCGAGACACTTGCCTCTAAAGCCATGCGTAATATACGGCGGCTTTGACGAGACTGAAAAAAACAAGCTCAAAAGCATAAGCATAAGATACGGCATTCTGCCTGTCTGCGCTGATACAAGCATTGGCAATGCAACTGTAAAAAGCATCATAAACGGCAGGCCGGACGATACAAAAGAGCCTGTTGCCGATGCAAAATTCATTCTGATAAACGGGGTCAAACTGTCCGCAATATTGGACGAATTGAAAAAGGCCGGTGTGGAGATACCGCTTCGGGCATTTGTGACGCTCCATTCACAGGAGTGGCCGCTCAACAAGCTCATAGACGAGCTCGAAAGAGAACGGAAGGAGCTTGGCGAAAAATGAAAAAGAACAAATACAAGGCGATAATCTACATCATACTGTCGGCGTTTTCCTTTGCCTTCATGTTCGCATTCGTGCGGATGGCAGGCGAGCTGCCGACATTCCAGAAGGTCTTCTTCCGAAACTTCATAGCGATGCTGATAGCCGTTGCCACACTTATCAAGACCAAAACGCCCTTCAAGATCGAGGGCAAGACCAACAAATGGGTGATTTTTGTGCGTGCAGCAGCCGGCACAGCCGGAATGCTCGGCAACTTCTACGCAATAGACAAGTTAGCTCTTTCTGACGCATCTATGCTCAACAAGATGTCGCCTTTTTTCACGATAGTATTCTCATACATCTTCCTTAAAGAAAAGCTGACACCATTCCAGCTGCTGACTGTTATTGGAGCGTTCATCGGGGCGATGTTCATAATAAAGCCGAGCTTTGCAAATGCTGCCCTGTTCCCTTCTGTTTTGGGATTCTTAGGCGGCATGGGCGCAGGCCTCGCATATGCTTGTGTACGATATTTAGGACAGCACGGCGTGCATGGAAAAGTCATCGTGGCTTACTTCTCGGGATTCTCATGCTTAGTCACTCTACCCTATCTCCTGTTTTTAGGCAAGGAAATGTCAATAAGCCAGATACTCTGCCTCATCGGTGCCGGGTGTGCAGCAGCAGGAGGTCAGTTCACAATAACCGCCGCCTACACCCACGCCCCTGCAAGAGAGATATCCGTTTACGATTACTCGCAGCTGATATTCACAATGCTGCTCGGGTTCTTCCTCTTTGGCGACATACCTGATGTATGGAGCTTCGTAGGCTACTTTATAATAGTTACAATGGGCGTGCTCGTGTTCCTCTACAACAACGTATGGCACGCTGAGGAAAAAGGCGAAAAGCAGCCCGGCTGAGCGGTTTTCGCTTGACAATCATACACTTTTATGCTATAATATATTCAATATATATTTACAGAAAGGAACGATCATAATGACGCTGAATAAATCCACAGAGAACGGCAAAGTTCTCATCGCTGTCGAAGGCAGAGTAGATACTACAACATCAGCTGAGCTCGGCGATATGCTCAATACAGCCGTAGATGAGACTGATGAGATAACTTTAGATATGGAAAAGCTCGTATATATATCCTCAGCAGGTCTGAGAGTTCTGCTAACAGCTCACAAGGCAATGAGCAAGAAGGGCGGTTTCCTGCTTTTAAAGAACGTTAATCCTGACATTTACGAAATTTTTGAGATAACAGGTTTTGCAAACATACTCAACATCTGACAAGATATATTTAAGGATCAGGATATGAGATCAGAAACATATAAGATCACAGGTCTCAAGCCAGGAGATGATCACAGCAAGCTGCTTGTGATACTGAAAGAGACCGAGAGGATAGCTTCTTTAAATGAGCTTGATGCAAAGCGATCTATGCAGCTTCGGCTTATCGCAGAGGAGCTTATGAACATGGTGACGCAGCTGATGGATTTCGGCGAGGGCTCATTCTGGCTGGAGAATTACCTCTCCTGCTATGAGCTGCATTTTCGTGTCAAGCCAAAGAAGATCGAAGCAATAGACAAGTCATCAGAACGCAAGGGGCTTGGCAGGGTCTTCGGCAGAAAGCAGGCAAAGGCTGACAAGAGCATAGAAAAGCATTCTATGATGCGCCGCATAGTCAGTGAGGTCGAAAAGGCCATAAACACTCCTCTGCCCGGCGGCAGCTCCTGGAGCCTTAACAGATATGTGACTGACCTTAAAGTGTCTGACAAGGCACACAAGTCTGATGCGTGGGACGAGCTCGAAAAATCGATAATCGCCAACCTCGCAAACGACATAACAGTTTCCGCCGCCGATGATGAGGTGGAGCTGGTAGTTATTAAAGACTTCAGCATATAGAAATATATGTCTTTGTGTACTACAAGACCGGCTGTGTATCAACTGCACAGCCGGTCATATTTTTTATTCAGTTATCTGACGGATAAGATGCGATGACTTCGCCTGATTTTGACTTGTAATCAACGCTTGTCACGGCACCTTTTTCAAACTTAAAGCTAAGATAGCCGATCTTTGCGCTGTCGCCGAGATTATCTGCCATGAACACCTCAAACTCCTCCTCGCTGTCGGGGCGTGTGGGGCTTGAACCTCCATTAAGGAAGAAATGCCAGACCGACCACTATATCATTATAAAACGGCTGTGCCTTCGGGTGCAGCCGTTATTAATTCAAGTAATATCTTTGCTTATGAGTGAGATAAGTCGCTTTTTTATTCTATTAAATTCTGATGAAATATCACTTATTCTTCTTTGTACGATATAATAATTGATTGTATGGTATTCGTCTAATTCTGGAATATATTCACTGTATGGATTTTGGTTACAGTATTCTTCATATTCTCTAATTGTATCATCAGAGCAATACGGTTTCCCGAGAAGATCTTCATAATAGAGGATCTTATCCCATACATCGTTTTTCCAGCCACCATAACCATCAGGTTCACAATATCCCCTGTAGAACTGCATGATTTCGGATATTTGCTTATCCGTTTCATCAATATACAGAAGCAATGAAGAAAAATCTGTAAGTATTCTGGGGCTACCATTAAAGAGAACGCTCATTTCAGCCTTTGATATTTCTGGATTATCGTGGCTAATCTTTTTTGGACAAATATCAAGTTGATAATCAGGCAGTTCATATTTCTCTATTGCTTTAAGGATGTCTAACTTTCTTGAATAAACTGTATCATTTATTGAATTTGGATTATTATGATTTATTGTTTCTTTAAGTTCTTGTGTGCTGTCATCAATTTTTTGTATAACTTCATCTACCGCCATATTGGTATTTATACGTGTGGTGGTATCAACTTGATTTACATAATAATCATTGATAACCTGTAACACCTGCATAATAATAGAACTAACCATATTTTTCGCACCAGAAGTCTTTGCAGAAGCGTAGTTTGTAGCTTTTATCAAAATGTTTTTTTCAGACTCTTTTCTTTGTTGCTGTGTTCCACGAAAGAACATAGTTAGTTCAACCGACATATTTTCTTTTATATATTCTTCTAATCCCTGAAAATCAAATTCATCAGAAAGAGAAACATTCTCAAATTCTACTCGCTTCTTATTAAGCAATTCATTTATCCTATCGCATAATGCTTTTACTTGATTTTTTATTTTTATTTTATCATCAATACCATCAAAAGCTTTGATGAGAAGCCATGAAATAAAGTTTTCTGTAAACATTATCTTGCCCTTTCTTTGATACTAATAGAGAATTATTGCATTATATTTGCTATATCATCTAACTGCCCTGCGATCTCCTCAAATTCCCGATTAAGATCCAGCGTCTTCGCCCCGATACTATTTCCGCCAATCACAAACGGCTCACCTTCGGGAAACACCTCGTCCTCGGTCTTGGCATAGAGCAGCAGTCCCGAAACATTCCCCGTATTCGCAGTATCCATGTTCTTCACGTAAGCAAATATCTGATACAGGTGTGCCGACCGCAGAGTTTCTTTTGAATAGCTTTGCGCCATTGACTTGCCGTAATACTTGGCATCAATGATAAGCGTCTTATCGCCTTTCTGCAAGGTGATATCAGTCTGCATTTTCGGAAGAAACTGTATCATCGTCTGATCTGGTTCCTCGGTCAGATTCCACTTTACCTGAGCAGATTTCGGATCAAGCTCAGGGTGATGCTGTTTGTAATACTCCAATATAAATTTCTCATAAAGCCGTTCCATGTGTTCATCTGAGAAAGAAAGTAGTTTATAACTGCCGTCCTCGGTGGTCTGGAGCATACCATTCAATACGAGATAACAAATATTCAGCAACAGCTCATAATTGCGGTTGTTCCGCTGGTAGATAAGCCTGTTCCAAGCAATGTGGTCGAGCTGTATCAGTTTCACATTCTCAAAGAATACGCTCACCCGTCTAAGTGCCTGTTTCCTTTCGGGCGCAACATCATCGGCACGAATAAGGCGGTGTATCGTGACTTTCAATATCTGATTATAAAGGTTGTCCTCCGAGAACTCGTGGAATTCACAGGCGAGTTTTTGTTTGTTCTGCACTTTCAGACGAATTGTTTCGCCCATGTTCAGCTTGCCACGCATGACGGAAAGGTCTTCCTGCATCGGGACATACTCGCGGTACAGCCCCTGCTTGACCTGTCGTGATACGCCCTTTTCCAGTATCGCTGCAAACAGGTCGTGTATCTTCTCAAACTTCTCGCCTGCGACCTGCTTGTAGTCCTCCTGCTTCAAGATCTGAAAGGCATAGGACAGCATATAGTAGATGTTCTGGATAAAAACGCCCTTATCAACGGTCATTTTGATCACCTATCACCTGATAGAGAGCCTTTGTCCATTCATCGACCTTCTTATCATCATCGAACCAGTACTCCTCTATCAGCGGAATGATTTCATACTCCACAACGCCACGGACCCATTCATCATTTATATCCGATATATTTTCGGGTGCAAAATAGCTGTGACCGATCTCGAAGCCTTTGCCGAGAGTGCTGTCCTTGCGGATAGTATCGTTTAGCTCTCTGATCTTAGCGATAACAGAATGATAAAGGTCGCAAGAAATGTCCTGTGTATATGCGCCAAACCCGTTCTGATCGGCGTTTTCAAAAGCAGGCTGCATCGTATAAAAGCTGAACCGCCTGCGGAGTGCATAGTCGATCATGGCAAGGCTTCTGTCTGCGGTGTTCATCATGCCGATGATATGCAGATTTTCGGGAATATAGAAAGCCGTTCCGCCGTAAACGAGGTTTAGCTTATGCTTCTCGCCACGCTTATCAGTCTCGATCAGCATCAGCAGTTCACCGAATATCTTGCTGAGGTTTCCACGGTTGATCTCGTCGATGATGAAGAAATACGGCTTGTCGGGATTCTCTTTGCATCTGATACAGAAGTTATAAAACACACCGCTTTGCAGTTCAAATCCGCCGCTATCATTCGGGCGGTATCCCATGATGAAATCCTCATAGGAATAGTTCTGGTGGAACTGCACCATACAGATACGGTTTTCGTTTTTCTCTCCGATAATTGAGTATGCAAGCCTCTTCGCAGAGAAGGTCTTACCTACACCGGGCGCACCCTGCAAGATGATATTTTTCTTTCTGAGGACGAGGGAACGGAGTTTGTCATATTCGGGTTCGGTGAGGAAGACGTCTTTGAGGAAATCTTCTTTTGTATACTTGCGGTCAATCTTCTTTTTATAATGCTTTGAAAGGTCTATTTCGGGGATAGGCTCACCTTTACGTTTGGCAGTATTGATCTTTACCCATTTCATATGGATAAGCCCTGCCAGTTCCATTGTCATATCAATATTCATTCCAAGCTCAGTAAGAGCCCATACACCTTTAGTTCCGCTGCTGATAAATCCCTCATGAGCGAGATCGTTACGAGCAAAGTCGATTTGATTCAATACACGGCTTGCACCTGTCTTTTCGTATGTAACACTAAGTTCTTCCTCGGTGATATCCATAAGCTCAATAACCTTTTCATGAGCTTCTTTTCTGGTTGCACTGCCGCCAAGTTCTTTGATTGCTTGTATTAATGGCGCAAAGTATTTGAGAAATTCCGAGTTGGAAGAAGGGAGTATGTCAATAACTGGAGCTTCATTCTTTTCTGCTGAATGATTATCCCAGTTTTCGATAAGCCACTTAGCAGCATCAGGCTTTATTGCAATACCTGAACCCTGTGGGCTCCATTGCTGATTCGGAAATTGTTGTTTAAGTGTTTGCGGTGATATGATTTCATTTGTTCTGAAATCTATAGCTTTAGTAATAAGCACCTCTGCATATCGTGTGCCGTCTTCAACAAAACTATCGGCAATTATATATCCAGACGCAAAAATGCCTTTAGGCTCGGTGCCAACTCTTACGAAGAACACAGTATCTCCGCATCTTATCTTAGTACTTACACAGCGCCAACTTACATAAAAACCTCTGCCGCTCTTTACGGTCTTAAACATAGTATCAAGACTGTATTCTTTGTCTTCATTCTCCCAATCATAGTTTTTGGGATTCCATGCAAGTAGCCACGATGCTGCACGGGCATTATCTTCCTCGATAGATGATTCTTCATCATAATACCTCGCCAGATAAAATCCAAAATCAATAGTTGCCGTAACAAGCTCGGGGTCAGCATAGCAGGAATCCGTCAGTACAGAATCCAGCATTGACCGTATATCATCGTCTGCAAGCAGAGCCTCCCTTATCTCGTCATACATCTTAAATCCGCCGATAACATTATCCACAGTCCCGTTACCCTTTGGGCGATATGTGTCATCAAGCGTCTCAGCACATTTCTTGAAAAGCTCATACTTGTAGATGTAATACTTGTCGGGATACATCAGCCATAGATATGTACTGATATAATTAGTGTTCTGATAATGCTGTTTCCAAGTGCCGTCATTGTACTTGATTCGCAGTTCCTCAGCGGTATTCATAAACTCGGTCACCCTGTCTGAAAGGTCAAGACTTTCATCAAACAGTCTGCGGAACATTTCACGGACAGCAGTATCATCGGCTTTCGCAAATTCAAGGATCATTCCCCTCGGATATGCATATCCGGAAGCGAGAAGATTGAATGTTTTATCTGTTGCTTTCTTAAACATCGTACCAAAATTCTCGGCTTCAATATCCCAGTTATCCTGAAAATGCTTGACAGCTTCCCATTTATACTTTTCATTCTCCCAATGTTCAGGAAAACACTGTTTGTAGCCAGCTATTATATCATCTAACTTGTTATAATTAATCATAATTACCTCCGAATGACGATGGATTTTGTTATATTATAACATATTAGTTTTAGTTTTTCAACTGTTCTGGGATATCTACTTTTATTTTATGTAATCATCGTCAGGTAATATATGTATTGGAATAAAAAAGCATAATCCCTGAAAACAAGCACTCCCGAAGGTCGTTTGATCTGCGGGAGTACACTTGTATACTACTATTTCTGTTTTAGATGTTTTATTATAGCTCCAATAATAGATAGTCAAGATTTCTTCAGGATGCGGCAAAGATTTTTCGTTCTCAATTTTTTCTATGCGTTCCGGAGGAATTGATTCAAGAATTTCACTTGCTTTTTCTCTTGACAGTCCGAGTTCTTCACGACGAAAATGATAAATATTCTTATGTTCTTTCTTTGACGTTCTACCCACAGCGTATTATTCTCCTTTATAATAACAAACATTACCTCAATTATTCTGTCTTAATAAACTCCACCACATCTCCCGGCTGCATTTCGAGCATTGAGCAGATCACATCAAGATTCTTCAGAGTCAGCGAGGTATCCTTATTACGGATCTTTTGTATCGTTGATTCTGATAGGATCTTATTTTTTCTAAGATATGTGGTGTTGTAGCCATTTTCTTTTAATGCTTTAAGTATATCGATTTTAAAAATGATCATAGAATGCTCACCTGTTTATCGCACTAATATTAGTGTATATTTGACAATTGCGCTGTACTTGTTTGTCGAAAATTCGTGTAAATAGTCAGTTGACAGTTACACGATTATTGGTGTATAATGTATATAGTGAAAAACAGAACAAATTGTCCTTTCATCGTATCAATTATATCATATCAGGAAACAAGTGTCAACCGGATAAGGGGGGATCATTATGATTTAGGATAATAAACGAAGCAGGAAAACAAGAGTCAACAACAAATTGAAAAGGAGAATTAACTATGAAAACAAACAACATTCCAACCAACACCAATCCCGAAGCCATGTCACCCGATGCTCTGCTTATATACTTTGATAAAGACTGCAAAATGAAACTCCTCGGCGATACGGCTGACCTGTTCGCAAACGATCTGTATATAAAGGTATCATTAAAGCAGGGGCTTCTTACGCTCACCACAGCTTACGGACTTGATTTTACTGACGATAGAGTAGCATATTTCCCGCACATACTGGACTGCGAGTTTGAGTCGTTTATGCTCAATTATTGTATTTCGCAGCATGTTCCCGGGCTTTATTTACTTCACACAGGAGACGTATATATTGATATGAAATACTCGACATCAGATATTGAGCAGATTGTAAAAGACCACGTTGAGCTGCCCGATTATGGGAACGATGAACCAAAAGAAATAATAAACCTCACAGACATATATTATGAGTCTGGCGAGTATAACAACAAGGATTACCTTATCAAGTCTACCGATTATGCTATGGAAAAGACGGCAATTGACGGTATGCTCCATAAACTCAAGGAAAACAAATCTCCTGTTGAGGCAGCACAGATAGACGCTCTTGAAAGTCTGTATAGTGATTTGATCGAAACAGTTGCAAGATGTGAGTTCAGAAAAGCATTCCACCTTGCTACAATGCTTACCAGTTCTCTTGTTGCAACCCCCGCAGGCAAATGCAGGATAGATATTTCTGACGAGGAATATGCGGAAATGGAGCAATTAGAAGATTTTGGATTTGATGGAAGTTTTGATGACGATGAATTCTAAATAATACCGATTTTGACCTCTGCGGAGGTCTTTTTTTAACTCTAAATGTAAAACTTTTGTGAACAAAGCTCTTAACAAACCACAATATATTGAATTAAAGGGATTTGTTACACAACATGTTGATTACAGCTGAATAAATACTCTCTTTTTCTCGGTTTTCAGCTTTTATGAAAGTAAGTTTTCTAATATGATCTATACAGAGTTCAATAGTGATAACATGGAGATTACAATATTAAAGATCATCTGCGATGGAGTTATTGTGTTAATGGAGTTTATTTGATTGATGACAGCAGATGATCAGGCGGAGAGCAAAACGAAAAGGCTCGTTTAATATCTCCGCCGCTCATAGCAGTTTACCGTTTCAATTATGAAAGGTAAACAGCTATGTATGCCAAAATGTGATTATTAAGCATCAATAGCAATGTTAATATTCTTGCATTTTGGACGGTTGGGACACGAACGCTCTATAACGTCAAAAAGACGCACTAAGCGTGAATCGGGTGACCGAGAATATGAAAGGAGATGTTTTTATGAGTAAAAACAAAAGCATTAAGAATCAAGTAAAGGGTGAGCTTATGAAAAAGCTTGCGATTGGAGAGTCTCATCATCAGGCAAAACTTGCGAGTACAGAAGGTGTATCTGAAAAGATACATTCGTGGAGCACTTACGAAAATTATGTCAAGCACGCAGTTGCCTTCGGCAAGTGGGTCAAGCCGAGATTTGACATCAAGGATATTAAGGATATGAGACCTTATGTTGGGATGTATCTGAATTTTAGGATCGGTGACGGAGTATCACCGTGGACAGTTGCACTTGATGCGGCTGCACTCGCTAAACTTTATGGCTGCAAGTCAACAGATTTCGGAGTCGAGCTGCCAAAGAGAGAAAGATCAAACGTCAAAAGATCAAGAGGCGAAGTAAAAGGATTCAAGGAAGAAAAGTACAAAGATGTTGTTGATTTTTGCAAAGGCTCGGGTGTGAGAATACATGAGCTTAAGGCTTTAACAAAAGAGGATATTTTCTACAAGGACAAGGCTCTTTATATTCATGTTAAGCAGGGCAAAGGCGGCAAGGAGCGTGAGATACCTGTCAGAAAAGGATACGAGAAAGCGGTATTGAATGCGGCAGCAAAATGCAATGATGATAAGGAAAAGATCTTTAAGGAGAAAGAAATACCTGTAAGATTTCCATGCCACAAGTATAGAGCAGAATATGCAAAGGCTCAATACGAAAGTATAGCAAGAGACATATCTGCGATACCCCAAAAAGAAAAGTACATCTGTCGTAAAGACAAGGCAGGTCAGGTGTATGACAAGGTAGCACTGCACGCAGTATCAGTTATGCTTGGACACAACAGAGAGTGTGTTGTGGTTGACAGCTATTTGCATTAAGCTATTACGGTTTGATAACCGTGTTATACAGATATTCGTCAGAGGCGGGCAAGTCGCCAAGAATATCGAAAAATCCATACTATTATAATAACATTTCTGAAAAGGAGAAACGCAGCAACATATATCAAAAACAGTAATTACATCTCAAAGCTCCTTTGACACTGTAATAACACAGCGATTCAAAGAAGGTGTAGTCTATGAAGACTACAAAGAAGATCACATCCGAGATCACTGACGGAAAGCAGATCATCAGGTTTTCAAACACGCTCGGCAAGACCGAGTATATGATCAGCATTATACTTTCCGCAAGTGGAAACGGAGAAAAAGACATTCAAAACAAACTGAAAGCTTTACTGGAAAAAGAGATAAGCAGACAGCTCAATTATTAACATTCAGATTTGCCAGCCCCGACCGGCAGATCTGAATGTCGGTCGGTTTGGCATATCCTTAGAAAGGAAGGATATTATGCCGAATGGAAAAATCACGGCACTATACTGCCGGCTTTCGCAGGAGGATTATTCCTCTGGAGAAAGTAATAGTATAGAAAATCAGAAATATATTTTGACGAAATATGCCGAAGAAAATGGTTTTACAAACACTCGATTCTATATTGATGACGGTGTTTCGGGAATTAGATTTGACAGACCCGATTTTAATCAGATGATGATTGACGCACAATCGGGTGCAATAGGAACTATTATAGTCAAAGACCTTTCAAGACTGGGCAGAGATCATGTTCAGGTCGGCTTGCTGACAGAGGATAGATTCCCGAGAATGGGTATAAGATTTATAGCTGTAAATGACGGCTATGACACCGCTGACCCAAATTCAAACATCATTGCTATAGCTCCGTTTTACAATATCATAAACGAATTCTGGGTACGTCAGACAAGCCAGAAGGTAAGAGTTACCTACAAGGCAAAAGCTCAAAGAGGCGAATGGGTAGGTACGAAACCTCCCTATGGGTATATGAAGGACCCTGTCGCACCAACTAAGCATCTTGTCACAAATCCCGAAACGGCTCCTGTTGTCAAAAAGATTTATGAATGGTTCACTCAAGGAGCAAGGGTCGCAGACATCAAAGCTAAGCTGGAAAAAGAAAAGATATACACTCCTAATTACTATTATTATCTGAAAACAGGCAAGCAGATCACGCCTGTCGATAAAGAACACCCATACACATGGAGCGGACGTACGATCAATGACATTTTGGACAATCCTGTTTACGCAGGTCATACGCTGTCGCTGAAAACAGAGGTGCTGTCATACAAGATCAATAAGCGGATAAAGAATCCTCCCGAAAAGCAGCACTTCACTCCCAACACTCACGAGGCGATAGTCGATCAGAATACTTGGGATATAGCCCATCAGATAAGGTCAAACAGAAAGAGAGTGACAAAATCCGGCTACAAGAGCATTTTCTCGGGACTTGTATATTGTGCAGACTGCGATTCAAAGCTAACGATAAATACAAGCAAGACAAAATCGGGAGAAAGTCATTATTTCATCTGTTCAAAATACCGCAGAGCCAAGAGTGATAAATGCACTACTCACACTATAGGTGAGAAAACGCTTTACGAGCAAAGCCTTACTGCAATAAGACTTGTAACAGCTCTTGCAGGCGGATTTGAAGTTGAATTCAAGGCTATGATAAACGAGTCTACCGACAAGGAAATGAAAAAAGCAGCCGCTTCAAATCAGAGAAGACTTGCCAAAGCAACTGCCAGAGTGGCTGATATTCTCAGGATAACCAAGTCACTTTATGAGGACAAGGTAAAGGGGATTATTACTGAGGAAGAATTCACCGAAATGAATTCTGACTACGCTAATGAAAGAAAAGCTCTTGATGCCGAGATCGCAAAGCTTGAAGCTGCAATTTCCAATATGAAAGAGAAAGCCACAGGAGCAGACAAGTTCATCAAGTTTGCGAAGAAATACACAGAGATACCCGAGCTTAACTCCGAGATAATGAATACTTTTATCGAAAAGATAATAGTTCACGAGAGGGTTAAGTCAGAGGGTAAGACTATTCAGAAGATCGAGTTTGTGTTTAATGGCATCGGGAAGCTTGAATTGGGTAAGCTGAAAACCTAAAGACCTATCCCTGAAAACAGGAATAGGTCAGAAAATAACTATTAGATTATTAATAATTAGGATTTATTCCTTAATGGAGTGCTTGGGGTCAAACTCCCATACCGAGAATGTCACCGAATCGCCTGCCTCGTCCTTGTCGGTGCAGTATTAAGGCAACACCGCACAACCACCGGCGGATACCTTTGCACGCCATCCACTTGCAAATTTTCCGTCATATTACCCAAATTTACCTTGAAATACGTTAGTATTCCTGCGGTAAATTTAGCCAATCTGACGAAAAATTTGACTGCGTGTCTGACGTACAATGGTTGTGCGGTGTTGCCTTAATTGGCGTAGTTGAATGCGTCCTTGCAGTAGGTCTTGTCGCTCAACTCTTTTATATCATCTGACTGCGAGTCGCTCCCGTTCTTGGATAAGCTGCTGTCTGATGTCTTGCTTCTCTCTGATACCGTGCTGCTCTCGCTCTTTTTACTGCTGCTGTCCTTATCCTCGCAGGCTGTCAGAGCACAAAGTACAATCGCCGCTGCAAGAATAGCTGTTATATTTCTTTTCATAAATGTCTCCTTAAAAGAATAGACCGCCGCAAAACTTACGACGGTCATATTCATTCTTATAATTACTTGGAAGCGATAAATCTCTTGAGCTCGCCGATAGAAAGGCACTTTTCAACGGCAACGTCCATGGAGATCTTTCTCTCCTTAACGAGCTTAGCAAGCTCCTGGTCGAGAGTCTGCATTCCGAACTGCTTACCTGTCTGCATAGCCGAACCGATAAGGTGTACCTTATCGTCACGGATCATAGCCTTGATATTATCTGTAGCGTTAAGGATCTCGCAGCAAGCCACACGGCTTGTACCGTCCATTGTACGGCAGAGGGTCTGTGTACAGATACCAACGAGAACTGAAGCAAGCTGAGTTCTGATCTGGTGCTGCTGGTGAGCAGGGAAAACGTCGATGATACGGTCGATGGTGGAAGCAGCGTCTGTTGTATGAAGTGTGCTCATTACAAGGTGACCTGTTTCAGCGGCGGTTACGGCAGCTTCGATAGTCTCGAAGTCACGCATTTCTCCGACGAGTATGATATCGGGGTCCTCACGGAGGGCAGCACGAAGTGACATTGAGAAGCTCGGTACGTCAGGGCCTATCTCTCTCTGGTTTACCATGCATCTCTAGTGAGTGTGCATATACTCGATAGGATCCTCAACTGTGATGATGTGAGCTGACTTATGTATATTAACGTGGTCGATCATAGCTGCAAGAGTTGTAGACTTACCTGAACCGGTAGGACCTGTTACAAGAACAAGGCCACGGGGACGCATAGCGAACTCACCGAGAACAGGCGGCAGGTCGAGGTCAGCAAGTGTAGGGATATCGTTTCTGAGAAGACGGATAGCGATAGCTGTGTTGCCTCTCTGACGATATACGTTAACTCTGTGACGGAAACCTCTTGTTGAAACGAATGTAAAGTCGGTATCAATATGATCCTTGATCTGCTGACGCTGTCTGTCGTTACACATATCGTCACAGATCTGCTGAATTTCGATCTCGGTCATATCCGGGTAGCTGGAGAGCTTTCTAAGAGCACCGCCCTGTCTTACTATAGGGGGTATACCTACTGTAAAGTGTAAGTCCGAGCAACCCAGTGCACGGGATTCATCAAGTATTTTGTTGATATCAACTGCTGCCATAATTGTTTTCCTCCATTGATTATATTTTCGGGGAGTCCTCTCCCTTTAGAGCATTTTTACTACGCATAAAGCGTGATCTTTTATCTGAATGCCGGCACAGTGTAAACTGCACTCAGCAAGTATCAGCTTAAACCGCATATGTTACACGGATAAGCTCACCGATAGATGTTCTTCCCTGCTGAACGAGCTTAGATACGTTATCACGCAGAAGCAGGCAGCCCTGCTCTCTTGCGAGCACCTGTATCTCAGAAGCTCTTGCGCCCGAGGTTATAAGCTCGGTCATCTCAGGGGTGTTGAGAAGGATCTCATGGATAGCCGTTCTGCCCTTATAGCCCATGTTATTACACTTCGGGCAGCCGACTGCCTCATATATCTGAACCGAGTGGTCTATGCCCATAAGCTCATTATCCTGCTCGGTAGACATTACAGGCTTTTTACATTCGTCGCAGAGGACTTTTGTAAGTCTCTGTGCTACGATACCGATAAGCGATGTTGCTACCATGTATGCCTCAACGCCCATATCAACAAGTCTTGTAACTGTCGAAGCGGCATCGTTTGTATGAAGTGTCGAAAGAACCAAGTGACCTGTGATAGCGGCTCTGATAGCGATGGATGCCGTTTCGGCATCACGCATCTCACCGACCATTATGATGTCAGGGTCCTGACGAAGGATAGAACGAAGGGCTGCATCGAACGTCATGCCCGCCTTTTCGTTTATCTGACACTGGTTGATATTATCTATCTTCTTTTCTACAGGGTCCTCAACGGTGATAACGTTAAGATTAGGCTTAGCGATCTCACCGAGAGCAGCGTAAAGTGTAGTAGATTTACCGGAACCGGTAGGACCTGTAACAAGTACAACGCCCTGAGGAACCTTCAGACAGTCAAGGAATCTCTGATAGTTATAGTCGGTCATACCAAGGTCCTGGATCTTTCTTACCGAGCCGTCACCGGCAAGGATACGCAGAACGACCTTTTCACCGTAGACCATAGGCAGGTTAGACACACGAAGGTCAACGGTAGTGCCGTCGATGACCTGTGACATACGGCCGTCCTGAGGTATACGCTTTTCTGCGATGTTCATGCCGCTCAAAATCTTGAAACGTGTTACCAGCGCATTATGCAGCTGGGGCGACAGTGTCATCATCTCGACCAGGTCTGAGTTTATTCTTATTCTTATCTTAGTCTTATCCTTGAAAGGCTCGATATGGATATCCGTTGTATCCTGGCGGTAAGCGTTCTCAACGATAGCCGTTGCGAGCTTAACGATAGGTGCCGAGTCGATTCTCTCTGCGGAAAGGTCAATCGAGTTGAGGTCGAGCTCCTCCTCGTCCTCTGCAAGCTCCTGCTCAGCCTCCTGAACAACGGCACTTGCCTGACCCTCGGAGTACATTTTACCGATAGCCTTGGTAATAGACGACTTTGTTGCGAGAACAGGGTTGATATTACAGCCCGTAAGAACTCTCAGGTCTTCAAACACATAGAAGTTGATAGGGTCATTAGTAGCGACTGTCATTCGCTTGCCCATTTTGCTTACGGCGATAACAGTATACTTTCTTGCCGTAGCCTCAGGTATCTTCTTGACAACATCAGGGATAAGGTTTGTGTTATCAAGATCACAGTAAGGAACATTCAGTCTCTCAGCGAGAACTTGTGCAAAGCTCTCCTCAGAGATAAAACGCATTTCAGTGATGACATCACCGAATAGCTTGCCCTTTGATTCCTTCTGCTTGGCAAGTACCTGCTGGAGCTGTTCCTCGGTAATGAGATTCTTTTCTACAAGGTACTGTCCGATAGGTCCATTTCTCATGGGTTTATTCTCCTTCTCGCAGCGGGGGATTTTTGCAAAGGCATATCCTAAGCCCGGGAGTGCTGCTGCGGTCACTCTCTTTTTATTAAAAATACTTGATTAGTTTACAAAAATATGTTAAACTATATATAACGTTTATTAAGGAGGATTTTCTATGTCTGAGTTTTTACCCTATTACATAGTGATCTACACATTCGTGTTCCTTTTCGGTGCGTCTATAGGCAGCTTTCTGAATGTCTGCATATACCGTCTGCCGAAGGAGGAGTCGCTTATCAAGCGCAATTCTCACTGCATGACCTGCGGAACCGAGATCAAGCGCCGTGACCTTATACCGATAGTCAGCTGGTGTCTGCTCGGCGGCAAATGCCGTGCCTGCAAAGCACCTATCTCCCCTCGCTACACAATAGTCGAGAGCTTGAACGCTGTACTGTATCTTCTGGTATTTTTATGGTTTGATGTAATGCAGACCCCGATACACGCAATACTTGTCTGCCTCTTATACTCTGCACTTATCGTTGTATTCTTTATGGACTGGGACACACAGCTCATTTCAAACTATGTAGTCATCTTCATCGGCATTCTTGCAGTGCTTGAATTCTTCTTCACTGACAAGCTCGACTATATAACTGATGCTAACGGCTACGGTGTCGATAACCCATGGATATCTCAGCTTATCGGAATGTTTGCAGTAAGTGTTCCGCTGCTGCTCATTGAGCTGCTCTCAAAGGGCAAGGCAATGGGCAGAGGTGATGTTTACCTCATGGTTGCCTGCGGAGCATTCTTAGGTGTCGGCGGAGCTTTGATAGCGCTGTTTATAGCACTTATCACAGGCTCTATCGCAGGCATTATTCAGAAGCACAAGAGCGGCGATTCTGTATTTGCATTCGGCCCGTGGCTTTCTGTAGGCGTTGCGATAGCAGCGATATGGGGGCAGGAGCTCAGCAATCTGTACCTGAACTTCACAGGTCTTGGCATTGAGCAGGCTGCCGTATAACAACAATAATATATCCGCCCCGCACATGGGGCGGTCTTTTTTTGCCTTATAAACTCACCAAAAAGAACCTCTTAGCCAATTTTATTCGGTTAAGGGGCTCTTTTCAGCAGACAGGCACGAGGCCTGTCTGAGAAATGATTATTTAGATCAGTGTTGCAGATACAACTGCGAGAGTAGATGCAGCACCCTGATATTTTTCAGCCTGGCCAAGAACCTGGAAGCAAGATGAATAATACATCTGTCCGGGGTCGACCTCAGAACCTGAGAAGGTGTAAATGATAGTCTTATCATCAACCACGGTGATGCTATGACCGGGTGCAAGATAACCGCAGTTAACAGAGTTCCTTATCGACTCATTAAACTTGATCTGAACCTTATATACAGCAGATGACGAACATTTTGCTGAACCTGTGTTCTTGATCGTTAAACTAAGCTGAATAAGATCACAGACCTTATTCTTGCCGGCTGTATTATCCCAACCTAAATGGTTAGCCCAGCCGCTTGTTGAAACCTGATCCATTTCAAACTTAGCGCCTGAAGAAGGAGGTGTTATAGGAGTGGTGATAGTAAGATACTTCGGTGTGATAACTGTATCGCCGTTGATATTTGCAGCACCGTAATTTGTACCGCCAACTACCCACTCACCTGAAGTCTTGAGGGGATTCTTAGATGCCGGAACAGCTATAAGATTGATCTCACCCTTATTCTTTACATACTGGGTATCAATTACTATGCCGTCTTCATCCTTAAATTCGATCTTGAACTTGTTATAGACTTTTGCGTCGAATTCAAAGGTCTGTGATGTAGAACCGGAGCAGATGAATACGTCTATAGGCTGATGTGTTGATCTCTCGATCCACTCATAATACTGTGTTACGTTATCATATGTCGGTGAAGGAGCATAGGCAGTTGCCTTTTCGTTATTGATCGCTGCGAAATCACCGGGGACAAGAGAACCGTCAGTATCATAGAACTTCAGTGTATGCTCAAGATAGTTAGCATCCTTAGCATATCTTACAGTGAAGATAGTGTCAGTATTGATAGCATATGTGGGGATATCATCCCTTGCTATAACATTACCGTCAACCTCAAACTGCGAGAAGGTGAAACCGGCTCTTGTAGGGATAGTAGGTATCATGCTCTCAGGGAGATAACCGCCTGCCTTGACCTTTTGATCAGAACAAAGCGGCTTGTTCTTCCAGCTTGTTACAGGATCATCAGGTGATACAAGGAACTTGACCATGTAGGACTGATCCTCATTTGTCTTGTTGATCTTGTAGAAGATGTAAGTAAATCTGTTATCATCATTTGTATCGAAGAAGCTCTGCTGCTGTGTTGTAAGGCCCGAAGGAGCAACAACCTGCTGAGGATACTTTGTGTAATCATCAGTTGCAGTAAAGTCAACATCATCTAAGATATTAAATGAATCGTTAGGAAGATTGATATTAACAAGATCAAAATATCTTTCAGCCTTATACTCAGGTTCAGCAGTTTTGACATAGCTGCCGCTGCTTAATTCCATAGGATAGGAAGCTACGCTGAAATTAAGTGTCTTTCTTGCATTGGCAAGTGTCTTTGTACAGCAGCTGATATCATATGAATAAGCGCCGTAAACATCGTCACCTATCGTACCTGTATTGAGCTTTGTAAGGTCAAGAGTACCACTCTCGCCTATCTTGCCAATGGTGTAGATAGTGCCTCTGCAATTCTTTCTTGCAGCAAGGGAACCTGTATCGCCCTGATAATCCGAAAGGCCATAGCCTCTGAGATTATGGTTGTCGATTATGATAACATCTGTAAACTCAACAGATGTATTACCAACTCTTGCAGTACCCTTAGCAGTATTTGCATTTATCTGCGGTACGCCCTTATAGTCTCTGAGAATGAGCATATTGGTAGCATACCTTGTTTTATCCTCAACAAAGCTTATCATTGTTTCGCCGACAGTCTTTGTGTTTACCGTATCGAGAGTATCGTGGTAAACATTTCTTATCGGGTCAATAAGCCTGAGTATCGCACCAAGCATTATTGAGAGAAGTGCGACAACGATAATAAGCTCAACGAGGGTAAAACCTGAACGATTAGATTTTTTCATTTATTACCCTCCTTTTACGATATGCTGAGCTCAGGATGCTTAGTCTTGAATGCTGTTTTGTTATATATACCTTCACCGTCATAGTAGAAGTCGATATAACCTGTCAGTTCATAAGTACCGGGATGTTCTTCCGACTCGATAGACTCTTTATAAGAATCTAAAGCACTTGCAATTACCTCGATCTCGCTGGAAGAAGGAGTATATGTCGGGTCGTTATAGAAATCACTGTTCCAGTTACCTACGAAGAAGATGCTGTCAGCATCTGTACCGGTATAGTGTGAAAGATCAAGTCCGAACTGGAAGGAAACTGCACCAGTTGAGTCGGAAAGATCGAGCTTGGAGTAACGGCTTCCGAGAGAGTTACCGTCCTTACCGAACATACCGATACCGAGCGAGTTGTTGATATATACCTCTCTGCCGAGGTCAACGCTGCTGTAGTTATGGAATCTTACCCACCATTTACCAGCAGAAGGATCAAAGAGGTTAGCATTTTCGGGGTCAAAGAATCTCATATTATAAGCAGCAGTTCTGTCTTCAAAACCGGCATTTGCCTGGTATGCATATACATCGCTGTTTGTAAACGAGAAATCATGACCGGTGCCGGTTCCGTCAGAGGTTGAACCGAAGTTTACCTTTAAAAGCACCTTATGCTTACCGTTTGAAAATCTGTATGGTGCCACTTTATTATCAAAAAGTGACTGCTTATTGTTATAGTTCTCGGCGCTGTTCATCTGCATCTGTATCTCTTCGCCGGCATAATGGTTCTCTTTATTATACTTTAATGCGAAGAGTATAGCTGAAAACAGAACAGCACAGGTGATACCGAACAGACATATCGCCACGAGTATCTCAACAAGCGTAAAACCTTTTTCGACCTTTTTCATTTTCATGATAGTCTACGCTCCTTTCGTCATCAGTGGTGATCGTATCTTAACAGCTTGTAGCCGTAAAGATTATCCTGTCTTGCGCCCTTGGCTATTGCAAGCACGCCGCCGTCCTGAGGTGCCTTGAAGAGGTAAGCAGACTCATTCTTGTTATAGAAGTTACCTGCGATTACCATACCGAGCGAGCAGATCTTCCAAGGTCTGTCACCGTCTGCTGTGTGAACTGTAACACCGTTTACACCCTGTGTTGCTGTTCTGTAGTCAGCATCGGGGCCATAGAATACTGCTTCCATGAAGCTTGCATTCTCAAGCTGGAGAGTATTGCCCTTTGTAAAGAGGAATACTGTGCTTGCAGGCTTAGGAGTATATGTTCCGGGAACTTCCTCAGATGTTGAGTTGAGTATGAAGCCGTCTCTGAAGATACTTGTGCCGTCATCGAGTTTAGTTTTGTCAACGAGTGTACCGCTGCACGAATTGAGTACAGAGTCATTGAACATATTTACATATGTGTAGTAGTCGAACCAACCGCAGTTTTCGAACTTATAAGTTGGCGAATATGGTGGTGCTGTATTAAATCCATTCCAACTGTTTACACCGACCTTATTATGTCCGTCTGCATCAAGCTTGGAGGGATCCTGAGTACCGCTGACACCGGAGTCTGATACGAAGTAGCAGAAGTGCGGGTTATCAGAAGGTGAATCATTCTTAACAACGAAATTCACATTAAACTGAGCATCAGCACCCTCCTGAAGTCTTATAAGGATATCCTCGTCAGTGATATGAACAAGTATCTTGCTGGCATTCTGGCCGTCGCCTGCGTATCTGCACTTTTCAAAGTCGCCGGGAGCAACTGTGCAGGACTCTGTTACGCAGCACTTATACTTGGAAACTACACCGTTCTCATCTGTGTAGGTATAAGGTGTGGTGCCCTGTGCCTGTGCAATACTGCCGAGTGTAAGAGTGTTTACGCCGTTATAAAATGCTGTATACTGATTCTTGAGCATACCAACTGTAGTGCCGTTCTCTGACTTATCGCTCATAAGGAAATCCTCAGGGAAGTACTTGTACTCCATAAGGGTCTGAGTGATCTCAGGTCTCTTTGTTCTGCCTTCCTTAGTGATGCTGTCTACCTTGGAAACGCCGCCTGTTGCCTTAATTCTTACCTGGCCGTCAGAGCTCTTGACTTCTGTAGCGCCGTTAGCGAATGTAAGGTTGGAGTCAACCACGCCGCCCGATGTCCAGTCATAAGCAGAGCGCTTAACATTACCGCATACCTGAACAGTACCGTGAACTGTGATAGCGCCGTTCTGCTGAGAAGCGTAGATATCGCCGTCAACAAATACATCGCCCCAGATCTCCATACCGTTGGAGTTCTGAACTATAAGGTTACCGTTGTTGCCTTCCTCACCGTCGTTACGGTAAACGCAGAGGTTGCCCTGGAGCTTGAAGCTGCTGCCGTTGAACTTAGCGTTATGGCAGAAGATGTCGATATCCTTATTAGCGTTCTTGCCTACTGTTGCAGCTACTGTACCGAATCTTTCGATACCGCCTACCTCAGGCTGAGAGTCGGAAACCGTAAATGTTTCACCAACGTTGAGGTAGTTGTAGCCAAGACCCCAGTCAACTGTTGTCTTGAGCAGGTAGTCATTATTTGTTGTGAAGTCGCCCGAGATCGTGAACGAGCTGCCCATTGCATCCTGTGTACGGCTGGGCATAAGGAAGCTTGTTATAGAGTCGCCGTTTCCTCTTGCGGACATATTACCGTAGAGATAGGAGCTGCCGTATACCTTGAACTGGTTGGTAGCGCTGTAGTTCTGGGTCTTATCGTCACCTCTGAGGGTAGCCATATCGCCGAGAACGTTAAGGTTGTTAAAGTCGCCGCCGCAGTCCTGGCAGATCTCGATAGCGTTTGTGAATGTTGCTCTCTTGGGCTGTGTTTCTGTGTAAACATAAGCTGCGCACTGGTCAGTCTCAGAGCCGAACTTAGCTGTCGAGGTAATGATAATTGTGTTAGCATTGTACCTCGAAACTCTGATGGTGCAGCTGCCCATTCTCTCGATGTCTTTCTTGTTGTTGATAAGAACGTCGTACTCATAACCCTTTCCGCCGTTCTCGTTTGCCAGCTGTTCGAGATATTCGATAGCCTTCTGCTGGCTGTCCTTATCGGTAGCAGTCGCACTGTTGGTATCATTCTCGATCTGCTGTACAAAACTCTCAAGGCTCGATGAAGCAGTCATATAAGCCTGTTCCGCCTGGAAAGTCCTGTAGGTTTTCTGAGTTGTCTGGTTGACGAACAAAATCGCTGCACTGACGAGTATTATCATCATTGTCATGATACACAATACAGTCAGGAGAACCGCACCGTTTTCGTTGCGTCTGAATCTTCTTGTCTCCATAAAAACCACCTTTCCGTTAGATTTTTCATAATTCTATAGGGTCGTTTCCTTTTATCGTGTGATCCATAGCCATTTTATACTATAAATTACACGAATAAAATTTTTAATCAATATATAGCACTTTTCGGCGACGGGTAAACACCCGCCACCTACAAGTGAAATATTATCAAATTATTACGAAGCCTTGGAGGAATCGTCCTTCTTGTCGTCCTTAGCCTCATCCTTCTTATCATCGCCGCCGAGAGCCGAAGGCTTGGGGATCTCAGGAGCCATGTAGTAATTGAAGGTCATGTCGCCCTGGATCTTGCCCTTCTCGTTAACGTCCTCGATCTTTATAGTCTGGATAATGAAGGACTGCTGGTCGGAAGACTCGAGAGAGTCAGCGAATGCGAGGAGCTCGTCAAGAGTACACTCATAGTCGGAGCTGATCTCATATGTGCTGATAGATATAGCAACAGGAACGACCTTATTTGCATTGTTAGCAGCAGCAGCTGCAGCGTTAGCAGATGCAGGGTCGTTGATGAGCTTTACCTGCTCCTCAAGTGAGCTGAGAAGCTCAGTCTCAGAATACTCATAAGGAGTAACGATATTGTTTACAAGGTCATCGATCTTATAGTCTGTGTTAACGATCTTTCTCTTGTTTGTATAAAGGAGTTCTCTTACATTATCTGTAACGTTCTCCTTGGTATCGAGCTTATAGAAATACTCATTAGAGTGCTCAACAGCCTCGTCGTAAGCCTTCTGGAGCTGATCCTTAAGATCCTTCTCCTTATCGACCTTCTGCTGAAGTGTAACAACTTCATTATCGAGTGAATCCTTCTTCTTGGAAGTATCGCTCATTGTTGAGAATGCAGGCTTGATTATCAGGAAGATACCGATAGCCCAGATAATAATTACAACTGCACCTACAAGCATTATTTTATCACGGTATGTCAGTTTCATTACTTAGCTGCCTCCTCTTTTGTATCTTCTTTCTTATCTTCAGCCTCTTCATCAGAAGCAGCATCAAGGTTGATAGTTACCTCCAGATCGCCGAGAGAATACTTATTATCATCATCCTTACTGAAGCCATCAAAGGAAACTGCTGTAAAGAACTTGCCGTCCTTCTTGGAGTCATCCTTAACGTCCTTAAGAGCTCTTACGAGGTCAGTAGCATCTTCCTGCTCCTTAACAGTTACCTCTGTAAGTGTTATCTTACCTTCAGAGAGGTCATATTCAAGACCCTTATACTCAGCATTATTTACCTTCTTGAATGCCTCATCGATCTTCTTCTTAAGGTTATTATCGAACTTAGGCCATGATGTAAGAGCTGCTCTCTCGTCCTTTACAGCTGTATCGTAAGCCTGGATAGCTGTGAGCTGTACCTTTAAGAGCTCATTGCCCTTGAGCTTTTCATTAAGATCATCGATCTGCTTTTCATCTTCCTTGATATCGCTTTCAAGAGATGATGTACGGATCTTTACTACTGCTGTGATAGCGCCGATAGCAACTATCGAAGCAACAGCTATGATACCTGCTGTTACCATAAGCGAGCTTACGCCGCCGCCGGAACCCTTGCCCTGCATCTGGTCAACTTCGAGAAGGTTGATACGCTCGGTATCCTTATTTCTTCTGTAGAGAGCACCGATAGCGTTAGCGAAAACGGTGAACTCGAAGTTCTCGAAACCGGAGATCTGGGCAGGAACGCTCAGAACAGATACCTGAGCTACAAGACCGTCGAGAGCATCAACGACCTTGATATAGTCATCAATAACGCCGTAGAGGATAACGTTGGAAAGACCGCTGCCGCCTCTTGCCTTATTGAACTGCTCCATCTTGAAGATGTTCTCGTTAAGAGCTTCAAGTATATAGTCAGCCGAGCCGTAGTCTTCTTCGGAGATAGGAACATATCTTGCGAATGCCATCTGGCCGTTCTCAAAGAGTGTAAGGCCTAAGAAGTTCTTATCGAGCTGGCAAACGAGAAGCGGCATCTTATCAAGATTCGACTTATCTGCCAGAACTATACGAGCGATAGAGTTACAGCCGATGTTGACCGACTTGAGCTGTATATTAAGTATTGTAAAGAGCTTTCTGTAGCTGTCAACGAGCGAGCTCGGGCAGGCTGTAGCAAGTACCTTTACTGCGCCGGGGTTATCCTCGCCTGCTGCACCGACCTTGGTGTAGGAGATAGAGTAATCATCTGTGATACCCATCTCGTGGCTCATGGTATTCTGTACCATTGTGAGGAAAGCCTCACCCTTTGCGTTAGGAACGATTAGTTCCTTGAAAACTACGTTGCTTGATGAGAACGTAACAACTGCGTCCTTATCCATCATATTCTCAGCCTTAAGGTTTGTGAGAATATACTCTGCAAGACCGGTAAGGTTAATTACCTCGCCGTTGAGGATATAATCCTGATCCTCGGGTATCTCAAGGGTAAACGACTTTTCGATCTTGATCTTATTAGCTGCATTGTCGCCCTTGACGATATTGATCTGCTTATCTGAAACGTCAAATGATAGCATTTATCTATTCACCTCATTAAAAATATTATTAACTTACATCCTTAAGTCCGCCGTAGAGCATCGGGAAGATACCGGCAAGAACAAGACCTATGGCAACACCCATGATAATGATCATTGCAGGCTCCATAAGACCTACGAGCTTACCGACAGCAGAATCTGCTTCTTCATTATAGAAGGCAGCAGTCTTTTCAAGGATCTCATCAAGAGCACCGGACTCTTCACCAACGTAGATGATCGAGCAGAACATACCGCTGAATATCTCCGTCTTGCTTATAGCAGATGAAAGTGACTGACCCTGCTTGACTTCATCAACGACCTGTATAAAGCATTCGTTGATATATGAATTGTTAAGAATCCTTGACGATCTCTCAAGACACTCGACCATCGGGATACCGCTGGAGTAAAGCGAGGAAAGTGTCTCTGCGAACTTACCGGTATAAATTGTAACTATCAGAGGACCTATTACCGGGCATTTGATCTTGAATCTGTCCCACTTGATCCTTACTGACGGTACCTTGAGTGCATAGATACAAGCAATAACAATAATTACCAACGCACCAATAAGAATATACCATTTACTCTTTAAGAAGTCAGATATCGCAAACAGCGCCTTTGAGATAGCCGGCATATCTTCTTCTTCCATCATACCTGCGAATGTAGGCATTACGAATGTGAACATGATGATTACGATAGCAACTACCATTACACCGAGCACGCAAGGATAGATCATAGCACCCTTGACCTTGTTGTTCAGCTTATTGGTGTTATCATAGTAATCACTCAGTCTCTGCATTGTGACATCCAGCGTACCGGCTGTCTCACCTGCATCGACCATCGAGATAAAGAAGTCCGGGAAACAGCCTTCTCTTGCTCTCAGGGCCTCAGTAAAGGTCGAGCCCTTGTTTACGTCCTCATAAACGCCCTGCCAGGCTTCCTGAGGGCCCTTCTTCTCTTCCTGTTTGTAAAGGATATCAAGCGCCTTGACGATAGTAAGACCAGAGGTCATCATCGCTGCAAGCTGACGGCAGCAGTATGACATCTCTTTTGCTTTGAACTTATGGAAGCCTTTCTTTCCAAAGCCGCCGCCCAAAGCCTCGGTATAGCTCACGCAATACCAGCCCTGCTCATGGATCCTGTCGAGAACGTCATTTGCGGTCTCTGCCTCCAAGGTGCCTTTTATAGTCTTACCCGAGGTATCCTTTGCAACATAGGCAAATTTTTTCATTTCTTAAGTTACACCTCCAACTGATGACGTGCCTGTCGATACGAGCTGCACGCCGCAAATGGATTAGCGTAAGCAACCAAAACTCATACAAACACACTTTTTATCATTATAACATTTTTTCACAATTTAATCAAGATTTTATTAAAAGTTTTTTCGGGAAAATATGACGAAAAGTTGACGGTATTTTTGTTACTTTTCCCAATTGATATCCCAAAATTAACAAAATAAGGTAAAAACATCCACAAAATGCGAATATCATTTTATTATTAATTAATTAAACTAAACCGTTATCACGAAACTATCACATAAGGCGGTATTATACCATTTATATATTCCGGATATCAGGAATTTATTTACAGCACATCGTCAGGCAAATTCTCTGTCTCCTCCTCGGGTTCAGTTTCCTGCTTCATAGCTTTAAGGATGGAGGGGTGCTGTTTAACATATATCTTGAATGCCGCAACATATGCGCCGAAGCAGAGAGCGAGCTGAATGCCGTTGCCCACGAGGACTGCCACGGTATACGGCAGGCCAAGGCCTTCGGGTGTTTCGTCCTGATATGTCCTTGTCAGGCCTGTGCCCACGCCGTCACAAAGCCAGCTGAGAGGATAATAGAGCCCGTTATACACAACAGTCATAGTAGCGCTTTCCTTATAGGACTCCCTGAATATCGAAGGAACGAATGCAGCCATGAGCATTATCATCATCACTATAAGAATATTCTCCCAGCTCCATTCCTCATAGGCAGCGTGCTTCTTACCGTCGTCACGGAATATCCACACAAGGATAGCCGTCATGACGATATAGCCTATCACAGAGCCGACTATCGGGTTTGTCAGGAACTGCTTGACCGCTCCCTTACCGTCGGTAGGCATGAACGACGCTATTCCGGGGAAGATGACTCCTCCTACGAACATACCGAACAGATCGAGCATAAGCAGCAGTCCGAGCCGGGCAAAGGTATACAGCATGGCTTTGAACGAATCCATACGATCACTCCTTTTTTATCTGCCTTGGCAGACGTTATATAAATATATTCTTCCGGCAGTCAACGATACAATTATCAGATGATACCTGACCAGATGATATTCTGCACGTTATACAGCGGCTCGGGCGACCAGCCGTCAGCCCCCACATCAAAAGGCACGAACCACGCCGCACACAGCTGCTCGTCAAGGTCGATATCGAGCGATGAAGCGCCTGCTCCCTCGTGCATTATCGTATTGTCAGAATAGCAAAATGACGGTGTTCTTCGTATATCAAAGCCGATACCGTAGAGCCTGTTATCCTCTGTTGCGCCCCAGCACCGGTCGGGGATACCGCTTATCTGCACTTTAGCCATTTTCTCGACGCTCTTGCGTCCAAGAAGCCTTGCACCGTCAAGTCTGCCGCCGAAGATAAAGGCATTTCCGAATCTTACAAGGTCGCTGACAGTAGATGTCAGACCACCTGCTGTGCCGGGTATCTTATCCCAGACGGTCCCGCTCGGTCTTCTGCCGTCAATCTCGCCTGAAGCTATCCCGGCAAGCTGACTTCTGAATTTCTCGTCATAGAGGAACATTCTGCCTGCTGTGTCGGCATTAAGATAAAAGCCTGTGCTGTCAAGTGAGAGCGGCTTTAAAATGCCGTTTTCTATAAAGCTGTGGACATTGACACCGCTTACACGGCTTATTATCTCGCCGAGCAGCGCAAAGGCAAATGAGCAGTACTGCCACTCCTCGCCTGCTTTACGGCGCATACCTGTCGATACCGCAGGGGTTATCCAGTCAAAATCGCCCTTGCCGTCCCAGCCGGCAGAGGCCTTTTCTATAAGCTCCCAAGCTGAGGAGTAATTCTCATCAAAGCAGCCTGCATCGGGATAAAGCCCTGAGGTATGGGTCAGCAGGTGAATGAGCTTTATATCTGAAAACGGCTCTTTGGCAAGCGGAGGGAGGTGTTTTCCGGCAGGGTCATTCAGATTCAGCACGCCGTCCTCGACGAGCTGCATTATCGCCGTTGCAGTGAACACCTTTGTGATAGAAGCTATATCAAACACCGTGTCGGGGCGCATAGGCGTGTTCTCGCCTAAGCTGTTGTTTCTGCCGAGTGCTGCGTGAGCTATGACCTTTCCCTTATGGGATATACAGTAGGACGCACCGTGTATCACACGCCTGTCTATCATATCCGCAAGACGCTCGTTGAGCTTATCGAGCCTTGAAGCATCATAGCCGGTCTCGGCAGGGGCACAGTCAGTCTTTCCATAAATGATATCCATATCAATACCCCAGTTCTTCGTTTACGAGTATTACCTTTATCCTGTCCTTGTCACGCTGGAAGCCTGTGACAACATAGCCGCAGCAGATACGCCTGTCGTTCTTGCAGCCGGAGCACATATTGCCGGTGTTTATCCCAGCACACTCTCCTGTCGATGCACAGGGAGTATCGAGCCCGAGCCTGACTGTATTTGCCGGAGCAGACACACGCTTTACATAGTCGATAGCCGCATTTATATCACGCACGACCTTATTTCTGCCGGCGATGATTATAACACGCCTGGGGCCGAAGGTTATAGCCGCCACACGGTTGCAGTTGCCGTCTACATTATAAAGCTCGCCGTTCTCGGTTATCGCATTTGACGAGGAAAGGTAGGTATCGCAGAAGAATACCTTACGGTATATCTCGCCGGTCTCCTCAGGTGTTGTTGCTTTTGACCTGTCCAGAAAATCGTACTTTCCGCTTTTCATGATATCCATGACACCAGTCTCACTGAGCGTTACTGAGCCGCCGCAGGATATCTGCTCGCCGTCTTTAAGAAGACTGCGGACTATCTCGCACGCCTCCTCGCTCGTATCGGCAACGAAGGCCTGCATATTGTTCTTCTCAAGTGCCTTTGCGGCCTTTTCAAGGTGCTTTCTGTAAGCAGCTTTCAGGTTGTTATCCATATTCATCCTCCTTATATAATAGTCTGAATCAGTTCTGTGACATATCATCTTCAAAGAGCCTGTCTATAAGCTCTCTTAGCCCCTTATTCTCAGGGGTCGTCAGCTTTTCATCACGCCTGAGTATTTCCTCGGCGCAGAGCTGGGCTTTTCTGAGTATCTCGATATCCTCGCTCATATCGGCTATCCTGAGCTTTGGCAGGCCGTGCTGGCGTGAGCCGAAGAAATCACCCGGGCCACGCATTTTCAGATCCTCCTCGGAAATGACGAAACCGTCCGAAGTTTTGGACATTATCTTAAGCCTGCTCCTGCTCTCCTCACTGACATTGTCGGTTATCAGTATGCAGAAAGAGCTGTACTCTCCCCTGCCGACTCTGCCCCTAAGCTGGTGCAGCTGCGACAGGCCGAAGCGGTCGGCATTCTCTATGACCATGACCGTGGCATTAGGCACATCGACACCGACCTCGATAACGGTAGTTGAGACTAAAATGTCCGTTTTTTTGTCCTTAAAATCACGCATGACCTTTTCTTTCTTATCAGGCGGCAGCTTTCCATGCAGAAGCCCCACCTCATAGCCTGAGAATGCCCCCTCGGCAAGCTCCTGCGAGTATTTCTTGACGGAGATAAGGTCGCTGTCGCTCTCCTCTATCATCGGGCAGACTATATACGCCTGCCTGCCCTTGTCAAGCTCGCCCTTGACAAAGCCGAATGCTCTCTCACGGAGCTTTCCTGTGACCGCATATGTCTCGGTCTTCTGTCTGCCCTTGGGCATCTCGTCAAGTATCGAGAGGTCAAGGTCGCCGTATATCATAAGTGCGAGCGTTCTCGGGATAGGCGTTGCACTCATTACAAGGCGGTGTGGGTTCTCGCCCTTATCTGACAGGGCGGCACGCTGTTTAACGCCAAAGCGGTGCTGCTCGTCGGTTATTACCAGCCCGAGCTTTTTAAACTGGGTGGAATTTTGTACTAAAGCATGAGTTCCCACAACGACAGAATATTCGCCGTCGGCTATCTGCTCCTTAAGGGCAGCCTTTTTCTTTGCGGGGATACTGCCGGTCAGCAGAGCGCATTTCACCCCCAGCGGCTCCAGAAAGCCCGAGAGCGTTTCATAATGCTGGGTCGCAAGTATCTCTGTAGGTGCCATCATAGCGGTCTGGAAGCTGTTAAGAAATGCAAAGTAAGCCGCACCTGCCGCAACAGCTGTCTTACCCGAGCCGACATCGCCCTGAACGAGCCTGTTCATAGGGCTTTGCTTACACATATCGGCTGTGACCTCGCCGATCGCACGCTTCTGAGCGCCTGTGAGCTCAAAAGGCAGCGAGGAATAAAACTCTGTGATATCGCACTGCTTCATAACGCAGCCCGACTGCTCACGGCTGCGGCTCTTAAGCAGGCGCATACCGAGGCTGAGAGTAAGCAGCTCATCAAAGACGAGCCTTTTCTTGGCGATAGCGCAGGTATTCATATCCTTAGGGAAGTGGATATTTTCAAGGGCATATGTAAGCGAGCAGAGCTGATACTCTTTCATGACCCACTTAGGCAGCGGCTCATAGATAAAATCGCCGAGCAGACCAAGGGCGTTTCTTTCTGCCTGCCTGAGTGCGAACTGGTTTATCCCCTCGGTGAGAAGATAAACAGGCTCGACGCTCTCGCCGGTGCTCATATCGAGCATGAGCGGAGAGGATATCTCCTTTCTCACAAGGTCGCCTGTGACCTTGCCGTAGAGGGAGTATTCCTGCCCGACTTTCAGCATATCAAAGCCGAATTTATTATTGAACATTATAAGTGTGATATCGCTCTGCCCGTCGGTCATGACAGCCTTGAAGATAGACATTCCCGAGCGCAGCACAGCGGCCGAGAGCTTTTTGACAAGCGTTGCCCTGATAACGCAGGGCTCGTCTCTCGGGGCTTCTGCGATAGGAACAGGGCTGTTGAAGTCAATATACCTTCTGGGAAAATGATACAGCAGGTCATACACTGTCTCTATGCCGAGCTTTTTATAGCTCTCGCTTTTCTTAGGGCCTATGCCTTTGAGATAGGTTATCGGCTTATCAAGCTCGGGGCTCACGTTATCACCTCTGATGCTGTGGATTTAATATCAAGTCTATTATAACACATTTTATATAAAAATGCAAATGTCAGAGATATACAAAAAACGCCGCGGGAGATACCGAAGCGGAAAGATATCGTAGAGCAGGCAGGCCATAAGCCGGCAGACATTTTATCCGATTGTAGACAAATTGTCATTTATATAATAATGTATAAGCTACATTTTGTCAATATGACGATTTTCTTAAAAATCCGCCAAAGGGGTTGTATTTTGTCAAAAAATTTGGTAGAATAATATACAGTATGCAAGAACAATCAATGGAGGAAATCAATTATGCCTACAAAGTATGTATTCGTCACCGGCGGCGTTGTTTCAGGTCTTGGAAAAGGCATCACAGCAGCCTCGCTCGGCAGGCTTTTAAAAGCAAGGGGCTACAGCGTGACTATTCAGAAGTTCGACCCCTATATCAATGTTGACCCCGGCACTATGTCGCCCTATCAGCACGGCGAAGTGTTCGTTACAGACGACGGTGCTGAGACTGACCTCGACCTTGGCCACTACGAGCGCTTTATCGACGAGAACCTGTCTATTAATTCAAATGTCACCACAGGCAAGGTATACTGGAACGTGCTCAACAAGGAAAGACGTGGCGATTACTTAGGCGGCACCGTACAGGTAGTTCCCCACATCACAAACGAGATAAAGGAGCGCCTTTACCGCACAGCTAAGACAAACGACCTCGATGTAGTCATCACCGAGATAGGCGGTACTGTCGGCGATATAGAGTCAACACCTTTTCTTGAAGCTATCAGGCAGGCATCTATAGAGCTTGGCAGAGGCAATTCCGTGTTCATTCACGTTTGCCTGCTCCCCTACATATCCGGTTCAAAGGAATTAAAGAGCAAGCCCACACAGCACAGCGTTAAGGAGCTGCTCTCTATCGGCATACAGCCTAATATTCTCGTGCTCCGTTCGGAAATGGAGATCCCTAAGGATATGAAGCAGAAGATAGGCCTTTTCTGCAACGTGCGTGCTGAGGACGTTGTACAGAACCTCACAGCACCCTCGCTTTATGAAGTTCCGCTCTGGCTTGAGCGTGAGGGTCTTGCAGATATTGTCTGCGAGCACTTAGGCCTGGAAAAGCGCAAGCCCAACCTCGACGGCTGGAAGGCTATGATAGAGCGCATCAAAAACTGCGACAAGAGGATAACTATCGGCCTTGTCGGAAAGTATGTCGAGCTGGAGGACGCTTATCTCTCGGTTGCTGAGGCTCTGCGTCACGGCGGCTTTGACAACGGCGCTGAGGTAGATATAAAATGGATACAGTCTGAGGACATCACAGATGCAAACGCCAAGGACAAGCTCGCAGGCTGCGACGGCATAATCGTTCCCGGCGGCTTCGGCGACAGAGGCATCGAGGGCATGATATCCTCTATCAAATACGCAAGAGAAAACGGCGTGCCGATGTTCGGCATATGCTTAGGTATGCAGATGAGCGTCGTAGAATTCGCAAGGCACGCAGCAGGGCTTAAGGGCGCTAATTCCACCGAGTTCGGCGACACACCAAACCCTGTTATAGACATTATGGACGAGCAGAAGGACATTACAGAAAAGGGCGGCACTATGCGTCTTGGCCTGTATCCCTGCAAGCTCAAGGAAGGCACAGTCAGCCGTGAGGTATACGGCCAGGATCTTATCTACGAGCGCCACCGTCACCGCTGGGAGTTCAACAACGGCTTCCGTAAGACATTACAGGACGCAGGACTTGTTCTGGCAGGCATCTCGCCTGATGAAAAGCTCGTTGAGATAGTTGAGCTTCCCAAGAGCGTTCACCCGTGGTTTGTTGGTGTTCAGTTCCACCCTGAGTTCAAGTCCCGTCCCAATCACCCGCACGTTCTGTTCCGTGATTTCATCAGAGCGGCTGTTGAGTATTCGGGCAAGTAAATAAATAACAGCTATCCCCCGTGATATCGGGGGATATTTTTTGCTTTAGGCGATTTTCTTATTTACAATTTTGAAATACTGTGGTATAATGTAATCACAGGCAAGACCTGATCGCCGGAAGGAGGAATAATATGTTAAAGAAATTATCCGCAGCGCTGGCAGCTCTCACACTGATGATCTGTATGCCGCTCTCGGCACTGGCAGACGAGGAGCCGGCAGCAACAGACACCGACACACAAGCCACCACTGAAACAAGCAGCACCGATGACGAACAGCAGGCAGAGTATGCGCTCTCAGTCGAGATGACATCTGACCCGGAAGAATGCACTGTGGGCGATATCATCAAGATCACCGTCATTGCCGCAAACAGAGGCAACACAGCTCTTACAGGGGTAAAGATCTATTTTGAAGACAATATGCTGATAGAAGATCAAACTCTTGCGCCGTCTGAGACAATTACATTCACCTTCAAGTTACAGGCAGATGAGACCGATGTTGACGGCGGCATAGTATACCTCGGCGCCGAAGCAGCTGAGCTTGACGCTCCGGTAACAAGTCAGCTTTATGTTAAGGTCTCGCCTGCAGAAGAAACTCCTGCCACCGAGGAGGAGACTGCTCAGGAGGAAGAATCGGTTCCGGACGAGCAGGAAACAACATCAGAAGAAACTGACGGAGAAGACACTGACACTACAGCTGATACAGCCGACGCAGAAGCAAGCGACCACACCGACGAGCCGGAAGATGAAGATGCTGATGAAGCAGAAGATGAGGAAGAAGATGCTGACGTGCAGCAAGATACAGAAGCTGAGAGCGAGAGCGCAAAGTCAGGCACTACCTCCAGTCCAACAGCCGGTGCAAAGACTTCCAACCCAAAGACTGGCGGAATATATGCGGCTATGATAGCAGCGGCGACACTTGTGACAACTCTTGGTAAAAAGAAAAACAGATGATATATAAATATCCCACCCTCGATAAGAGAGTGGGATATTGTTTATAATATGTAGTTTCAGACTCAGGATACCAGCCAGCCGTGTATCTCGAAGTTTGTCTTGTCGCCGTCAAGCACGGTAACTGTGACTGTATGCTTGGCAGTATCGTCTGAGCTGTAGATCTCGGTGTCTGCGGTATAGTCGCCCCAGCCGCCGGAGAAGTCGCCGCTTACTACTACGCCCTCGCCGTCATCGACCTTGACCTCAACAGAGCCGCTCTCGCCGTTTACTGTCTTATAGTAAAGCATACCGAGGTTGCGGAATTCCATTTCAAAGGTGATAGTGTCGCCTGCATTTACAGCCGACCAGCCGTTCTGGAAGTTCCAGGGAGTGCTCTCCTCTGCAAAGCCCTTGACGTCCTTGACCTCAAAATCCTTTGTGCTCGTATCGGAGATATGAGCATTCTTATATACATCACCTGTGAGCGATTCGCTCGATTCATCGAAAGGCGTTATCTCGCCTGCCTGATCTGCTGTAGCAGCGACCTTGTCGATGAAGTTCTCGATCATCTGAGCCACCATTGCATGACCGCAGTTGTTCGGGTGGGTGCCGTCAGGAGAAAGGCCGTCCTTATCGCCCGGTCTGCCCTTTGAAGACTTGAAGCTGATATTTCCTGCCTGTACTTCGGGGTAGATAGCATCGTGGTATGAAAGCACGGGCACGCCGTACTTCTCAGCAGGGGGAAGGTGCTGTTCAAGTGCATTTCCGCCGCCGTCAAGAGACATCTCGACAAGAACTACAGCAGGGTTAGACTTATATGCGAGGCACTTTCTGATAAGGCTCTCCATAGTCTTCTCATAGAACATATCGCCCGAGTCGTTTATAAACTCGATGAAGATGATATCAGGATCTTTAGAGAGAACGTCTCTGTCTGCCCTGTGAACGCCGAAATATGTGTTTGTCGCACCTATGCCTGCGTTTGTGATGATAGTCTTCTTGTTGTAATTCTGCTTCCACCATTCGGTGAAAAGGCCTACAAAGTTATACTTTGTGCCTGCTGCCGAGCTGCCGGCAGTAATAGAGTCACCAAGGAAGACGATATTCCATGTCTTGTCGTTCGAGGTATCCTTAGCCTCTTTGAGCTTGTTTGCCAGGCGTGTGGTGTCGCCCTCAGAGAGTATCGAGCGTGTGAGCATATTCTCTGTCATGCCCTGTGTGATGTCGATAGCACCGTCAGCAACAGGTGCCTTAAGGTCGGAGCCTGCATCAGCCTGCGACTCATCGCCGCTTGTGCTCTCGGTTTCTGCGGAGCTGCTGCTCTGTGAGGCAGATGATGACTCACCGCCGGACGATGACGAGCTGCTGTCGCCGCAGGCGGTCAACGCCATACCTGCGAGCATTACCGCAAGTGTCATTGCAATTAGTTTCTTCATAGCTTTCTTCTTTCCTTTCAATCAGCCGTGGCCTGCCCTTCAATACAGGCCTTCCGTATATTTGATTATATCACATTTGAATAAAAAAATCAAGACATGACGCACAAAAGTCATACACCACTGATAAATCGCACTGTCGGATATTGACAACTGACCCGGGCGGTGATATAATTCATAAGGTTTGATAATTGTAAAAGGAAGGGTATAAATGCAGAAGGTAAGGAGTTTTATAAAAGACCAGCCAGTGCTGGTGATAGCATTTATTGCGGCTGCTGTTACGATGATGATCGTTCCGCCTGACAGTGAATACTCAGGCTACATAAACAGAGCTGTGCTCATTCAGCTTTTCTCGCTGATGACGGCTATTGCAGGACTAAGGAGCATAGGAGTTTTCGAGCGGGCAACAGGTCTGCTGCTCACAAAAGCCAATACAACAAGACGGCTGGGGCAGGTGTTCGTGCTGGTATGCTTTTTCACATCAATGCTCGTGACAAATGACGTTGCACTGCTGACATTCGTGCCGATAACGCTAATGACGCTTAAAAAAGCCGGGCAGAAAAGCATAATACTCATCGTAGTGCTTGAAACTGCGGCGGCAAATCTTGGAAGTATGCTCACCCCTATCGGCAATCCGCAGAACCTTTACATATACGACTTCTACAAGCTGTCGGCGCTTGTGTTTATAAAGACTATGGCGCCTGCCGGGCTTGCGAGCATTGTGCTGCTCATGCTGCTGACACTGCTTATACCGAATGAAAAGTGCGCACTCCCTCAGAGCAGCGAGCAGAAGGTCGAGCGCAGGCCGCTTATCGGATACACACTGCTTTTTGTGATATGCATACTCACAGTACTTCGTGCAGTGCCTGATCTTGTCTGCCTGCTTGCAGCGCTTTTGTGTGCACTGATACTTGACAAAAAGCTGCTGACAAAGGTCGATTATCCGCTGCTTATGACGTTTATTTGCTTCTTTGTTTTTGTCGGCAACATAGCAAGGATAGGTGCTGTGAACGACCTTGTCTCAACGCTTATCCAGGGCAGGGCGATGATAATATCAACGCTGCTATCACAGTTTATCAGCAATGTTCCGGCGGCGGTGATGCTCTCAGGCTTTACAAACAACGGCACACAGCTGCTGCTCGGCGTGAACTTAGGCGGCTTAGGCACTGTGATAGCATCGCTCGCATCTCTTATCTCTTTTCAGTTTTACAGAAAGACAGAGGGTTCAGACTCGGTCAGATACATGGCTGTATTCTCGGTCGTGGGCTTTGGTATGCTTATGATACTTCTGCTTTTTGAGATGCTGATACTTATGATATAAAATAACGGCTGTACAATAAAATGTACAGCCGTTTGCTATTATCTTCTGTTGTATAAAACGTCCGAGAGCATAAGTTCACGTTCGAGTGAAATAGGTGTTGTGTTTTTGTCTATCACAACAAGCTCGATGTCCATGATGCGTGCAAAATCACGCAGTGCCTGCTCTGTTATATCGTAGGAAAGCACTGTATGATGAGCTCCGCCTGCTATTATCCAGCATTCAAGGCCTTCAAGGAAGCCCGGCTCGGGGCGCCACATTGTTCTTGCTACGGGAAGATTGGGCATATCCTGGAAAGGCTTTTCGCAGTTTACGTCCTGCGCTATGAGCCTGAGCCTGCCGCCCATATCAACGAGCGAGAGCGCCTTTGCCTTGCCTGCTTTGCCTTCAAACACAAGTCTTGCAGGGGGCTGTCTGTCGCCTATGCCGAGTGGGTGTACCTCTATCTTCGGCTTGTCTGCTGCAATGCTCGGGTCAACTTCCAGCATATGAGCGCCAAGAATAAGCTCGTGTTTATAGTCGTATGTGTAGTCCTCCATGAACGACGATGCGCCGTCAGGATACATAGCCTTGATGATACCCTCCATGCCGGCCGTCTTCCAGTCGCCCTCTGCACCGAAGCCGTAGCCCTTATGCATAAGGTGCTGTGCTGCAAGGCCTGGGAGCTGTTCCATTCCGTAAAGATCCTGGAAGGTGTTCGTGAATGCATGAGCGCCCTCACGAATGAGTATCTTCTCGATCGCTATCTCTTCCCTCGCCTGATAGCGAATGGACTTCTCGTCATCGGTATTGATATCGTACAGTTTTTTGTACTCGTTTACAAGTGCATCTATCTCAGGGGTAGTGACTTTCTCCATCTCTTTAACAAGACTGCCAACAGGCCATGTATTGACCTGCCAGCCCAGCTTTATCTGAGCTTCTACCTTATCGCCCTCGGTAACTGCGACCTCACGCATATTATCACCGAAACGGACTATCTTAAGGTTCTTTGAAAAACGTGCGCCCATGCAGGCTCTCTGCCACTGTGCTATCTTTTCCTGAACTGCCGGGTCGCCCCAGTAGCCTGCAACAACAGTTCTCGGAGCTCTGAGCCTTGCGCCTATGAAGCCGTGCTCTCTGTCGCCGTGAGCCGACTGGTGAAGGTTCATATAATCCATATCTATCTCATCATTGGGGATAGATTCATTGAACTGTGTATGGAAATGCAGCCACGGCTTTTGCAGGAGAGTAAGGCCGTTTATCCACATCTTTGAAGGAGAGAACGTGTGGCAGAAGGTTATTATGCCGACACAGTCTTCATCAAAGTTTGCCTGCTTTACGATACTCTCTATCTCGCCTGCTGTTTTGGCTGTCAGCTTATACTCTACGGAGAAAGGCAGCTTTAAGCCGTCAACTATCTTCTTTGAGTCTTCCTCGACCTTTTTAAGTGTCTCCTCGCCGTAGAGAAACTGCGAGCCGGTTATAAACCAGAATTTCAACATAACATATCGCCTTTCTATATCTGTGCCGCAGCACGCTCTGCTGCAAGGCCTGCCTTGTAGATATCCATGTAAGCCTTGATACCGTCGGTATCCCTGGCATCAGGAGAAACTGTGCTGCCGTCCATAGCTCCGAATACCTTCTCATCAAGGAAGCGGTCAAGCGTCATCGACTTATCCTCTCTTGCAGTGAATGCAGCAAGCAGAGCTATGCCCCATGCGCCGCCCTCGCCTGCCGACTTCATAAGGGTTATATCAGTACCCAGTGCGGCTGCAAGGAGATTCTGGCTCGGAACCGGTGTCTTGAAAAGACCGCCGTGAGCATATATCCTCTCAAGCGAGACTTTTTCTTCCTCGGTAAGTATATCCATACCTATCTTAAGGGTTGCAACTGTCGAATAAACAAGGCTTCTTGCCAGGTTTTCTATTGTGAACTTTGAATCAGGGCTCCTGAAAACGAGCGGCTTACCCGAGTCAAGGCCTGTAACAGGTTCGCCTGCGTAGTAGTTATATGCTATCACGCCGCCGCAGTCGGGGTCGCCCTTTGCTGCGAGCGAATAGATAAGGTCATAGAGCCTGCCCTTTGACATATCGCTGCCGGCAGCGCTCAGCAGCGAGCCGAACATAGCCACCCACGCATCAAAGTCGGTGGTGCAGCTGTTGCAGTGTACCATAGCAACAGGGTCGCCGCAGGGAGTAGTAACAATATCTATCTCACGGTGAACTGCGCTGAGTGCCTTTTCCAAAACTATCATCGAGAAGATAGATGTTCCTGCTGAAACATTGCCTGTTTTGGGAGCAATGCTGTTTGTAGCAGCCATGCCTGTCTGTGCGTCGCCCTCGGGCGGGCAGAGAGGCACGCCGGCCTTGAAGCTGCCTGTCGGGTCGAGCAGCTTTGCGCCCTCCTCAGTAAGAGTGCCGGCATTCTCGCCTACCATAACTATCTCAGGCATGATATCGAGCAGCTTTGCGCCAAAGCGTGTGCCGCCGGTCAGTGCATCAAACTTCTCTGTCATGCCCTCATCATAGCAGCAGTTAACAGAGTCAATAGGGAATATTCCCGATGCATCGCCTATGCCTATGACCTTTTTACCGGTGAGCAGGAAATGAACATAGCCTGCAAGTGTGGTCATGAAAGCTATCTTGTCGATATGCTCCTCATTATTGAGTATAGCCTGATAGAGGTGAGCGATACTCCAGCGCTGAGGGATATTGAACGAAAACTCCTCAGTGAGCTTTGCAGCCGCCTGCTCTGTCATGGTGTTTCTCCATGTCCTGAAAGGCACAAGCTGTTTACCGTCTTTATCAAATACGAGATAGCCGTGCATCATTGCAGAAACGCCCATAGCGGCTGCTGATGTGAGCTTTGTGCCGTATTCCTTTTCTACGTTTTTGCAAAGGTCTGCAAAGCAGTCCTGAAGGCCGGCCTTTACCTCATCAAGAGGATATGTCCACACGCCGTCAAGGAGTGTGTTCTGCCAGTCGTGAACGCCTGATGCAAGAGGCTCGTTGTTCTCGCCTATGAGAACGGCCTTTATTCTTGTCGAGCCGAATTCTATACCGATAGAGGCCTTACCTGACTTTATGAACTCAGTCTGTGTCATGACGCAGCCTCCTTTGGTTTGGGTACTTTGGCATTTGCGAGCTTGATGTTTGACTTCTTACGTCTTGCGATGATGATACTCTGAACTACAAGGAATATGCAGAGCATAGCAGCTATTGTTATACCTGTCCACCATGCCTGGTCAAGACCAACTGATGAAACGATGCTCTGTATAAGTGAGAGTGAGAGTACACCAAAGAGTGTGCCTATGATATTGCCGACACCGCCTGTAAGCATTGTGCCGCCGATGATAGCGGAAGCTATAGCGTTCATCTCTGCGCCTGTTGCGTGAGAGGGAGAACCTGAGCCAACGTGCATGAAGTACACAAAACCGCCTATACCTGCAAGCAGGCTGCATATAACGTGCGAGATGAAAGTTGTTCTCTGAGTGTTGATACCGAGCATGAGTGCACTCTGTCTGTTGCCGCCTACTGCGTAGAAGTTACGGCCGAGCTTTGTCCACTTAAGAACACAGAAAAGGATAGCCACGATAACAAGTGCAACTATAACACCTATCTCGATAGTAGCAGGGATAAATCTGCCTCGTCTTGTTGTAGAGCCTAAGAAATCAGGAAGTGTTATCCTTGTATCCTTCAGCTCAACGAAATCCTTATTCTCAACATTGAAGGGGTTTGTGTGAATGATAGTTGTAAGACCTCTTGCGAAGAACATTCCTGCGAGGGTAACTATAAACGGCTGTATCTTCAGATATGCTATAAGGAAGCCCTGAACGATACCGAATGCAAGACCGATGCCTATTGCAAGGAGCATAGCCATATACACATTGCCGTCGTGCATATCAAGGTAAACTGCACAGCTCATAGCTACGAGAGCTGTAACGCCGCCGACTGAGATATCTATACCGCCTGTTATCATAACAAGGCTCATACCGCACGCAAGGATTATAAGATAAGCATTTGTGCTTATAAGATTGAGCATAGTCTGGGGCTTAAGGAAGCCCTCTTTTAAGAATACCATAGAGCCGATATACATCACGAAGAAAACTGCTATCGTTATTGTAGTAAGCAGATTGGTATCTGAAATTTTACTGTGGGGTGCTTTGAGCTTCCCCTCAGGAGAAGAAACACTTAACATCTAAATACCTCCCTTTCGTGATGTCAGGCTGCCTGAGGCGCCGACTCCTTCTTCTTGAGCTTCTTGCCGAGACGAGAGAGCTTCTCTCTTACGGTAGGTGCGCTCAGAACAACGAGGATTATAACTACTACTGCCTTGTATGCAGGAAGTGCTGTAGCCTTTACCTCGAACTTATAAAGAGTCGTAGTCAGGAACTGGATAACGTATGCGCCGAGAACAGACGAGCTTATGCTGAACTTACCGCCGCTCAGTGCATTACCGCCGAGTGCAACTGCAAGGATAGCGTCCATTTCTATATCCTTTGCAATTACTGAGTAGTTGATGGTGGATATACGGCTTACCTTTATAAATGCAGCGATCGCTACGCAAAGGCCAAGCAGAACGTATGTCATCAGCTTGATAAACTCAGGGTTCAAGCCGTTTAGTCTTGATGTTTTTTCATTGACACCGACAGACTGAACATAGAGGCTGATGTTTGTAAACTTCATAAACAGCCATGTCACTATAAAGCAGACTATAGCTATAAGGAATGGTGTCGGGATCGGTATTCCCGGGAGATAGTTGCCGAAGTATGCAAAGCTCTCGTCTTTGAGATTCGGCAGCTCGTTGTTGTTTATCCACGCTGCTATCGAACGTCCCGCCGTAAACAGTATCAGCGTGGCGACCATAGGTTGTATCTTGAAGAAGGCGACCAGGGCACCGTTGAATGCACCGAATGCCATAGATACGAGGCAAGCGATAAGGAGTGCTACGATTATCGGAGCCTGTATCTTATCAGCTGTTGTCTGACCGCCGCAGAGCACACGGAGCATAACGCTGCCGCTTATAGCTATTGCAGCGCCTACAGATATATCCTGTCCTCCTGAGGCTGCTGTTACAAGGGTCATGCCGAGTGCGAGTATCGCAAGCTCAGAGCCGTTGTCTATGATCGAGATTATGTTGCCGCTGAGTATCTTATACCCTTCGGAATTTTCCTTAAGTTCTATACGGAAAAATGACGGGTCTGCTATAAGGTTAAAGAGTGCGAGCAGCAAAAGCGCTGCTATCGGGATAATTATCTGGTGCCTTGCTATTTTTGCCCAGAGCGGAGTCTTGGGCGGCAGTGCTTTACTTGTCGGCATTTTTCTCACCTCCTGCAATCGTGTTCATTACCGCAGCCTGTGTCAGCTGGTCACCTGTGAGCTCTCCTACGAGCTTTCTGTCTCTCATTACAAGCAGTCTTGAGCAGGTACGCAGCATCTCATCTGTCTCAGACGAGATGAATGTAACGCACATACCCTCTGATGCGAGCTTCAGAACGAGCTTCTGGATATCTATCTTTGTACCTACGTCGATACCTCTTGTAGGCTCATCGAGTATGAGGTACTTCGGGTGTGTCAGCAGCCAGCGTGCAAGTATTACCTTCTGCTGGTTACCGCCCGAGAGCGACTTGATAGGTGTATTTACAGAAGCTGTCTTGATATCGAGCAGCTTTATGTATTCATTTGCAAACTCTGTTGCCTTTGCCTTTGAGAACGGCTTGAAGAAGCCTGTCTTAACCTGAAGGGCAAGAATGATATTGTCTCTTACCGACAGATCACCTACGATACCGTCACGCTTTCTGTCCTCAGGGAGATATGCGATACCGTGCTTCATTGCATCACGGGGCTTGGTTATCTTTACCTCCTGGCCGTCGATCTTTATCTTGCCGCCTGTTACCTTATCAGCGCCGAAGATAGCTCTTACGCTCTCACTTCTGCCTGAACCGAGAAGGCCGGTAAAGCCGTTGACCTCACCCTTATGTATCTCGAAGTTATAAGGCCCGATGCCTTCTGAGCTTGAAAGCCCCTCTGCCTGATATACCGGCGTCTGGCTCCTGTCTACATCAGTCTGTACATCTGTCTTGATATCAGCCATATCATCGAGATCCTTACCGAGCATCTTTGATACAAGCTGTATTCTCGGGAGCGTCTCTATCTCATACTCACCTACGAGCTGGCCGTCACGGAGAACCGTTATCCTGTCGCAAACCTCATACACCTGGTCAAGGAAGTGAGTTACGAAGATTATACCAACGCCCTTCTCCTTAAGCTGACGCATGAGCACGAACAGCTTAGCCACCTCTGATTCGTCGAGCGATGATGTAGGCTCGTCGAGGATAAGCACGCTGCAGTCCATATCAACTGCTCTTGCGATAGCGACCATCTGCTGAACAGCTATCGAGCAGCTTGCGAGCTGCTGAGTTGCCCTTACTGCGATACCCAGTGAATCGAGCAGCTCCTGTGCTTTCTTATTCATGCTTCTCCAGCTGACAAGGCCGCCCTTGCCTCTGGCGATAAATATATTCTCTGCGACCGTAAGGTTCGGGCAGAGCGATATTTCCTGATAAACCGTGCTTATACCGTTATTCTGAGCATCCTGCGGGGAATGGATATTGACCTTGCCCTTGCCCTGCAGCGATATATCGCCCTCGTCCTTGACATGAACGCCGGTAAGCACCTTTATAAGAGTAGATTTTCCTGCGCCGTTTTCGCCCATAAGAGCGTGTATCTCGCCCTTTCTTAGGGTGAAATCAACATTCTGCAGCGCCTTGACGCCAGGAAACGACTTATAGATACCCCGCATTTCAAGCAGCGAATCATCTTTCATAGCGATTTCCTCCTGAAATTTTCCTGAATTTGCCATAGATTCCCTGTATTTGCCATAGATTTTTCATAAAGAAGGTGCGGGGGCATCAGAGCACTTCCCCTTTTGCCTCACCGCACCATCTTTGTAGATCCGTGAAATTTATTATGACGTTTTAAGTATTTAGTTATCAGATGCCGTACTTGTCAACATCGTCCTGAGTTATAGTCGAAGCATCGAAGCCCTTCTCGTCCATAACTATGGTCTTCTGCTCGAGCTTCTCGCCCTTTTCGAGCTTGTCGATAACGTCCTTGATGTAAGAAGACTGGAAGGGGTTGCACTGACCGTCGTAGTTCCACTTCTGGTCAAGGAGTTCCTGAAGAGCCCACTTGTTGCAGTCAAAGCCCATAACTATAACGTCCTTGCCTACACCGTGAGAGATGTTAGCCTTATCAAGAGCAGCAACTGCGCCCTTAGCCATATCGTCGTTCTCAGCGTAGATTACGTTGAACTTCTTACCGGAGTCGATTACAGACTGTACGATCTGCTGAGCCTTTTCAGCGTTCCACTCACCTGTCTGCTGAGCAACGATCTCCCACTTGGAGGAGTCGTCAGAAGCAGCCTTGTCGAGAGCACCCGAACGTCCCTTCTGAGCAGCGGAGCCCATAGCACCCTGAATGTGGATAACCTCATACTTATCGAGGTTCTGACCCTTGAGCCAATCAACAGCTGTCTTGCCTTCCTTTTCCATATCGGAAACGATGGAAGCCTCATAGAGATCCTCACTTGCATCTATTGTACGGTCGAAGAGGATTACTCTTACGCCTGCAGCCTGTGCATCCTTAAGAACGCTGTCCCAGCCTGCTGTATCAGCAGCGGAGATGAGGAGATAATCAACCTCGTCCTGTATGAACTTCTGAGCAGCTGCTATCTGCTCGTCGTTCTTCATGCTGTATGCAAAGTCAGCATCATAGCCGTTAGCCTCAGAGAACGCTTCCTTAAGGTCCTTATCGTTAGCTGTACGGTAGCCGGACTCGTTAGGATCGTTATTGATGATACCTACCTTGATGGGGCCGTCAGAGCCGCCTGCACCGCTGTTGCCTGAACCGGAGCTGCTTGTATCGCCGCAGGCTGCGAACATAGCTGTGCAAAGAGCTGCTGTTGACATAACTGCAAGAATTTTCTTCATTTTCATAATTGTTTCCTCCCTGATATTATTTATCAAAGTTATTTGGGTTCTTCGTTTTTGTTTTCAAACGATGTGTTTAACTTGTACTTACATTATAGCGAAAAGGTGCGTACATTTCTACCTACATATTTACTATAAATGTTCAAAATATTACGATTGATTAAACACCGCTATATTTTCATGCCAAAAGCATCATAATATGCACGCTATGTACGGACATTTGCTACTCTTTGGAACTGTCTCGGTGTCTGGCCGGTGTACTTCTTGAATATCTGCCCGAAATACCTGTAATCCTGGAAGCCCACTTCAAAGGCTATCTCATATATCATCTTTGATGTACAGCAAAGCAGCTGCTTGGATTTGTCTATCCTGACCATATTGAGGTAGTTAGACAGGCACTGGCCGGTCTCCTTCTTGAAAAGAGCGCTGAAATATGTAGGACTTAGCCCCACCTCATGTGCTATGCTCTCAAGGGATATGTCATCACGCATATAGTTTGATTCGATATACTTCTTGGCATTTGAAACAACGCCGCATTTATTCGATCTTGCACGCTCGATGCGCCAGCTTATACACTGCTCTATCATTATGATAAGATATTTTTTCGTCGCCTCGACGGTAGAAAGCTGCTCCTCGATACTGTCTGCATCGCCGAGCAGCGATGTAAAACGCCCGTCGCTTATGCCAAGCTCGTTTGCAAAATTTCTGGCCATAATGTATATGTCCGTACAAACGTAGAGTCTGAGCACCATTGACTTGAACTGATCAAAATGTATGTCGTCGAGCATCTGCTCAAATTCTTCACGGCAGGTATCCGGACACCCGCTGCGAAGAAGGTTGTCTATCTTACCTGCATCAAGACGTGTTACACTCAAAAAATCATCTGATACCATAGTCTGTTTCACCGCATACACCCCCAACTATCATTCCACAAACGCCGTACTTATCACAGCTTTCTTACTGAATCCCTCACTATAAGCTCAGGCTCGAATATCTCGTCCTTACAGCTGATATCCTTATTCTCTATCATGCTTATGAGCATCTTGGCAGCGGTAGCGCCGAGCTTTTTGTGCGGATGATGCACACTTGTCAGCGGCACCTCACAAATTGATGCGTACCTCGAATCATCTATCCCCACAACAGACAGATCCTCGGGCACTCTTATCGCATTTTCCTTACAGAATTTCATAAGGTTTATTGCCACCATGTCGTTATAGCAGACAACGCCCGTTGTCCTGTCAAACAGCTCTAACAGTTTATCCTTGCCAAAGGTGAACATCTTGCTCTTATCGGCTGCAAGGAACCAGAAAACATTCTTCTCGGCATCACTTACATTATGCTCTAAGCAGCTCTGCATAAAACCGCTGTAGCGCTTATGCCCCTGGATATCATCGAGTGCAAAGATGCCTGCGATATCCCTGTGGCCGCAGTCAAACAGATGGTCTGTGACCTTTTTGCCGGCGATCGTATCGTCCATAGCCGCATAAGGAAAATCCGCCCACTGATACTTTGCATTGAAGAATACGAGCGGTATGCCGCTTGTTCTTATCTTGTTGTAAAGCTCGGTATTCGGGTTAGGCAGAGCGCTCTTTGAAGGCTCTACGATAAGGCCGCAAACACCTGAGGAAAGCATATTTTCAAGCGCCTGTGTTTCTTCAATCACCTGGTCGTGAGTGATAGACAGCTGCATTGTATAGCCCCTGTCGCCCAGCACACTTTCAATACCTGTAACTATATGCGGAAAAATATAATCGCTGAAATAGGTCGATATAACGCCCACGCTCTTTTTTGCAGGCGCTGCAGCCGCACCCGGAGCAGCTATGCCTGTTGCACGCTCGGTAACAAATGTGCCGCTGCCTCTAACACGGCTGATTATATTCTCACGCTCAAGCGTCATCATCGCCTGTCTTACAGTCTGTCTGCTGACACCGTGTATGGTACACAGCTCCTTTTCAGTGAGAAAACGGTCATCAGGCTTTAAGCCGTTGGTCTTTATATAGTCCTTTGCCCAGTCAACTATCGCCGTATATTTGAAGTTGTCCATATCTTCCCTCCTTTTTATGTGTTAAATTGTCTTGTAAGCACATATCATATGTGCCTTTGCGTACATCACGCATAATTTGTCTGTATTAGTTATGACAATTATAGCACAACAACTTTTATTTGTAAATACAACTTATCCCGATATTTAAAACTTTGTTCACACAAACAAAATATCCGCTCCAATCTTGTGCAAATTTTACAAATAAAGTTCAGTATCTTTACAAGTTAATATCAAAAACATTGAAATAGTCTGCCAAATATGGTATAATGTGTTTAGCCAAATAATAACACCCTTATATTTCCCGGGTGATATAAAGGAGGACACTATGGATCTTCAGGAATTTGCTGATAGTATTGCTTACGGTGCAAGCATTTATTCTTTTGAGATACTCCCCGACGGCAGCTTCGGTGAGATAATGATAACGGCTGCAAACGACGGCTTCAAGGCTTTTTTTGCCATTAATCCGAATGCCCCGAAGTTTGAGCCCGGTATGCCTTACAGGAAGCTGTTTTACGATCCTAACTTTGAGAACTTCTGCTACCGCTGCGCATCAACTAACGAGCCGCTGTATTCTTATGTAAACGCTCACGGCGCATGGCTCAGCGGAATGTATTTTCCCATTGCATCTGATAAGGAAAATATCGTAAACTGCTGCTACATACTTAAGATATCCAAAGAAGTCGAGACAGATGAGCTTTCAAAGCGCTCGGCAGAGATTGGCGCAGATGTACTTAACATGAGCATAAAGCTGCACAAAAAGCAGGATTTCATCCAGTCGATAGCAGATGCTGTAAGTGATATCAAGAAGATCTGCTCATCACAGAAGTGTTCGATCGTGCTCGTTGACAAAAGCAAGCAGAGCTGCACGTTTATCAATGAGGACGGCAAGAATGATGAATATATGATAAAGCTCGCCATTGAAATGGGAAGAACTCCATATGAAACGGCGGTAGCATGGGAGAAGTCTCTTGCAGGAAGCGACTGTCTGCTGCTTGATGATCTGAGTGTCGTAAAAGAACGTGACAAGCTCTGGTATGATTCGCTTGTATGCAACGGTATTGAAAGCATAGTGCTTTATGCCGTGAAGTTCAACAATGAGCTTGTAGGCTTTATATGGGCTGCAAATTTTGATGTTGCAAACATCATGAAGATAAAGGAAACTCTTGAACTCTCGACTTTCTTTATCGGTGCTGTTATAGCCAACCACCAGCTGCTTGACAAGCTCGAAACTATGAGTATGTATGATATGCTCACAGATGTCAAGAACCGCAACGCCATGAACAACCGCACGGACGTACTTGAAGCCGGATTTATTGGAGGTATCGGCATCGTAGTTACCGACCTCAACGGTCTTAAAGAGGTCAACGACCGTCTTGGCCACACTGCCGGCGACAAGCTGCTGATAAAAGCCGCTTCGCTTATAAAGGCGACCTTTGGCGACTGTGAGATATACCGTGCAGGCGGTGACGAATTCGTTATCCTCTGCCCTGACATAACCGAGGATGAGCTTGAACGCCGCACAGAGGAGCTGCGCTCGCTTACATCCCAGACACCTGACGTAAGGATAGCTATCGGCTCACATTACTGCACCGGAAGCGCTGATATACGCCGTTCCATGCAGATAGCCGATAAAAAGATGTATGCTGACAAGCAGCTTTACTACCGTCAGCACCCTGACAAGCGCCGCAAGGACGCACAGGGGCTATAAAAAACACGAGCCTGCACCGGAAAAGATGCAGGCTCTAATAATGGAGTTGAACTAATGGACATTCAGGTGATACGGGCTGCTGAGACATGGCAGCAGGCAGGAGCATACTATGTACGCATACAGGGCATGGCCAGACAGCACGGCATAACGCTCAGGCAGGAGTTTGACGAGCACGACACGCCCGACACAAAATACATCGTGCTGACTGATGACAGCTTCCCCGTTGCGACCTGCCGGTTATATAGGCTGAATGAGAGCAGCGCCATGATAGGGCGTGTGGTAGTGCTTCCCGAATACAGGGGCAGGCAGCTCGGCAGGCGTGTTATCAATGAAGCCGAGGCATGGCTGAGAGAGCTTGGGATAAAGCGTGCCGTTGTCGAGAGCCGTGATGTTGCGGTAGGGTTTTACGAAAAGCTCGGCTACTGCGTTACCGACAAAAGCATTATCCACGGCGAAACATTTGACTGCATACACATGGAAAAGCAGCTTGTATAATGCTATACACATTTGATACTAAGGAGAGGACATCATGAACATTATAGATGCAATATCCGTAAACGAACAAAGCAGCATACGCATAGAAGCGGACAAGACGATATACTTTGACCCTTATCACATAAGCGGTGCACCGCATGATGCGGATATTATATTTATAACGCACGAGCATTACGACCATTTCTCGCCCGGCGATATATCAAAACTCGCAAACGACGGCACACATTTTGTCGCACCCAGAAGCATGGCAAGGAGCATAAGCGCTCTTAAGATACCAAGCGGTAAGCTGACACTTGTAAGCCCGGGTGAGAGCATTTCAGTCTGCGGCATAGTGGCAGAGGCTGTAGCTGCATACAATACAAAAAAGCCTTTCCACCCAAAGGGGAACGGCTGGGTAGGATATGTTGTGACAATTGACGGAGAGAGGATATACATCTGCGGAGATACAGATGACACGCCCGATGCAAGAGCTGTTAAGTGCGACATAGTATGTGTGCCGATAGGCGGAACATTTACTATGGACGCAGCTGCCGCCGCAGCATTTGTAAACGGACTAAAGCCAAAAGCTGCTATCCCCGTTCATTTCGGAACAGCCGTCGGCAGCCCTGCTGATGCTGACAGGTTTGAAGCTGCTGTCTTACCTGAGATAAGCGTCATAAGAAAAATAATACTCTGAAAGGGCAAAGGGGCTGTTGCAGCCCCATCTTTATTCTTACACAGCTATTATAACACTTATCATCACAGAATGCAAGTTATTTTTCAAGAAAATATCTATTTTTTAAATATATTTATTTAAACAGGGAATAACTGTAAATCCATGCCCGAAGCTCCATATATATTGCATAATTATGCTTGACATAAAATGATAAAACTGTTATAATGTAATAAGTAAAGCAAGCGAAAGATATTCACTTTTTGCTCGTGAATATCTTAAAATTATAAACAAATGAAAGGAACATCTCGCTATGAGGATAGATTACAAAGCCGCAAAAAAGCTCGCCGATGATGCCGTTGCAGAAGCAAACAAAAACGGCAGTGACCCGTATCTCCCCGTGCTTGATTCAAAGCCGGAGATAAACAATTCGCTAAAGGTCGTAAAGCTCGGCCTTATCGAGCTGCCGCTCGACCGTATTATAGGCAACAAGGAGCAGGCAAGGAACAATGCCTTTGCAAACAACTTCATGCCGCTTTTTGAGGAAACGACAGAGTTTGCCGTGAAATGGTCAAACCTGTATGACTCGTTTATGCAGGAGGGCATAAGAGATGCCATAATCGTTTATGAGTACATGAACAATTACTATGTTCAGGAGGGCAACAAGCGTGTATCTGTTGCCAAATTCGGCGGAATGGAATTCATTCTTGCTGATGTAAGGCGTATCCTGCCCGAAAAGAGCAACACCAAGGAATACAAGCTCTACGCAGAGTATCTTGATTTCTACGACTCTACAAAGAATCCTTACATAGTTTTCAAGGAGGTCGGAGCATACAAGCGTCTTGCAAAGCTGCTCGACGAGGAACTGAGCTACGAGTGGGACTACAATGCTAAATCAGACCTAAAATCTGCTTTCTTCAAGTTTTGCAGATACTGCCGCACGACACTTAAGATAACCGACTCCCGTGAATTATCGGATGCATTCCTTATTTACATATCCATATTCCCTATCAAGACGATACTGCGTGATTCAGAGGAGCAGATAATCAAGAACATCAAAATGGCAAGCGCTGAGCTCACTACAGGCAAGAGCCTTTCGGAGACACTGCTGCTCGAATCCGTTCCTGAGGAGCCGCAGCAGACCGGGCAGAAGAACCTTATCTACAGGCTGTGGTCTGCAACAAAGGGCTACTCTGCAAATGCACCTCTGAAGGTCGGATTCATCTACGATGCAGACATAGAGGAATCACGTTGGATAGACAGCCACGAGGCAGGCAGGCTATATGTCGATGAGATGACGGGCAGCAACGTTGTTACAAAGGCTTACCAGTGCGGTAAAAACACCACCCTCGACACTATCGAAGCGGCTGTGAACGACGGCTGCAAGGTCATATTCACCGTGTCGCCCTCGATGATAGATGATTCTATCAAGGCTGCTATAAAGTTCACTGGAGTAAAGATACTCAACTGCTCGTTCGGAAACTCTGCTGCGACTGTTAGGTGCTATTACGGCAAGCTCTACGAAGCGGCTTTCCTTATGGGCATACTCGCTGCTGACAGGCTGCTCACCGATTTCCACACTGAATCAAAACGCCGCATAGGATATCTTTCAAGGAGCCACGACAACACAAGCGCAAGAATACTTAACGCCTTTGCGATAGGCGTATCACTTATAGACCCCGAATGCCGCATATCACTCAAATGCGACCGCCCGAATTCCCCTGAATACTACCGCAGAGAGTGGGATCATGAGGGCGTTAAGATGTTTGCTGACTTTGACTACTCAAACAACCAGGACATAGCAGGTCGTGCAGGTCTTTTCATCATTAAGGACGGCAAGGATGTGCGTCTCGGAAAGCCTTTCTTCAACTGGGGCAAGTACTATGTTCAGATAGTACAGTCGGTACTCTCAGGTATGTGGGATATCAACGAGAAGAACAAGACGCAGAATGCTGCGAACTACTGGTTCGGACTTTCGACCGGTGTGGTTGACATTCTCGTATCAGACCTCCCCTACCAGACAAACAAGCTGTTGTCATTTATGAAAAATGCGATAATCAACGGAAACATCGATCCATTCTCAGGTGAGCTGCACAGCCAGGACGGAATGGTGATCCAGCAGAACAATTCACCGAGCAGAAAAGTATCTGCTGAGCAGGAAAAAATGAAGACCTCAGACATCGCTGAGATAACATGGCTCAATGACAACATTGACGGTGAATTTACTTTCCGATACGCTTAACAAGCGAAGGAGAAGAATATGAAGATACTCATAATAGCCGATGAGGAATCAAAATCTCTATGGGATTTTTACACGCCGGAAAAGCTGGCAGGCGTTGACCTTATAATATCCTGCGGAGATCTCAAAGCAGAATACCTTGAATTCCTTGTGACTATGAGCACAGCCCGGCTGCTTTATGTACCCGGCAACCACGACACCAAATACACCACTCACCCTCCCGAGGGCTGCGAGAACATTGACGGCAAGGTATTCACCTTTGGCGGAATAAGGTTCTTCGGGCTCGGCGGCTCGATGAAATACGGTGTTGAGCCATATATGTACACCGAAAAGGAAATGCGCAAGAAGATATGGCATTCAAAGGTATCGCTGATAAACAACGCTGGCTTTGACGTTCTCGTGACACACTCGCCGGCAAGAGGATACGGCGACATGGACGATCTGCCGCACAAGGGCTTTGAATGCTTCAACGAGCTTATGGAGCGCTGCCGCCCGAAATATATGCTGCACGGCCATGTTCATGCCACATACGGAAGCCGTTTCAAGCGTGTTCTCAATCACCCGAGCGGCGCAAGGATAATAAACGGCTTTGAGAGATACATTCTCGAAATTGACGAGAACAACAAGGCTGATATGACAAAGCGTGAGATAATCACAAGACTTATTGGTGCGTTTCTATAGTCTGACAGACAGCAAAAACCACCGCTTTCATTTGGGGAAGCGGTGGCTTTTTAGTTATTCAGTTGTGATCATGCTCGCTTGTCAACATACGCCTTTGCGGCTTTGTAGTAAGCGTAGAGCGCCTTGACCATGTTCTTGTTGGCTGCTGACTGATTTGCATTATTTGCTATGGCTTCGCAGTAGTCGATGACGTTGTAGTTCTCGATGATTATTGCGTTTTCGCTGTCTGCTGTTTCTGAACCTTCAAATCCGTAAACAACTATCTTGCCGTTCTCCTTGTCAAGCTCATATGCAAGCTGCGGAGCAACGTCATAGTAATAGCCGGTCTTGTTCTTGGGAAGGTCTTTGAGTGCTAAGACTTTATCGCCGACCTGTATTTTCACAGCATTAAGCTCTGCGGTTGTAAGAGTTGTGGCAACTGTGAAATAGTGGCGGACAAATACATCGCTTGTAGTAATAACTGTTGAACCCTTGTATGTGACCTTTGCGCCCTGAGCAGCTATAGGTCTGACAAATGGTGTCTCGCTCTTGGGTGCTACATTTGAAACGTCTGTCAAGATTCCTTCCCCACTGTTTGCGAGCAGGGTTGTGTTGTTGCTGAGTGCCGTCTGAGTATAGCCGCCGTAGTTGAGCATTGCCTTAAGGACTTCTGCGCCGTCAAGGTTGGACTTTATTGCTGCCTCGGCATAATCCTTGATACTTCTTGTCTTTGTATCGACCGGCTTGTCAAGTGTCGGGAGATAGAGCTCAGCCTTGATGTCGATTGCCATTTCGGAAGCTGTCAGAGGCAGTCTAACTCTGTAATACTTGCCGTTCTTGTCTGACTTGTTGATAGGCTTCTTGACTGTGGTTGTTGTGCCATAGTGGTCGTATGTGAAGACTACATATGCGCCCTCGATAGAGTCAACATCAGTTGCTTCTACAAGGAAATTGAACTCTACCTTTTCCTTGAAGCTGACGGTATTTCCTGTTGAGAATTTTGCACCCTTGATAGTGTACTCAGCCGATTCGAGCTTTGAATAATGCGTCTCATCGCCGCTTGATGATACGGATACTCTGTAATCGCCCGGCTCTGTGGGAGCTGTATTTCCTAAGCATACACCGGCAGATGTGAAGTAAGTATATGTGAGCTTGCCGTAAGCAGTGCCGTTTATTGTGGGCTCGTGGGCTGTGCCGTCGTAGACATAATCGGGCATTGAAAGCGTCCATGTCTGCTCTGACTTATTGGTGACGGTCACAGTGCCGAGCTTTGTTGGTGCTACGGCGTTCCAGTCTGTGCCCTCGGCTATTTTGTACCAAACATAGTATGTGCCGGCAGCATCTGCTTTGATGTTGTCGTATGTTGTCCAGCTCTCGGCATCAGCGGCAGGGGCTGTGTCTGAGGTCGTAACAGCGTATTTTACGGCTGTAGCTTCGCCGAACCTGGGTGTGCCGGGGGGTGTGATAAGCGGTATTTCTGTGTCGTCATAATACTGGTCGCTTACAAGGACAGGGGCGGTGTTCCAGCTGTTATCAGCTTTGGTGATAGTTATCGTTGCCGAGCCGGTCACTGTGGTGTAGTTTGCCTTAGTGACCTTGTAATAAACCGTCTGTGCGCCGTTTGTTACACCTTGGAATGTAGGGTCAGTTGCAGAATAGTTCACTCCGTCAGTGCTGTAGGTAATAGTTGCCGCAACAGGAGCTGTGACAGTAATGCTGTGCGGGGCGCCGTCATACTGGCCTGTGAAGCCTGTGGCAGATATGCCTGTAAGTGATGCAGGTTTTATCGTCACCGGCACGCAAGCCGCCACGGACGCTTTCTCACCGTTGACCGCCTTATACCACACATAGTATATGTCTGCGTTTTTTCCTGAAGGGATAGTTGTGCTGTAAGTTCCGATAGCTGCTGTATCTGTACCGAGCGCATAGTATATCGTGCCGCTGCTTGCCGTGCCTGCGCTGACAAGTGCCTGTGCAGAGCCGGAGTAGGTCGGGTTTAATGCCGAGGGTGCTGTGGTAACTGTAGGGGCGGTCTGCGTGCTACCGTTCAGTGCTGCTTTTGCGGAATTGAAAGCAGTTTCGAGAGTTGTATATATTTCTTCTCCGTTCTGATCAAGTGAAGATGCATCATCATAAATACTATTCAAATAAACATCTGCGTTCATAATAGCAATATGCAAAGCGTTAAGCAGAGCTGCGCCGCCATTTACTTCATTTAAAGCCGTTGTATTTGAATCATCTGAATACCATTGATTTGCCGATGTGGATAAGGATCTAAGACCACTGGCAGTATGATTTGCAGCCTTAGCTACAATAGATGTATCCCACAGCGCATCTTCCCAGTTGACATTTGCCGGAACTGTACCGGCCACTATAGCAAATGCCAGCAGGCTGGCTGTCATTCGCTTACATGCATTGCCCATTGTTTCTCCCTCCTTGCTTTTTACCGATATTTATTATATTAGTATTATATCATAAAATCATGCATTTGTCTACTCTATTATATGAGCTTGATTGTAAATTCTTCCGTTTCTGCCCGATTTAACTACGTTTCGAGTGAGGGTTGGTAGAGAATATAAGCGTGAATGCTACTTTTTTTCTACCATTTTTTCTACCAAAATAACACGTTTTTTGATTTCTTTTTCTTGATTCCACTTTCGCTGATTATATTTGTAAGCACCAATTATCGAAGATTTCAATGCAGTCTTTTCCGATAAAACTGTATTTGAAAGGAAATAGTACGATGATTGATGCACTTTACAACTACCGCCAGGGTGAAATTCACTCTGCCGAGTTCTCTGTCGAGTAGGGCAAGCTCTGCATTCCGTTTGAAGATTCGCTGAGCGAGGAGCAGATTGATATATTCCACAAGATACTGGACTGCGTGAGCGAGACTGCCTCCGCTGAGATGAGAGCTGCCTACAAGGTCGGCTTCAAGGACGGTGCCGAGATGATGCGTGAGGTAATGGAGTAAACATACAAGTCTAACGATACAAAATAGAGCAGGGATACACGCTCCGATCATGGAGAATGTATCCCTGTTTTCTTAATTATTACTCTGAACCGATTGACGAAACAGTGAAAATATGGTATGATAATATAGGATATTAGTATTTACAGAAAGGCTGATATTATGGCAGGTAACAAAAGTCTAAATGCTGCTGCAAAAGCAAAGCAGGACGAGTTTTATAAGCAGCTCACGGATATTGAAAAGGAACTGCGTTACTATAAAAAGCATTTCAGGGGGAAAACAGTACTTTGCAACTGTGATGATCCCTATGAGAGTAATTTCTTCCGATATTTTGCAATGAATTTCAATTTCCTCGGTCTGAAGAAGCTGATAGCCACCTGTTACACGGGTTCTCCGATCGCAGTCGGCAGCTTTCTTTCTTTGATGCTGAGGAGGGTGAACCGAATCGCCCATACAAGGCTGTCATCACTACGGTATATGACAAGACAGGTGACGGTGGTGTGGATATGTTCGATGTGGCTGAACTGTTCCGCACGGGTGAGAATGAGCTGACGGAGCTTGAGGGTGACGGTGACTTCCGTTCGCCTGAGTGCCTTGCTCTGCTTGATGAAGCGGAAACCTTCCTCAGAACTTTGATACAATGCCCCGCACATGGAAGTGTAGAAAACGGCTTAAAACAAAGGCTTTCAGCAGATTTGAGTGTTCTGCTGAAAGCCGTCTTTTTTTATGTCTTGAAATGAGACTACGATCACAAGAGCTGTTTGAACCATCCTCCGCAGTCAAAATAAAAAGGTATAGGGAAAATAAAAATGTATATTCCGTTTCTTTACACACATTCTCAATATTTTCATTATTCTTGTAGTCATTTTAGAAATATCATCATGAAAACAATCAACGTAATCAGTACACTGATCATCATTGTGGGAGGATATATTGTTGCCGCAATAATCAGCCCTACTATCTTTACTACTAATTCAAGCACAAGAATTGTCATAACAATGGCAAGTACCGCATCAGTAAAGGCAGATAGTCTCTCCTTATCCATATTTCCCCCTGATCATTACCAATTTTCATACCTTTGACCGGTATTCAGTGATGTCATACTCTGCATTTCAGATTCAGACATCTCAACAGTTTTATCATCCTGCGTCCATGTGCCAAGTCCGATTACCGGCATCTTGTACCCGCTGTTTAAGGCAACACCGCACGACCCGCGGCTAACGCATCTGATGCACAGGGGTCGTGCGGTGTTGCCTTAATAAAACCTCTTTTCCTGATACGCTCTTACTGACAAGGGAATTACTCTCAATCCACGGAGCCAGCATCTCATCGATCTCTTCATCTGAAAAGGTATCGGAGCTGTAGTTTGCCGGAAACTGAATGTCCTTATATTCGCCGATCCGTTCCGCTGTCCTTACCCGTTCCTGAAATCCTTCAGATAGCTGCTCTGCCCGGATCCCTGGCTTGTGCTGAATGGTATGACCGTCTTTTCTGAAAGATCCGTTAATTCCAAATACCGGGCAAGAGGCGTAGAAACATATTTCCAGATCAGACCACCTATGATGACCGTGCTGTATTCTTTCAGATCCGGAAGATCATCTACGATCTCCGGTAGATTTCCGGTACGTCGTTCTTCCTGAGCGATATCCGATGTCTCATATCCGTCCTTCGGGTATGCTTTTACCGTCCTGATCTCATAAATATCGGCTCCGGTAGTTTCCGCAATGCGCTTTGCTATGCTCTTTGTGTTTTCCGACCAAGAATAATAGACCACGATCATACTGCCGCTTGATTCATCCTCGGTGACTTCGTTATCTGCATTCTCCTGTGCAGCCGTTGATGTATCAGGTACCTGAGACTCTTCAGATGTCCCGGCAGTAGCCTGGCATGCCGCCATGCACATTAAGCCCAACACTCCTATCAAAACGATGGAAATGACTTTTTCCAATTCATGCCTATGCTCCTCTCTGAAAAGCCATATTAAAGCAGATTTTATATGCTCTCCATATACGCTCTTATTTCCTTCATCCGATCACTCTGCTCTACCTTACTTACCTTTCTATTTTTGATTGCCTGTCCCCCAACCGTGATTCTCGCCGGCATTTGTCCTTTTGTTCTGTGCCATAACGCCCGCCAATGGATGCGGAACATAAGGTTCTTCCAGATAAGCGATCTCGGAATCCTTAAGCTCCATATCCACCGCCTTTACAGCACCCTCAATATGATGGAGCTTTGTTGCGCCCACGATCGGAGCAGTTACTTTTGTAAGAAGCCAAGCCAGAGAAAGCTCTGTCATCGTCACGCCACGCTTCTCGGAAAGCTCCGCCACACGGGAAATGATCACATTGTCCTGATCCGCCGTGGCATTATACTTGAACTCTGCATAGGCGTCCTCTACGGCACGTTTTGTATCGCTTTCTCCCGGCTTTCTGGAAAGGCGTCCGCTTGCCAGCGCACTGTATGGAGTAAGAGCAATTTTTTCTTCCTCACAATACGGAACCATTTCCCGCTCTTCCTCACGGAAGATCAGGTTATAATGTCCCTGAATGGATACGAATTTTGCAAAGCCTTCTTTTTCAGCAAGTGCATTTGCCTTTGCAAGCTGCCATGCAAAGCAGTTGGAAATGCCTATATATCTTGCTTTCCCTGCTTTCACGATGCGGTTCAGCCCGTCCATCACATCCTCTATAGGCGTATTCCAGTCCCACATATGATAGATATATAAATCCACATAATCCATGCCAAGATTCGCAAGGCTTATATTGATCATGTTTTCAATATGCTGCTGCCCGCTGATTCCGTTTTCAATCTCGTCCGGTGTGCGTGGAAGAAACTTTGTCGCAACAACTACATCCTCACGCTTTGCGAAATCCCGGAGCGCACGTCCGACAAACTGCTCACTTGTACCTCCCTGATAGGCAATCGCCGTATCATAGAAATTCACGCCCAAATCAAGCCCCCGCTTGATGATCTCTCTGGAATGCTCCTCGTCGATCGTCCAGCTATGTTGTCCCTTTGCAGCATCACCGAATCCCATACATCCCATACAGATGCGGGACACATTCAGATCGGAATTTCCAAGTTTAACATACTTCATCTCTCATCCCTCCTCGTCATATTGCCTTTGTTACACGCTCGATCCAAGCATTGATGTCCGCCTGCGAAGTCAGCATATCTGATCCTCCCTGTGAATCAAACTGTATCTTCATGTCAGGAAGAAACCTCGCACCGACACAGCCATTCTGTATATCCTTGATCACATGACCCGGCCATCCGCCATGCGTCATAAACGGTATCACCGTTTTCTGCGACCAGTCATTTGCATTTAGGAATGTCAGCACCGCAGGAGCCATCGTGTACCACCATGTCGGCGTACCTATGGCTACCACATCGTAGTCCGCTACATTTACCGAAAGAGGCTTTATTTCCGGCTGAAAGCCCTCATCCACCTCACGCTGTCCCTGACTTACCACCTTACTGTTAGATCCGCCATAAGCCGGATATGGAGTGACGGTCTCTATCTCCGTATAATCAGCCCTCAGTGCCTGCTGTAACTGCTTTGCGATCATTCTTGTATTACCGTTTGAAAAAGAATAACAAACGACTAATATTTTCTTTCCCATATATTGTATGCCTCCTTATTTTACTTTTTCATGTTCCTTTCCCAAAAATCTATTCTCCAACATCTACCTATAACTTCCCGTCAATTTATTTGCTTACTACTTTGATTTCTGCTGCAATTCTTGAATTCAGCTTGTTTTCCCATGACGGATCCCCTATGATCCTTCCGACAGGCACCTCACGAAAAATATCATGGTAATTCCTGCATACGACAACCAATGCATTATACTCTCTGCAATACATCAGTGCTTTTTCTTTTGCCTGCATGACCGTCGCTTTTTCATCAAAGAATGGTCTTTCAGGCAATTCGGCATAATATTCGATATCCGAATATGCCTGCATAGACAATTTCAAGGGCAGCATCTGTATAATATCCGCAGATGTCTTGTTTTCCGCATACTCCATATCATAGGCTTTTCCGTTTATCAGTATCTGAAACATCATTCACCCTGTCAATTTTTCTCTGCCGCCTTATTTACACAGGCAAGCGCATTCAGACTTCTCGGATAGCTAATAAACGGCAGGCACTGAGAAATTACTTTGATCAGAAATTTCTTGTCATTTCCCACATTCATGTTGGCTGAAGCATGAGCGGTAAGCTGTGGTTCACAGCCACCTTGTGCAGCAATGAAGCAAAAGGTGATCATCTCCCTCTGTGCATAGTCAAGCCCCGTCCTTGTGTAGTAATCTCCAAAACAATTATCCGCAAGCCAGTAATTGATATGCCTTGATTCCTCCGGACCGGATCTCCAGTAGTCTTTCATTCCTTCGCCAAAGATATCTACCTGTGCCTGTGTGCCAAGCTCCCTGCGATTCTCCGGTGTCGTAGTTGCCTGTCCTTCAAGTGGAAGTGTGATACCCTTTTCTTCAAACACCTTGTTCGTTGCATCCAAAAACGGAAGCACCCTCCCAAACCCCAGATATGCAGTCGCCTGATAGACGATTTCCTTGATTTCAATCGGTGTGACATCAAAATTCATAGCCGCCGGCAAAAGCCTCCATTAAAGCCAATGATATCACGATAAAACCGCTGTTCTTCATCCTGCTGCTCTTTGGACGCAACCAAAATGCAAGGGATATTTTTCAATTCCTCTACACTCACACAATCAAGTTTAGCAAGCGGACTATGTGTTGCGATCTCCACATAACATACCGTTTCTGTAAGAACAAGATTCTCGTAGGCATCATGAAATGCTCGTCTCTGATCATGAAAGGAAATATCGATCCTGTCATTTACAAGTCCTTCATACAGGTCTTCATGATTTCCGCTTATCACCTTGATATCTACAGTCGGATATTTCTCCGAAAAAGCTGCTACCGCTCTGTTAAACTGATCACCGCTATAGGTAGAAAGTACCCCCAGTCTTAATTCAGCTGCATCTTTTCTGGCTATCCTTACCGTTTCGTGGCAAAGCTGCTCCAAGTCTGCCGTGATGATCAAGCTCTTTTTATAGAAATGCTCTCCGGCTTCTGTAATGAACTGACCCCAAAAAGTTAGACAAACTTTTCAAAGAAAACTTGTGCAAAGCGACTAAGAGAGATCTTGGTCGCTTTTGTTATGCAGCGTTGAGCCTGTATTCAACAGGTGACATACCATCAAGCTTAAGCTTGATGCGCTTTGTGTTGTACCAAGCGATGTATGAATGTAGTTCTGAAATGAAGTGCTCAACAGATGAGAATTCCTGTAAGTAGAGAAGTTCTGTTTTCAGCAATCCAAAGAAGTTTTCTGCACAGGCGTTATCAAGACAGTTTCCCTTTCGTGACATGCTTTGTCTTATGCCTTTATCTTTGAGCATTTTCTGGTACTGCTTGTGCTGATACTGCCAGCCCTGATCTGAATGCAAAATGAGTCCGGTGTTTTCCGGTATCTTTGCAAATGCTTTATTCAACATATCGGTCACTTGATTCAAATTAGGGTGGTAACTCAGGTTGTAGGACACAACCTCTCCGTTGAAAAGATCGATGATGGGCGACAGATACAGCTTGACACCAAACAGAGCAAACTCTGTCACATCTGTGACCCATTTCTGATTTGGCTTATCCGCTTTAAAATCACGTTCCAGAAGATTTGGTGCTATTCTGCCGACTTCACCCCTGAATGAGTTGTATTTCTTCATGCGAACGCGGCAGAATATACCCATTTTACGCATTAAACGCTGTACCGTCTTGTGGTTTATCATATGCGTTTTTCTCAGTCCTTTCGTTATCCTGCGATAGCCATAGCGTCCTTTGCTTTCATCATATATCCTGCGTATATCCTCCTTGATTGCTGCATACTTATCCGGTTTCGGATTATTGAATCGTTTGCTGTAATAGTAATAGGTGCTGCGAGGGATACCGGCAACATCAATGAGCAGACCTATCTTGTGTTCATGCCTCAGTTCCCAGATCACTTGTGCTTTTTCTCTTGCCGTACCCTTTCGGAAACCAAGGCATTCAATTTTTTTAAGTATGCATTCTCCGCACGAAGACGCTGAACCTCGGCTATGAGGTCTTCTTCGACTTCTTTTTTCAGTTTTGGAGGACGACCTGTTGATTTGCGCCCACGACGTTCAACATAAAATCCTTCTTTGCCTTCTTCAAGATAGATGCGCTCCCACTTCGCAACTGTCTTATCTCCTTGTGGAATGTCAAATTGTCTTGCAGTTTCCATATAACTTAATTTCTCGTTCTGCATTGTTTCAACCACTTTGATCTTAAATTCGGGTGTGTATCTCTTATTGGGTATTCCTTTAGGCATAAAAATGCCCCCCTTTCGTTAGATTCCTAATTGGTATGTTTCTATTATACCACATTGTCTAACAAAAGGGGAGCATTTCATAAGTTCAAAGCTACGGTTTTTTCGTATAATGAGCTTTGCCCCTATTTCATCCTCAAGAGACTGTATAGACCGTGAAATCCCTGACTGCGAAATATGGCATAATTCTGCTGCTTCCGTAAAGCTGTTTTCCTGTATTACGGTTTGAAAATGCTGTATCTGACGAAGCATCATAAGACATCACCTCCGGATTTTTTCTTCACATAGATAAGCCGGATATCATAGCCCAGCTTGTCAAGCATCTCGACAAACACTTTATTGATGATGCCTTCTTTTTTATTAATCAACCTGCTAACATACGGTGCAGATGTTCCGACCATCTGTGCCAACTGTGCCTGTGTGACGCCTTCTTCCAAGCATTTCACCTTAACATCGATTTCAAGATTGTTTTTTATCATGCTTAAGCCCCGTTTCGTGCAATACTATTTCATCAATCGGATAATTTATTATACCACAAATTTATGAACATTTCTAAACCTTTGCACAAAAAAGAGCCTGTGAACACGCCCCAAGCGGGAATGTCCACAGGCTCAGATAAACTCAGATGTTCCTCATTATATACGGACGGTATAGCCGGGCGAAATCCAGCCGACGGTAGAGCCTTTGCCGGACTTGACTTCCACGCTGGTGTACACGCCCACGGGAATAAACTGCGTCCTTGTACACCAGCGTGAGAGTTTTGTCATAGGCAATTACACAATTCATCTGCCAGTACATGAACTAAACGTTTTGCTCCAGCTTGTCACATAAGTCCATGAATTGCCGCTTTTCTTCTGCAGCGTCTGTGTAATAACAACCTTAGTGGCTAAACTTGAATCTCCTCGTACTACACTTTTACAGGAAGCCGTGTTATTAGATATTGACATATCTGAGGAGATCTTATTTGTATACTGATAATCCTCAATTATTTCAACATCAACAGGCGTATCCTCTTCAGGATCAGCATAAGCAGTAATACCCATTCCTAAAGTCATAACTAATGACAACAGAATTGCAATTATGCGCCTCATCATTTATCCCCTTTCCTGCACTTGAATTGCATAGATATTTGTGATATAATACTATCAGAGATCTTTCACCGTATAGAAAGGAGTTTTTATATGCTGACATTTATTATAGGCCTTGTCATACTCGCAGTCGGCGCCGCCGTTTACGGGCGTGTCTGTGAGCGTGTGATAAGACCGACAGATGCCGCTACCCCCGCCGTGCAAAAGCAGGACGGCATCGACTTTATCCCCATGAAAAAATGGAAAAACAGCCTTGTCGAGCTTTTAAATATCGCAGGCACGGGACCTATACTCGGGCCTATTCAGGGCGTGCTGTTCGGGCCTGTTGCCTTTATAACTATCCCTATCGGCTGCGTTATCGGCGGCGCTTTTCATGATTTTATGATAGGTATGATAAGTGTAAGAAACGACGGCGAGCAGATGCCGGGGCTTATCAGGCGCTTTCTCGGCAAGTATATGTATGCGTTTTATAATATCGTCGTCTGCCTGCTTTTGCTTCTGGTGGCTGCGGTGTTTGTCTATACCCCGGGCGACCTTTTCGTCTCGCAGATCCTCTCGCAGGACAGCGGCTAAAAAACCCCACTGTGTGGATAGTTTACGGCGTTATCTTCGCTTACTACCTCATAGCTACCCTGCTGCCCATAGATAAGATAATCGGCAAGATATACCCGATTTTTGGCTGTATACTACTGCTATCGGCGCTGGGCGTTTTCATAGGGCTGTTTGTCAAGGGCTATAAGCTTGATGAACTGTGGGAGCAGTCATCATTCTTCACAAACCCCTTCGGTGAGCGGTTTATACCTATCTTCTTTGTTACAGTCGCCTGCGGCATAACCTCAGGCTTTCACTCCACACAGTCAACTATCATCTCACGCACAATGAGCAACGAGCACGAAGGCAGAATGACCTTTTACAATATGATGATCCTTGAGGGCTTTATTGCTATGGTATGGGCTGCCGCCGCTATGGGTGCGGTGAATTTAAGCCTTGTGACAAATGACACCCTGCATACCCAGGCCACAACGGTAGTCGGCACAGTCGCTAAGGATATGCTTGGTTCTGTAGGCGGAATGATAGCCATTATCGGCGTTATCGTTCTGCCGATAACAACGGGCGATACGGCACTTCGCTCGCTCAGGATAATGGCAGGCGATGCGCTTCATATCGACTCGTCAAAGAAGAAAAACAACCTGCTGCTCGCCCTGCCTATCTTTGCAGTCGTGGCAGGCGTGCTGATATTTGCAAAGGCAAACTCTGATTCATTCGGCATACTGTGGAGATATTTCTCCTGGGCAAACGAAACTATCGCAGTGTTCTCGTTCACACTCATCAGCGTTTATATGTCAAAAAACAAGATGCCCTACCTTATGGCGCTCCTGCCGGGAATGTTCTATATGTACGTAGTGTGCGCCTATATCTTAAGCGCAAAAATAGGTTTCGGCCTTTCCTGGACGGAAAGCTATATCACCGCCGCCGCCCTGACCGCCGCCTATACCGCCGCCCTTGTGACGGTGTGCCAGAAGCGTGAAAAAACAGCATAAATAATTTCGCCGCCGCAGCCTACCATTGGCCGCAGCGGCGTTTTATTATGTGTTCTTGTGTCTGAATATTCCCTTTATGCCGCCCTTTGTGCCGCTTGCTTCACCAAGCATCAGCAAGAGCGCCTGCCTGTCAGCTTCGTTGACGCCGCCCGCTTTCCTGACCTGCTCGGTCATTGATGAGCGGTAGCTTGCCTTGACGCACTTCTCAAATGCAGCTTTCAGTATCTTCTGCACCTGTCTGACCCTCTCGCCCTCGTATGAGGGAACGTGCGCATCATCAAGCGTGAACGCCTCTCTCATTCCGAAAAGTAGCTCGCCCAGGTGCTTTGATTTGGCGTTGTCTTTTAGTATCGTGCTTATAAACGCCTCTGCTGTCTCAGCCAGCGCTTTGTCATCATCGCTGTCAAATAAAAACATAGCATACAGATAAAACAGCCCGTCATTGAACTGCACCGCCGAATCGGTAACACGCAGGAACATATCACTCTTTGTGTAGCCCTGCGGCAGGTCAAAGCGAATCTTGATAAACCTCTCGCACGCCCCAAGCGCAGGCCGTGCAGATGTTATAGTTTCAAGCGTTTCGATTAGCAGCTCCTTTTCAAGCACAAGTGACGATATGCAAAGCCGCTCGCTCCACGCTTCGAGCACGCTCAGAAGTTCCTGCGTCAGCGGCTCTTTCCTTGCAAACAAGCGCTTGTTTAGGTAGATATATACTCGCCGCTGAACGTCCTCATCAAGCCCTGCACGCATGGCCTTGCTTATCACCCTCTGCATCATACCCATGTCGTCTGTCAGCTCTATGCAGCAGCGGTAGAATTCAAGCCCCGTGAAATCCTCATCGGGCATTGCGGCAACAGCACACTCAAATATGCTGTGCAGCTTCTCGTCTACTCTGCCAATGCGCTTTGCATATATGCAGAGAATGCTCTCAATTATGTCAACGCTTATGTATGGCGACTTGAAAAGCCTTGCACAGAGCTTTTCGGGGTCGCTGCCGCTGTAGCGCACCAGCACCTCTAACCACTCACGCCTGCCGTTTGGGTCTGTGCTGCCCATAAACTCTGCGGTGTAGCCCGCAAAGAAACAGAAAAGCTCCTCGCTCTTTGAGAGCGTGTCAAGCATTGCCGTGATAAGCCGCTCATCATCAATGCACCCCGAAAGCAGCGCCCCTGCAAGTATGCAAAGTTCCTCGTGATTTGCAAAATGCTCCACATCAGCAGGCAGACCTTCTATAAGCATATCAAAGAGCACCCTGTCGGTGGCGGCGTCTATCATTGACGAAACGATAACGCACCTTTCAACCCTGCGCTCTGTGAAAAGCCCTCTCATGATGCTCTGGCGAAACGCCTCGCTGCCGTTTTTCTCAAAGGCCGCCCACGAGCGGCAAAGCACACCGCTGCTCTCTGGCAGCCTGTCGCAAAGCTGAGTAAACCTGTCAAGCAGCTTTTCCTCTACCCTGCCCTTTTCGCCCAGCCTGTCGGCAAGTGTCGAATACAAACTCAGCAGCCCGTAGCCCTTCTCCTCGTCCTGCTCAAAGAATCTGCCGTAGCCTGCAAGCCCCGTTTCAAAGAGCTTGCAGTCAAGCGCTTCGCTGCCTGTTGCCCTGCCGCCGATAATGCTCTTAAGGGCAGAATAAACTTCGTCATACCCCTTGCGTGCCGAGCCGAGGTCGGTCAGCAGTAAAGCGTATGCATCAAAAAGCGCCGCCACATCAGCCCCCGCCGTGTCAACATAGGGCAGAAACTCCGAGCAAAACTCGGTGATGTAGCCGTCATGCAAAGCTGCGTGTGTAAAATACTGCCGCTGTGTGTATTCGCCCATGTCAGCTGTGAAGCTTCCCTGTGCAGGGTCTGCTATCTCGTAGTTTGATATGGCGGTCTTTCTTATGCCCGCACTCATGGTGTCTTTCGGGTGAATGCCTGCTATCATGGCGTAGGGCAGACGTTCAAGGGTGTTTATCCTGCTGTCGTATGAGCAGACCGCCCCTGTCTTCTGGTTGACGTAGTAAAACAGCTCGCCGTTTGAGTTGTTGCCCGTTATGCCGCTGATGTTGATGTCAAAGCTGATCTCAAGCGCAATTCTTACAGATACGCTCCTCTCGATCGCCGCCACCCATAGCTCGACGTTCTCGGGCGTGTCTTTTATGAGCAGCACTCTGCGCTCGCCAGCAGGCAGCGTCATCTGCTGCAAGATAAATGCGAGCATCTTAACAAAAAGCTCCTGCCTGTTATCGCTTAGAAAATCATCTATCACCTTGTCGGTCACATAGCCGTCGCCTGCTCTGTCGCTCACCTGTGAAAGATACGGCGGCTCGCTCTTCGGGTCAAGGTCGTGGTAATAATCCTGCTGCAGGCGCTTGTGCGCATCAAACACAGCCGAGCCGAACCACTTGTAGGGGTAGTCACAGGGTCTTCCGATAAGGCATTGCTTTATGTAGTTGCCTGTTCTTATGAGGTTGCCGTTTGCACGCTTCTCGCCCGTGTTCTCTCTTGGCACTTCGTAGGTGAGGGCTGTGTTGCCGCCGCCTAAAGACAGTAATGAGTATGAGCAGACATAACCCGCCGCCCGTGTCTTTGAGCAGTTTTGCTTTCTTATAAGGCGGTCAAGCTTTATCCTCTCGGGAATGCTGCTTATAAGCCCCTCGCTCACCGAGTAAAACCCAAGCCCCTCCTTGTGCATGACCTGTCCGTTTTCAAGACTGCGGCAGGGTAAGCAGCGTGTGTATATGACTTGTTCAAGCATAGCCTGCCTCCTTTCAGCTCATTCCTCGTCGGCCTTGCTTATTATCCCCTCGTTATACATCATCCACATAAGCGGGTCAAGTATCCTGTGAGGGGCTATCTCGTCAAGATGCCCGTCGCTGCGTGGCGCAGCGCCAAAGCTCGATATGCCGAAATACTTCACGTTCTTGTCGATAAAGTTGTTGCTTATGTTCTTTAAAAACTGCACGCCGCCGTTTTTCTCTATCCACGAGCGAATCTCCTCATCGACCACCTCACAGTCTGAAAGCACGAAGCCGCCGCTTTTTAAGTGCGGGCTTTCCTGCGTCACAGTTCCCGTGCCGAATTCATCAAGCACCATGTCAAACTTGGTAAACACCACCGCCACGTTTCAGTTTATCAGCTGATTGGGCTTAAGCTTCATGGCGGCCTTTATGTATGTCGTGATGTCGGTCACAAGCTCTGCCGCCGATTTTCTTTGCCCCTGACCGTATGTGCCCGTTGAAGCTGCAAGCTTTTCAGGGTCCATGCGCTGTGCCACCTTGTCAAGTATCAACGGGTCAAAGAGTATAACAAGCGTGTTCGAGCCGTTGATGTAGTTTTTGATGTCATCGCTCATTGATGTTATGTCCTCGCCTGCGCCGTCAAATATGGTAAGGCTGTAGGTGGGAATACTCGTCCTCGTGCGCTTTTTGCCGTTTTGCAGTATCCATTGTTGAGGCTGCGGCCCCTGCCCCGCAAGCGTGTTGTCAACGGGGCGATGTTCCTTGTAGATAGTGTCCTCATTGTGGTGGAAGTTTTCAAGCGTTTCCTGATCCATGTGTGAGCAAGACCAGTAGGTGCCCTTGCAGTTTTGCAGCTCGTGAATCATCGTTATCAGAAAATTCGTCTTGCCCGTGTCGGTCGCACCAAGCAGACAAAAGCGCATATACTCGTCATAATCGAATATCGACGAGGGCAGCTCACGCCCGCAGATAGGGCATGAGATTATAACGGGCTTGTCTCTGTGCGCTGCGTCGGGGCAGTAGTATTTGCCGTTAAAGCCCTGCTTTGTTATGTCAGTTCCGCAGAATGAGCAGTTGTATTTGGCGCTGTTAGTGCTTATCCTTGCAAGAATGTGTCGACCTTGTCGATAAGCAGCCTTATCTTCGCCCCTGCGGGTATGCTGTCCCATACCTCCTTGGTAAGGGGAATGTCGCTGTAGCCCTTTGTGTTAGCATTTGCCGCCGCAGCTATCGTCATAACAGTCACCGTGTCGCCCGATGCTATGTCGGTAGGCACACCGCTTTTGCTGTATACAAGATACATCTCGGGCAGCGAGTCGCACTCGGCCTTTACCCTTAGGCTGTGTTTGTCGCCTATCAGCGAAGTTCCCAGCTTGTAGCTTATCCTCGCTCTCGGGCTGTTGTTGCGCTTAAGCTTTGCGGGCTGTGAGTATATCACATTCCCGCCCGTGCCGTATTCGCCTATTACGGTAATGTATATGTCCTCCTGCGGAGCGTCTGCCGTTATAGCCCCGCCCGCCGCAAGCTCTGCTGCCGCTATTGCGGTAAGCTTTGATGTGCCTATGTCAGCAGTATCAGCCCATGGCACAGCGCTGCTCGTCTTGGTGAGTGCGCAGTAGTGTACCCTTTCAAGCCCCTCGGGCAGCTCTTTCAGCTTTATTGTGAGTATGTTGTTTTTTATCACCGTGTTCACAGGGTCTATCTGTAAGGGTGCGGCGGTGGATACGCTCATCACCCTGCAAAGCCTTGCCGACGAGCCTGAGCGTGTGATAAGTGCTGTGTTGAGCATTCTGTTTTTCGGCAGAGTAACACCACACCTGCCCGCATCCATGTCTGCCGTAACGTGCGTTTCAAACCTGCCAAGCTTTGCATCAAGCGCTGACACAGCACACACTTCGCCTGCTTCCATAAACACCTGCTTGTTTTCAAGCCGCAGTATGCTTATCTTCACAGAGCTATCGTCTGCTTTCCACTTTGCTTCAAGGGCTGTGCCCTTTTGCTTTATGCTGAGCCCGTCAGGCTCCTGCGGCATAGGCTCGGGGCGCAGCGTGAGTGTTAAACCTCTGCTGTATCTCTCGCCCTTTTCGCCTTGGTATATGCATTGAAGCCTGTAGCCGTAGCTGATAACGTCCTGCACCTGCGTGTCGGTAAAGCCGCTGCCCCGCTGCTCGAAAACTTCGCAGCCCTTGTCGGGTGTTTCGGGCGGCAGTGTGCCCTGCTTCTTTATAACTCTTATGCCTAAGGCGTTTTCGGGCAGCACCCAGCTGAATGTGCATCTGCCGCTGACGCAGCCGTAGCTTAAGCCCTTGTCAAGCTCGCCCAGCACCTCCGCCCAAACTGTTGCAGGCTCGGAGAATACTCCCATTCGCTCGGCAAATACCGCATAGCCGTATTTTATGCCGTATCGCAGGCTCTCGTCTGTGAAGCTTACTCCGCTTACCTCCTTGGCGACCGTCTCACCGTCAGATATCGCAGCAGGAAACGCCCCCTGCTTTCTGACTATCCTGTAGCCCACGCCGAGGTCTTCGCCACGCTGCCATATAAGCTCGCAGCCGTGGTCTGTCACGCTCACCTTAAGCTCCGTGGGCGCCTTAAGCTTAACAGTTGCTATCATATCCAAAGCGGGGCGGTAGTCGGCGCATATGCTCAAAACCTGATAGCAGCTGTTGCCCCTCTGCGTCTCGCTCACTCTCGCTTTGGGCATCAAAGCTGCTGCTTTGTCTATCTGCCCTCTTATGCTATCACGCCTGCTGTCAATGTCAAGCTCCTTCATCTTTGCAGCAAGCTCTTCCGTCTTGCGCTGCGCCGCCATAAACTTTCTGCTGCTTATCAGCGCATCAAGCTCTGCAAGCGGCTTTTTGTAGACAGCCGTCTTGTCGGTGTAAAGCTTTCTTAAATTTGCAAGCTCTTTGTTCTTGGGGTCGGCGCTCTCGATGTTCGAGATGAAATACTCCGCTTCCTTGAAATCGAGCCTGTCTATCGCACTCTGCGCCCCCGTGATAAACGAGCCTATGTGCTTAAGCTTGCCTATCTCAAAGCCGCAGCCGCACTTTTCTGCCGATGCAGGAACTTTCTTGGCACACGAGGGGCAGCTTATGTAAAGCGCCGCACCGCAGGCAGGGCATATAGCCTTTGAAGCCTGCGCCGCCGTGGGGTATTCGCTGTAGCTGCCGCAGCATTCGCACACAACGCCCACCGCCGCTTCCTGCCTTACATACGGGTCACGCCCAAGGCCTGCTTTTTCGTTGTATAGGGCAAGTGCTATGCTGTAGTCGGGGAAATGTGACTGTATGCGCTTTATGCAGTTCTCGGCAAAGTCTCTGTCCTTTTTAAAATCAAGGGGCGCCTGCCGCAGCAGCGAAAAGAACTCGCTAAGCTCTTCCTTTTTACGCTGTGAGCATACCTCTCCCTGTCCTCCTCCGAATCAAATACTCTTGAAGCGCCGATAGATACAAGGTCACGCAGTATCGCCGCATAGCTTCTGCTGCCCGAGTCTGATGCAAGTCTGACCGAAAACTTGTCCATTATGTCCTTTAGGGTCTTTGTGGGCTTTTTGCGGTAAACGCTCACTTCCTTCTCCCTGCCCCCGTCAAGTAAGCAGGCAAGGCTGTATAGATCATCAGCCTTTGCAGCGTTCTCATAAGGCGTGCCCTTTATCCACTTGTCATTATGCAGCTTTTCAAAAAGCTTTTGCAGGTTTTCAAAGGTCGCATCATCAAGAAAAGATTTCTTAAGGTCAGCCGCCTTGCGTGGCTTTATAACCTTTATCCCCTTGCTTTCATAGACCTCTGCCGCCTTGTCATATGGCAGCCCCAGCCGCTGTGCTACGTTTTTCACCTGAACTTCCGTTACGTCGGGCAGCTCGCTTTGGCCGTATGTCTGAATATCAAGCAGCTGTGACAGCTTGCCGCAGCATTTTTCTATCATGTCGGCAGCTTCGCTTCTCCTGCTCTTTTTGTCGAGCATTACAGCCCTTATGCCGGCTTCAAGCGCAAGCTCTGCGTCTATCTGCGCCCGCTTTGCAGGGTCGCCTGCCGCAGCGCCGCCTGCCTTTTGCGATTCGAGCCTGCTATTCCATTTTCTTATGGCGGCTTCAACCATTCCCTCGGGGCTTGTTCCCTCTCGCCCGAACATGGCACGGCGAAGATCAGCTTCTTTTGCAAGCTGCTCCTCTATCTTCAATATTTTTGCCTTGTCGGTCGCCCTCGCCTTGTCGGATATAAGCTTGTCACGCCATACCGTAAGGGCACTGTCTATCATCTTGTCGAGCATATCCGTCCTGCCCGCCTTTGCTCTGCCCTCAAGCGAGCCGTCAAAAGGCAGGCCGAGCAGCTCGTAATAATTCTTTCTGTCCAAAGTTTGTCCCTCTTGTATCAGGTCTGCTCTCCCGGTGCAGGCCATGTTTCACACTCTGTTGGTGGCGTTTTCGAGCCGCCGAAGAGCCGCCTGCTCTTGCCGCCCCTGCCGCCGCCAAGCTCCTGCGCTATCTTGCCGAATGTCGGCGTCAGCTCGTCAAGCTCTACCTTTATTGCGCCTATCTCGCCAGAACTTATGGCCTTTAAAAACTCCTCATCAGCTTCGCCAAAGCCCATGCCTATGATGTTTATGCCCATGGCGGCACAGCGCTTTGCCCTTGTTATCGCCTTGTCACGGTAAGACCATACGCCGTCGGCAAGCACCACGCCTACCTTCTTGCCCCTTGCCACCGCAAGGCGGTTGAGTATCTCGTCAAAGGGGTCAGCCTCGTTGCAAAGCCCCGTCATGCAGACCTCTATCCCGCCTACCTTTTTACGGCACGCTGTAAGATCATTAGTCAGCTCGCATACTACCTGCGTTCTGTCAGATACCGCCATAGCGCCTATCTTCACATCACCCGGGTAGCAGGAGAATTCGTCGATAAAACGGCACATGGCTTTTTTTGCTTCCTCCATCGGCCTGCCCGTCATGCTGCCCGAAACGTCCATCGCCATCATTATCCTCAAAGGCTCTGCCTTTGCCTTGGCAGGCGGTGCGCTTATGCCCTCGTAATATCTGCTCATATCATCGGGTGCAGGCAGCTTCTTTGCAGGCAGGTCTTTGTCCGAGTCGCCCTGCCTTGCCTGAACGTGAACTATCCCGTTTGCGTCATAGCTGTACTGAACTTTGAGTATCGTCGGGTTGTGGGTGGGGTCGTGCTCAATTCCGCTGACTATGTATCGGCAGACGGCAGTGCATTCCCTTACAATCTCGCTGCTGCCTTGCAGCATTATTATCTCGCTCTCGTTGCCGCCCTCGCCCTTTGTGTAAAACTGCTCCGCCACCGCTACCTTTACAGGTATCACCGAATTTTCTCGTATTATTATCTGGTTTTTGTAGCCCGTGCCGTCACGGTTTACAGTCACCTTGCCCAAGGTGTGCGCTACAACGTCCGAAACCGAGAGCTTCTGTAAGCTCTCGACCGCCGTTTCCTTTGCAGGCACGCTGCCTTTTCTGAGAGTTCTTATAACGCTCTCGTCATTGGTTATCTTCTGAACAGCATATGGCTGGGCTTTCAGGTTTGCCATAATGGCCGCACCTATCGCCACCGCCTCGTCGGGGTTGACTCGGCTTAATGGCTCACGCCCGCTCATCTGCTTAATGAATTTCTTTATCTGCGGCATTCTTGTCTAGCCGCCCACAAGCACAACAGCGTTGATGTCACGCCAGCTGAGCTTCATCGAGTCAAGAAGATTTTTGCAAAGCCCCCTTGTCTTTTCACGCAGGTGAACCGTCGCATCATCAAACTCCTCCCTCGTGACCTCTACCGTACAGCTGCCGTAGTCATCAAGCGTAAAGTGCGCTCTTGCTTTCATCGCCGATGAAAGGGCTATCTTGACCTTTTCCGCCTCACGTAAAGCAAGGGTGTGTATGTCGCATTCGGTGTACTCAACGTCCTCCTCTATCTTCTGCACCTGCAGCTTTGCAAGCTCCTCGTCCCAGTTCTTGCCGCCGAGCATACTGTTGCCAATTGTTCTTATAACGTCAACACGGTCGTTCTTTTTCATCTGCACAAGCGTCAGGTCAAAAGTTCCGCCGCCCAAGTCGTAGATAAGCACATTTGCGTTCTCACGAAAATGGTCTGCCGCATAGTTCATAGCCGCTGCAGTAGGCTCGCTCACAAGCTGTCTGACATTCAGCCCTGCGTCCTTTGCAGCACGCAGGGTCGGCTCTCTTTGCAGCTCGCCAAAGTATGCTGGCACGGTAACAACGGCTTCGTCTATCCTCTGCCCCGTGACCTTTTCGGCCTGCTTTTTGAGTTCTCGCAGCATTATTTCCGAAAGGCTTTGCGCTGTGTAGTCACGCCCGTAAAAGCTGCAATAAACGCCGCTTTCGCCCATGCTTCACTTGAAGACTGCCGCACAGCCCTCCTCGCCGTAGTCAAGGGCTTCCTTGGCGTCTGCCCCCACTATGTATGCCCCGTCATCAAAAAACTGTATGACAGAGGGCGTCAGCCGCTCGCCCATTTCGTTGGGTATCACGGCCGCCTTGCCCGTCATCACCTATCATTGCAACGGCGCAGAATGTCGTTCCAAGGTCAATGCCTACCTTAATTCCCATAGGGGTTGCTCCTTTAGTTTATTCACCCGATATCTTTCCGAGTACGTTGGCCGCAGCACCGCCCTCGCCTATCTTGAAGTCTATCTCTGCGGGCACTTCCTCGCCTGTTGTGAGGTTTCTGGCTATCAGCTTAACGCCGTTTGTCGTCACCTTGATGTTAACTTCTATCTTGGTGCCCTTGGGCGTGCCGCTCGGCAGGTCAACTCTCATGTCACCAAGCAACCGTACACCCGTCGAGGGGTCAAACTCCTGCTCGTCGCCGTATGCATCAACGCAGGGGCACACCTCGTCATCTGTCAGCCTGTCCTCAAACACACGCAAAACGATGTGCGAAAGTCCGTCCTCGGGCACACGGTATGTCTCGGTGGCGTCTGCTTCATCGTAGTATGTGCCCATTTTTATAAGGTTGTCAACTATATAATCGCCCTTGCCGTTAAGTACTCCCACACCGAATGAGCTGGGCAGCTGCGGCCTTATAACGTCCTTGCTGGGTACGCTTCCACGGCCTTCGGGCTTGTCTGAGGTTTCTCCCTCGGCTGCCGCTTCGCCCTCTGCCTCTGCGGGCGCATCGTCCTTTGCCATAAGTAATGACGCATAGATAGCCGCACCCTTTGCAATAGCCCTGTGCGGGTCTTCCTGCTGCACCTTGCCGGGGAATCTCGCTTCAACTGCACGCTGTATCATCGGCATCATCGTCGAGCCGCCCACGAGAAGTACAGTATCTACTACCTGACCATTAAGCCTGCCCATAACGTTCTCAACAAAACTCATCGTCTTGTCAACGAGCGCACTTGTCAGGCTCTCAAACTCCTCACGGGTGACGGTTATCCTTGTTATCGAGCCGCTGTAGGGTATTCTCACATCGCAGGAATCCGCACGGCTCAGCTTGCGCTTGGTCTTTTCTATCTGGCTTCTTATCGCCTGCCTGTCCTCAGGCTCAAGGTCAGCAGGCTCAATGCCGTTTTCCTCGCAAAGCACCGATTCGAGCTTCTGATAAAGCACATCGTCCCAGTCCTTGCCGCCCAGCATATCCAAGCCGTCAGAGCAGAGCACTACTGCGTGCTGTACCTCCTCGCCGTCAGCATTCGTGTCAAGCCACATTTTCAGCACCGTAACATCAAACGTTCCGCCGCCTAAGTCGTAGACCATTATTATCTTTTCTTCCTTGAATTTCCTTGCGCAGTAGCAAAGCGCCGCCGCTGTCGGCTCTTGTATAATGTCAACCACTTCAAGCCCTGCCAGCTCGCCTGCACGCCTTGTGGCCTCCTGCTCGGCTATTCCGAAGTATGCAGGGCAGGTTATAACAGCCCTGTCAACCTCGTCGCCCTGCGACTGCACCATCTGACGAAGCCTTTTGAGTATCATCGCACTTATGTCGATAGGTGTGTACTCCACCACGAAGAACTCCCTGCTCCAGCCGTCATTCTTGCCGATGTGGCGCTTGATGTATTCAACGACTCTGTCGCCTGCTTCCTCAACGCTCGCCTTGGCGTTGTCGCCGACGATTATGTTGTCCTCCGACTCAAAGAACACCGCCGATGCGAGAGTGTCCGTCTGGTCTTCAAAGTTCTCTATCACGACGGGCGTGCCGTCCTCGTTGAGCTTTGCTATGCAGCTGTAGGTCGTGCCTAAGTCTATGCCGAATATCTTGTCTGATATCTTAGTTTTCCTCCTCTGTATTTACACTTTCATCCACTTTTTCGGACTGTTCATATACATATATATCCACAAGTTCATGTGCAAGCACCATGCGCTCGTTTTTGACTATTCCGGGTTTCCTGCTCACAGCCACCGTTCCTGCAAGGGCTTCATCATCGGTGGGTATCTGCCTTGCTATCTTTGACATTCTCGGCAGTTCTCTCTTTTCGCCTACAGGTGTGCGGAACACCCTCGCATCATAGTCGAGCAGAATGTCTTCAAGCTGCTCAAACAGACTGTCGAGGTTGCCCCTCGCCTTTGGTGATAACTCCTCATCCTCAAACAGCGGCAGGTAGTCGGAATATATCTGCGCTATCTCCTTTAGCAGCGGGTTGAAAATGTCGACGCTCTCTCGTTTCTGGTATTCCTCCAAGCGCTTTTCCATTCGCCCACGCACCTGCTCACGGTATTCAACATTTTCCTTTATGTATTGCCGCAAAAGCCGCCCAAGTGCTGCGGTGTCTTCTCTTGAAGCCGCAATCTCCTGCTTTATCTCGCCGCCCAGCTCTTCAAGTCTGTCAGGCTCGCTCGGCTCGTCGGCAGTTTCTTCCTGCTCATCAAGCGTCATTTCGTCCGCTTGCTCGTTCTCGGTAATTTCAGCCGTAAGCTCTACAGCTATCTCCTCCTCCAAAGGCTCTGCCGTAAGCTCCGCTATCTCTTCAAAGTCGTCCTCGTACATTTTATCACCTCGTGCTCTATTCGTTTATCACATTATATCAAAGAACTGCTTGTCCTTTTCCTTTAACAGCCAGTAAAACGGCTCGCATACGCCCTGAGGGGTAAAGGCCGTGTCGTCATACCCGTGCCCCATTGAGCTTACGGGGAAAAGCTTTGTATTCGTAAACTGCATATCAAGCTTTCTTAAAGCACTTTCAAGGCCAATGTCAGCTAAAAACTCCCTGCATTTTTGGTCGGTAAACTGCGAAAGGTCGCCCTGCCCGCCGCTGTTTTGATAAGCTTTTGCGACAGCCCCCTCGCCAAGCACTTCTGCCACTTCGGGAACATCCGTCTTTGTAACTATCATCGCAATCGGCACGGTGCAGCGCTCGCCCGTCTTTATAAGCCGCAGGTCAACGAAAAAATGTACAAGGTCATCTATCAGCACCGAGATGTCGTCGCTGCAATGGTCGGGCAGCTGTCCGCCGTTTTCAAGCACTCTGTCGCAGAGTATGCTGCTGCAAAACGGGTCGCACATCACGAGCAGCCCGTCGCAGGTGGTAAGCGATACCATGTTGACCGCCGCATTACTGCCCGAGATAGCCTCGCCCGCTATGTCGTAGACTATCAGCTGACGCTTGACGTCAAGGCTCGGGTGGTCTGCCATAAGGGTATATGTCTGTGCGGTGAATTCCACCGTGTTTGGCACTCTCACCCTGCCCTTGAACCACCTGTCAAGGTCACTGAATCTCTGCTCATACCCCTGCGGAATTGAAAGAGTAGTGTCGCCGCTAAGCCCCTTGACACGCTCTTTGAGCATATGATAAAGTGCTACAAGATACACCGTCTTGCCCGACTCTGTTCCGCCTATCATGTTAACGGTAAATGGCTTTGACAAAGCCGAGGTCAGCGGCGTCATGCAGTAGGGGCAGTAGGCCGATTCACGGTAGCGCCCCGTGCCGTAGGTCGAGCCGAGCTTGGCGCCGCACTCGCAGGTGTGGCGGAATATGCCGTATTTGTTAGGCCGCAGCTCCCTGTGAAAGCGTGTGCTGCACCCACGGCAAACAAATGCTGGCAGCCTTATGCGCTTAAAGTATGAGGGACATTGTGCCCAGACTTTGTTCTTGTGTAAAAACAGCCTGTCGGAAGCAGATGTTATGCAAAGCACCAGCGAATACAGCCCCCATAACAAAGACAGTATCACAGCGTGAAAAACCGTGCAGGCCGCACATAAAGCCGTGCCTGCTATCAGCACAACAAGTGTGGCACTTACCACAAAGAAAAGCCCGCCCAGCTTCAGCGGCCAGAGAAAATACTCATGCAGCTCGCTTCTTGTGAAAGTTATGTCATCACGCATTTCATCAGCCTCGTGAAGCGCCGAAAAATTGCTCGCAAAGGCTTCTTTTACGGTGCTCAGAAACTGCTTGTAGGCGTTGCCGTAGAAATAGCTCCTCTTAGCAGGCTCGTGGTCGCCCACGAAAGATACGGGCTTGAAATCGGTGTTGTAGCGCACAGCACGCAGATAGGAATAAAGCCCCCTGTAAACGCCCCAGACTATACCAGCAGCGATAGATGCAGGGATAAGTATCAGCGCTGCGGCAGGCTTTAAAACTATCCCCAGCACAAACCCTATCAAATGTAACATCCGCAGCACCTCGTTCCCTTAACAATTTAAATAGTATTACACAATTATTTTACCATTTATATATATGTTGTCAAGTATTCTCTAAAGATGTGACAATATTTTTAGCATTTTTAACGATAGAGATGCAGCGCTAATGTGTGTGATTTTCGCCCGACAATAAACAAAAACGACACCCTGATAAAAACAGAATGCCGTTAATTCACATATTTCACGCTGCCGTTTGCGCCCTCTTACCCACAAACTGCACTATTGCATCAACTGTCTGCGAGCGCTGCTGCTGTGGAGTTATCTGCGCCTGCCCGTCACCTTTCTGCTCGCCGTAGCTGCCGAACTGTGAGTGGTTGCCGCCGCTTATGATAAGCTCCTCAGCGCTGTCGGGTAGGTTTTTCCTATCATTTGTGTAATCATCAATGTCAAGCACCTTGTCCTCCGAGCCACGTATAAGCAGCACATCTGCCCCGCTTATCTCCTTGACCGAGTATGACGCAAGCAGAATCAGCCCGTCGATTTTGTCAGAGTATGCCGAGCAGTAATTCGCCGCCGCTATGCCGCCCAGCGAGTGCCCCGCAATGTACCAATACTTGTAGCTGTATTCGCCAATCAGCGCATCAGCCCTGTCGATTCCAAGCAGTGCAACTTCAAATGGCATCTCCACCAAAAAGCAATCAATGCCGCCTGCCGCAAGCTCGCTCAATAGCGGCGAATAGGCTCTCGCATCAACCATAGCGCCGGGGTAGAAAACCAGCGCTGTGTCTGTCCCCTTGCCGTCAAAAAACCAGCCGTTGTCGGTCTTTTTAACCTCAACATCAGCCGACCCCTGCATAGCATCAAGGGCGGTGCTGTCGGCATGGTAGACAACTTTCGTCTCAAATAACGCATACAGCCCCACAGGCAGCGCACCCGCCAGAATCAGCACTATCACAGCAAGGGTGCGGGGTATTTTTCTTTTTCGGGCACAAAGCCGCAGAATAAGCGCCCCCAGCCCCACAAACACCAAAGCCGCTATAATAACAACAACTATTTCCAAAGCATCATCTTCTTATCATTTATCACTCACCGCAAGGCAGATATCTCTACGCTACATTATATCACCCATAGGTGTATTCGGTATTTCAGTTTTGTAAACTTTATCCATATTAGGGGTTGATATTTTTGCGGCGGTGTGGTATGATAGAAAAAAGAAATATCATAGATCGGAGGGAAAACTTATGACTTCAAACATCACAGTCAACACCCAAAACAGCATACGCATAGCCGCAGAGAAGATACTGCGCTTTGACCCCTTCGCCCTGCCCTCGGCAGTATATGACGCCGATATTATTATCCTGACCCACGACCACTACGACCACTTCTCCCCCGAGGATATCGCTAAAACAGCAAATGACAGCACGCTGTTTGTTGCTCCTGCAAGTATGGCTGTTGCTATGAAAAATGCAGGCATTCCGCAATAAAGGGTAACATACCTTACCCCCCAACGAGAGCTGCGAGCTTTGCGGCATAAAAATCGAGGCCGTGCCCGCTTATAATCTTACCAAATCATTCCACCCAAAAGCCAAGGGCTGGCTCGGCTATGTGGTCGAAATCGGCGGCAGCATGGTCTATGTCTGCGGCGACACCGACGACACTCCCGAAGCAAGGTCGGTCAGCTGCGACATAATCTGCGTGCCCATCGGCGGAACATTCACCTGCGACGCCAAAAGCGCCGCCGAGCTGGTAAACGCCATTTCGCCCAAGGCCGCCATACCCACCCACTACGGCAAATATGTCGGCTCCACCGCCGACGCCGATGTATTTGAAAGCGCAGTATCTAAGGGGATTGAAGTTGTGAGGAAGATAGAATTTTAAGTTTAAGGCAACACCGCACAACCAACGGCTTACGCCTTTGTATGCCATATGCTTGAAAATTTTCCGTCATATCGCCCAAATCCACCTTGTCTTACGCCAGTAAAACTGCGGCGGATATAGGCAATCTGACGAAAAATTTGTCAGCGCATCTGACATACAATGGTCGTGCGGTATTGCCTTAAGGAAGCAGGCTTTGCAAACATAACCGGCAGCATGATAATTGGGGGCGACTCTGTGGGCAAGGAGCGCAAGACCGTTTCTTTGAAATTCGGGGACTGTCGGGATTACGATGCGGGCGATCTGTTTGACAGGAATGAAAGCTGTGTTGTTTTCTATCTTGCGAGTTATGAGGATATCAGGCAGGCCGATATGAAGGCTATGATAACCGTACCTCACGGCAGCAGCTACTATGTCACATTTGCATGAAAAGGCCGCCGAGGAGTTTAAAAAGTTGGGATTCACAGCTATAACCGTCAAGCCGCACAAGCGCAGAAAGAAAACGCAGAAGGGCGAGCCTGGCACAGCCGCATCAGTTATGATCGTGGGGCTTGACAAATTCAAAAAGAACAACCGCTTTGAAATGAATGCTGATGTTATCATAGAATATGTCGGCTTGGAAAATGAATGAACGCTGCCTTAACAGTTATTGGGACGTTTGATAAAGAAAAACAGTACAGCGCAAAGCTGTACTGTTTTGTTTTATATATGCTTTTACTGCTTGACCGATGATGTTTTAAGGGGGCTGTCATCGTCTTTTTCCACTTGCGGGGGATCGGCGTCTGTAAGCTTGCGTATAAGCAGGCTCTCGGTCATATTTGCCCAGTAATAAGCACTCATATACTCACCGCGGAAGGAATTGACCGCGATCATATCGCCGTTAAAAAAGCGGTACATATCGCAGGAGAGCTTTTCGGGGATTATGCGCATACAAGCGCTTTTAAGCTCAAAAGTATCTTCGATGCCGTATTCTCTGAGCGTATCACGCATAGAGCGGATAAGCGAATCGAGCTTTTTCTGTGCGGGGCGGTCATAGAATGCGTCCTCAAAGAGCACGGCATAGACCTCAGCACGGGTAACGCTGTTCCCTCTCCTGTCAACAAGAAAAGCAAACAGCTCCTTGCATTTTTTCTGCGCAAACAAAACAAGCCTGCCGTCAACGAATACATCAAAGCCGCCGAAGGTCTGCACTACTATGCGGCGGCTCAGATCCTTAAAGCTGATGAGCCTTGCATAGCTTATCTCCTCTAACAGCCTTTTTTCATCAAGGGGCTTTAGCATATAGCCCGTCGCGTGCACCGTAAAGGCGTCTGCGGCATACTGCGGGAAGGTCGTTAAGAATATTATCGCCGTGGAGAGGCTTTTTTGCTTGATCTTTGATGCAAGCTCTATGCCGCTCATACGGGGCATGGATATATCGAGTATCGCTATATCAACGATATGCTCGTCAAAATATTCAAGCGCCGACACGGGGCTTGTAAAGCTGACCGCCTCATCGACCTGCGCAATTTTTTGGCAGGCAGCGGCGGTGCGCTTTGCGGTCTGCGCGTCATCATCAACACAGATTATCGTCATTTTTACCCTCCCCTGCACATATCTCTTGATAACTATTATACCACCTAACGCACCACAATGCAAGAGCTTTTTTCTTACTTCTCACCCTAAAAAAAGCGCCCAAGGCATTGGCCTTAAGCGCTTTACAGATATTCTTTTGTCAGCTGCCGCTAAGTGCCGCAACTACCTCCTCGAAAGTCGCATCGGGTTCAAGCCCCAGCGCACCCATCATTTGGGTCTTTTCCTCCTTTGATGAGTTGAGGATATTTTTGGCACGCTTTTCGGTGAGCTTTTGGAAAGCTTTATCCTTCTGCTCGGCGGTCAGCGGCTCGTAGGCATTCTCTCCGTCAAGATCGACCTCAACGCCGAGACGCATTACCGCTATCTTTTCGGCCTCCTCGTCGCTAAGCTCTCTGCCGTCATCGCCTAGAGCACGTTCCTCGTTGCGTGTGAGCGCCATGCTCTTAGCCTCGTCCTTTATCTTCTTTGTCTTATCCTTAAGATAGTCATTGAGCACGTCTATCTTCACCGACTGCAAATTGCTCTTATCGGCACCCATACCTTCCTTTACCGTGCCCTTGCCGAAGTTCAAGCCCTTAAGGCCAACGCCTATAATCGAACCGATAGAGCCGACTATGCCGAGCGCCGCCCCGAGACCGCCTGCGTTGCCCATAAACTTTGACGCACCTGTGAGCAGCGACCCTGCAAAGCCGAAGCCGCCGCCGATAGCGCTCAAAAGCCCCTTGGTGTTTTCCTTTGCACGCTGGTTATGTATCATCTCGGCCTGCTTCATCGCATAGAGCTGCGCTTTGGCGGTATGGCGGCTCTGACGGGCGTTTTTAAGATCATTCATTTCAACGCCGCTGAGCTGACTATGATCCTTGTCCTTGAATGCCTTAAGGCTTTTACGGCTCGAATCCAATGCTGCATTGGCAGACCTCTTGGTCTTATCCCTTATCTTCATGGCGTCCTTTGCCGTATCCTTATGATGCTGCTTTTCCTTTTTGTTGGCAACATAATCGAGTATATTCGACACAAAGCCAGTAGTGCCCGAAACAATATCCATAGCGCCGCCTATGCTCTTGCCCGCCGTGCCGTCAACTCTGCCGTTTGAGCCGAACATACCGAGATTAGCGCCGCTGCTAAGCCCCGAGGTAATGCTCTGACCCATAGCCAAAGCGCCCGCCGCGGCTCTGTATTTTGCGACATCTCTTGTTTTGCGGTTTTTGCTCTTTTTGGCTCGGTAGATATTTGCGCCCATTTTAAGACCGCCCGCGACAGTACCGAGACCCGCTGTGGCAACATTTATATAATCCGCCGCATTAAGCGAGCCCTCGCCCTCGCTCATAGTCTTAGAATATTCCTCGGAGCCTGCACCGCCTGTCAACGACGCCGCAACGCCGAGACCCTTCGGCACAGTACCTGCCACAGCCGAAACGACACTTGCGCCCGTAAAACCTACACTTGCGTTATCTATTCTGTTAAGATGCTCAAGGCTGCTCGTATGCCCATTGGCTTTTTCACCCACATCGGCAGCCTTGCTGTTGTCGTCATCTTTTTTCTTTTTATGGTCGGTAACGAGCTTTTTCTTAAGCACGTTTTTTCTTGTTATCTTTATGGTAGTCTCTTCGGGGTCTACTCTCTTGCCGTCATTGTTATCAAGCACCTGCTCGGCTATCTGATCGACGACATTTTTATTTTCCTTGCCGCCCTGCTCGGGAGCATCGTCATTCTTCTGCCCTTGTTGCTCGCCCAGTGCCTCCTTGACTTCCTGCTTTTGGGGAGCGTTTTCCGGCTCCTGCGGCACCTCTGCGGGAACATTCGCCTCGGGCAGCGCAGATGATGCTGCCGCCGGCATACTGTTTCTGCCCGCAGCAACGTCTATATCGGCATTGCTCACAGACGGGCCGACTGGCTCAGACACGCTGTTTCTGCCCGATTCGGCCGCTACCTCCACAGAGTCGAGCATAGGTCTTTTCGGCATATTCAAACACCACCTTTACTAAAGGGAATACGGTCAATCACCGAATTTCAGACCGGTAGCTTTTACAAAGCCCGTCCTTCCCTGATATTCACATTTATACCATACGCCCTTATCACCCTGCTGCGAGCCTAATACCTTCACGGGCGCACCCGGCTTAAGCTCTGCTATGACCGCCTTGTTAAAGGAAGCACCCGTCCTGAAATAAACAGCGCCCGACGATGCTATGACCGTACCGTTGCTCGTATTGACAGTCTGCTCCTGCAGCTGCTCGGCTTCGGGCTGCGCTTCTTCGACAGTTTCCTCTGCCTGCGGCATTACCTCGGTCTCCTGCACGGTCTCCTCGGCCTTTTTGGCTTTTCTCGGCATATCTCTCACTCCTTATGTGTTATGTTATTACACAATAAGACCGCTCGCGTGAACGGTCTTATCGCTTAGCATATAGTTTATGATACTCTTGTCATACCCTCGTGAGCGATCTCTATAGCTTCGATAGCAACTTCCGAAGCAGAAGCGTTGAAATCGGGAGCCGTATATCTCATAGGCCAAGCATTGATGACCTGCCATGAAGCTGCGGGAGAGCCCTCTTCATCAAGCAGAGTTATTGTAATGGTCTTTCTTTCAACTGCGCCGTTCACGCCTGTTATCATCCAGTCATAGATAGCAGTTGAGTCAACTAAACCCTGTTTGAGGGTGATATTGCCATATCTCTTAAGGCCGGGTACCTTTGAAGGTGTTGTTTCCATATCGCCTTCTCTGTACTCTACTACATCAATAGATGCGTCAAAGCCTGTCGCCTCGGAAAAGCCGCCGGCATCTATACCGTCTATCTCGACCTTATATCTGAACCGTGTATGTGGATAAATCATGTTTTAAACCCCCTTCAATTATTCCGAATCGCCGGTCTTCTGTGTGATCCTGAAGATCACAAATTCAGCAGGCTTAACAGGTGCAACACCGATCACGCAGACTAAGCGTCCGTTGTCTATATCGTCCTGGCTCATGGTGCTTCTGCCGATATTTACGAAGAATGCTTCGTCGGCAGTAGATCCGGCAAGGGAGCCGTTTCTCCACATTCCGTTGAGGAATACGCTGATAGTTCTGTGTACTCTTGTCCACAGAGCCTCATCATTGGGCTCAAATACAGCCCAGTTGGTGTTTGCCTTGATAGACTCTTCAAGGAAGATGAACAGACGGCGTACATTGACATATTTCCAGCTCGGGTCGCTCGATACAGTTCTTGCGCCCCATACCCTTATGCCCTGTCCGGGGAACGGACGGATAAGGTTAACGCCCTTAGGATTGAGGATATCCTGCTCGCCCTTATTGAACTGGATATCAAGGCCTACGCATGACCTTACTACCTCGTTTGCGGGAGCCTTATGAACGCCCCTTGCATTGTCGCTTCTTGCAAAGATACCAATGATCGAGCCGGACGGCGGGATAGCGATATTCTTCTTATCGAGCGGATCGAAAACTGTGAGCCACGGATGATAGAGTGCAGCATAGCTCGAAGAGAATATATCTCTGTGAGCAACTATCTCATCTACCTTCTTGGCATCCCTCGGAACATCGAGCACTGCAAATCTGCTGCCGAGGTTCTCGCAGTGAGCTACAAGTGTAAGCTGAACGTTGGGATCAGTTATACCCGGAACAGCCATGATAGATACTACATCATTATCAAGGAAGGACTGGATACCCGTTCTGTTGCCTGCACCTTTATCCTCGCCTATGAACGTGCCAGCATCAACATCAGAGGCAGAGCCGTTGCTGCCGCCCGAGAATTCAACGGCAACTACCGTCTCGTCCTCCGAGCAGAGAGTGCCGAAGGGGTTGGTTATCTCGTTGGTGCCATTATACTGTACTGTTATAAGGTCTGACTTTGCGACCTTCTTGGATATGTAGTTGGGCGACTCGATATTGAACGAGAGATTATCGTAATTCTCTGTCGAATCGTCATACTTTACCTCCATAGAGATCTCACAGGTATAGATGACCTTTGTGGGGAGAAGGTTATTATCGGTTATATCGGCAGAGAAATCATTTGCAAATGTTATAACATTATCCTGATTCTTTTCTACCTTGTTGTATTCGATATTCTCGCCGTCTGTAAACGCAACTATATCACCGGGGATAAAGCCTGCGCCGTTCTTTACTCTGTACTTTCTGTCGCCGACAGCATCGAAGGCCTGTGTCTTGGCCTTTGAAGAGGGAGTAAGCTTAAGGCTTATGCTGTCGCCCCAAAGACCGGGATCCTTTGCTGTAAATTCAAGCTCGCCTACCGCGGCTGCTGCGCACTTAGCGCTTGAAGGTGCAACTCTTGAAATGAATGCACGAGTACCGCCGTTGATAAAGAAATGCTCAACTGCATAAGCTAAGAAGCGGTAATCACCGAACTCGTTCTCGGAAAGGAAACCGCCGTATTTTCTTCTGAAATCCGCAAAATTAGTAACAAGCTGCGGAACGCCGCCTATCGGGCCTTTTTCGGCAAGACCCACAAAACCTGCCGTACTTGTTCCGACACCCTCCATAGGCTTACCGCCGGACTCAAACTCCTCGACATATACACCGGGAGATAAATATTCTGCCATAAAGATCGCTTTTACCCGAGCAACGGGTAAAAACCGTTCCCCCTTTCGTTATTTGATCTTGTTATCACGCTGATTTGTGATTACAACATTATTATAACACCGCATTATAACAAAATCTATAACTCAAACTATAATTCATTCTCGTTATTTTCATTATTTGCATCATCATTCTCATCATCATCATTGTCTGCGGCGGCAAGTTCTTCTTTGGTCACAGTCTGCTGCTCCTGCTCGGCCTGCTCCTTGGCGTAGGTCTTTCTGCGTGCCTTGCGCAGCCTTGCCATAAATCTGTCACGGTACTCGGTCTCCTTATGCACCCGCCGCTCGAGCCGCTCACGCTCGGAATAATTATCGTTCTGTGACCCGCTCATACTGCGAAGCTGAGAAAGCTCAGCCTTATCCTCCTCGAGCCGCAAAAGCGGCATGGCATCGCGCTGTTCCTTTGAGACGCGGCGTTTTGCCATTATCTCAAATTCCCTTATCATACGCATTTCGGAAATATTTCTGTCGGCACGGTATGCAAAAGCGCCATGTCTGTCGGCATAGAGGTTGGTATAGAAGTCACCGTAAGCACCTATCCTCTTTTTGCGGCGTGTGCCTTTGAGCTTTTTCTTGTCGCTGTCAAGAGTCACCTCGCCCGGCTCCTTCACGGTGTTCACCGATATGAGCATCTGCCCGTATTTATCGGCACCCACCGAAACGTTGTCAAATGAGTTTTTGATACCCATGACCTCATAGTATTTCTCGTCCTGCGGGTTAGGCTCATAGCCCTCGACCTTTTTCTTGTCCTGCGTCTCGCTCTCGCGCACGTGCTCTGTGCCCTCGGAGAGGTTCAGCTTTTTATCGTAATTATCGTAATCGTCAAATACCGACAATCCCCCTCACCTCACTCGTCAAGGAAGTAGTAATACTCGCCCGCATCTGCCTTGGTAAATGCCTTGCCGCTCTTTGAATATTCATTTTTGAGTGATGCGATGATATGCTTCATACCCACCTCACCGCTGCCCTCGGCAGCCGCAAGGAAAGCGCTGTGCAGGGCAATGTTTTTGATATTGCTGCCCGACAGCTCGAAATTATCAACAAGATAATCGTAGTCGATACTGCTAAGGGGCAGCCTGTCGGGAAATGCTCTTTTCCACATCTCTCTGCGCCTGTCCGCATCGGGGAACGGGAAATCTATCATCAGCTTCATGCGGCGCTTGAAGGCCTCATCGAAGTTCTGCACAAGGTTGGTAGCAAGAATGACTATGCCGTGATATTCCTCTATCTTCTGCAAAAGGAACGCCGATTCCATATTACTGTATTTATCGTTTGAATCCCTGACCTCGGTGCGCTTTGAAAAGAGCACGTCCGCCTCGTCAAAGAAGAGTATCACCTTGCTTTTCTTAGCATTATCAAATATCTCGTCAAGGTTTTTCTCGGTCTCGCCGATATATTTGCTGACCACGTTTGCAAGGCTTATTCGGTATATCTCAAGCCCCAGCTCGTTAGCTATTATCTGTGCTGCCATAGTCTTGCCCGTGCCGGGTGGGCCTATGAAAATCATAGACACGCTCCTGCCGTAGGCTATCTTATCGGCAAAGCCCCACTCATCATAGACCTTATGCCGATAGCGCACCTGATCGCAGGCGGTCTTTAAAAGCCTTTTGCTGTGCTCGGGCAGCACTATATCCTCCCAGCCGAAAACGCAGTTTATCCTGACCGCCTTGCTGCCCATATCGGAGTTTACCGAGCGGGTGCAGCCTGTTTTTATATCGGCAAAGGTGAGCTTATCGCCCTTTGACAGCATAGCCGCAAAGCGCAGGGCTTTCTTTAAGCCGCCGACCGTGAAGGAATACTCGCTCACAAGTTCGGAGATATCGGCGCTTCCGTCGGTCTGATAAAAGCGCAGCTCATTTTCCCATATCCTGTACTGTTCCTGTGTGGAGGGAGCACCTATGCTTATATTCACCGTCTCGATGAAAGAGCCTTCAAAAGCCTCGCCGCAAACAGCCAAAACCACACCCGTTTCCTGCGCAAGGGCACAGGCAAAGCGCCAAAAGCTGCCGCTGTCAGAGCTTTCATCATCAACTATTACAGCAGCTGCACCGAGCCACATCAGCTTTGTCGAAAGCTCCTTGATACGCCTTATATCACAGCGCTTATCTGGGCGTATGAACACACTGTCGATGCCCACAGCTTTGAGTGCAAGAGCAGCCGCCGTGCGTCTGCCGCTGCCCTCCTCGCCCGTGACTGCAATTATGCGGGAAATGCCATTTTTATCGGCCTTTACGGCAGCAGCTATCTCCTGCTCGGCTGCCTTGTTTTGCGATAGGTCTATATAATGCAGCCCCTCGCCGATATCATTTAAAAACAACTCATCATCTATCTCGCCGCAGGCTATGAAACGTGCGGCAAAGGGCTTGATGGTCATAAGGGCATTACAGCGCGGCGCTGTGCCGTCAAACACGCGATCAAGGACGGTATATTCCGACAGAGATCCGCACACAGGCAAAATATCGCTGACCCCCAAAAACAGCTCACACGCCGCCTCAGGGGTGATGCTGCCCGCCGGCAGGCCGTATAGCCTGAGGAGTACATCTGATGCAGGCCTGCTGAAATTTACAAGTGCGCCGAGTATAACTGTCAGGCTCTCAAAGCCGCTGCACCCGTAAAGAATATCGCAAAGCGGCGTATTATCGGCCTTTGGCAGCATACTTAATATACCCTCTGCCCCCGACTTGTCAAAGCCGTTCTTTTCAAACGCCGCAAGATAAGCGTTCATAGCGCAAAACACAGGCTCATATTCAGAAAACATCTTATCTCACCCCTCGGTCTCATTTGCAAACCCCGAAAGAAACTCGTTTTTGAGCCACCTGCTGGGGGCTATGCCAAGCTCCTTATCTATGGTTTTTGCATATTCGTCATATTTTTTCTTGGCTTTATCGGGCATACCGAGCGCAAAGCAGCACTGTATATAGCTGCACACTATCTGCTCGGAGAACGGGTCGGCAGCAGATGCGTTTTTAAGGCAGAGCAGCTCCTTTTCCCTGTCGCCGCTTTCCTTATATATATCCGCAAGCATCTGTGAGGCGCTGACAAAGCACCTGTCGTAATACTCCTTTTTCTCCTGCGAACAAAAGCTCTCGCTGTCGCCTAAATATCTTCCCCAGTAGCTTTCAAGCACGCCTGCGCGGGCTGTGAGCTTTTTGCGCTCGCCCTTTTCCATGGCCTCGCATACCTCTATTATCTCGCTGTCGTCCGGAACTATCTTTGACACATCGAGCATATAGCACTTGCTTTTATAGCTTATGATGTTTTCAAGCCCGTAGGCCGAAAGCTCACGCCGCAGCCCGTAGATTATGTTATGCAGCACAGCCACGGCATTTGCTGGTATCTCGTCCTTCCACAGGGCGTTCATTATATCAGACCGTGAGACAGGCCTGCCATTGCGCTCGAGCATATAGGCTATAAGCTCGGTGCTCCTGCGGCTCTTGCACTGTATCTCGTTATCGTTCACGGTCAGACGAAGTGTGCCGAACCTGTATATATGCAGCTTGCCGCTGTCATCGCCGTCCTGCTCTATCAGTGCGAGAGTGTCCTTCTCCTTTTGGTGCAGGAAGGGCAAAGGCAGCGAGTTTTCTTTTAAATACTCGCACGCACTCCTTACATTTTCAGCATACATCTCACGGTTGCCCTCATATCGAATAAGGCCGTTATATAGCCTGCGGCAGACGCTGTATCTGTTCTCCTTGCCGAAACGGCTGTCGGCCATATTATAGGCGGCCTCCATTTTCGCAAGAGCACCGCTGTAATAATAATACTGCGCGAGTATCCCCAGCACCTCGGGGTCGGTAGTGCGGCGCTCCTTCTCGATGATATTGCCGCAGTAGCCGATAAGCTCGAACTCATAGTTTTCAAGGAACCTCTCGCCGTGCTCCTTCAGTATGCGCTCCGCAGCAGCGGAGTTGCCGCTCACATCAAAGAGCTTTATCGCCTCGGCAAAGCGTTTACGGTCTATGTAGTAGGCCGAAGCTCTGTCGGTGACGGTCTTTTTGGTCTGTTTATCGAGCATACCCGCAAGCACACAGCGAATGACCTGCGGCAGCACGGCAGCGCCGCTGTCATCACGGCGCAGTATGCCCGCGGTCACTATGCGGTCTTCCCTCACGCCGCTGTCTCTGATACGAAACACCGATGCGGAAAACTCGGGGTCTGAGGAATAGATAAACGACATAAGTTTCAGCTGCTCTGCAAGCCCCTCGTCAAGGTCACTGAGCAGCTCGCAGGAGATATACCGTTCAAGCAGCGTTTTGCCGATGCATTTTTCTATATCATCGGCCGAAACTGCGGCCTTTGCGATCTCACACACCCCCGCACACCAGCCGTCTGTATAGGAATAAAGCGTGTTTACATACTTATCATCATACGCCCTGTCAAGAAGGCGCAGGCAGCAGGCGGTCTCGCTGCGTGTCAGCCGCATATCGTCTATGCCGAAAAGGACAGCCCGCCCGTTCATAAGGTAAGAAAGCATATATGCGGGCACGTCACGGCCTGCCGCAAGCAGCCTGAACCTGCCCTGGGCAGCCGCCTCGCACAAAAGCCCGAGCAGCGCTGACGCCGCCCTGTCGGTGACTTGATCGGCATTGTCTATAAGCAAAAGCCCACCCTGCCCCGAAAGGCTCTCAATAAAAAGCCTGACTGTCTGACAGTCATCAAGCCCGTGCGTGCTATCGCTTATATGCTCCGAAAGCAGCTGTGCGACCGAATGTGTGCTGTTATAAAAGGGCGCAAGCTCTATGTGCACGCTGCCCTCGTTATCTTCGGCAAGCTGCTTAAGGTAAGCGCTCTTGCCATAGCCTGCGCAGCAAACGATAACACCGAGCGTGGCGGTTATCTGCGGCCTTTCACGGCGCACAAGGCGCTCGTTTTTATACTCAAATATCTCACTCATAGGTCAATCAAGCTGTATTATCGAGGTGTCGTCATTCAAAAGCTCGGAAAGCTGCACATCGCCGCCTTTGAGCGACTGCAATATCCACACGCCCTGCACGGCTGTGTCGGCGGCTATCTGCCATGTCATCAGAAAGACCTTCATCATCTGCTCTGTGGGGGCGGCGGTATCGGCAAGATACGAGCAGCCGAAATAAAAATAGCCGCCCTCTCTTTCAAGCCCGAAGCTGCCAATCGTCAGGAACTTATTGAGATACAAAAGCAGCTCGTCTATGCTGTCACACAGTTCACTGTCAAGCTCTGCGCCAAGGGTGAACAGAATATCAACGGCGGCGGTCTGCTCAGTGGTCTCGTTTACCGAGATATTGCAGTCATCAAAGGTATCGCTGCTGTGCGGCTCAAGCACCAAAATATCCCTGCCGTCGATATCCTCATGCAGCACGTTCAGCCCGCGTAAAGAGAAAAACCCCTCGGTCTCGGAAAAAAGGCGTGTCTGAAATTCACTGTTCATCATTCTGCCTCCTTTTAAGCTCCTTAAGCAAAGTGTCGTTGCTCTCGCCGTTAAGAGCACGGTAAATAAAGCTGCCGAGGTCTGCGGCTATCGGCTTCATAGCCTCTATCGTTTTTAAAAGCAGCTCTGTTGCCCTTGCGGCGTCCATATCCTCGGGAAAGACCATGCCCTGACAGAACATCACCGAGCCGTTATCATCAAAGAGCCTAAACGACCCGAAAGCCGAGTAGCCGTTGAGACGGTTTATCAGCCTGCTTATATCACTGTATCTATCGGCGTCTATATCGGTAAAGAGGAATATATTCACCTCAAACACACCGAACATCTCATCTGCCGGCTGCACGGCTATCTGATAAGCGACTTCGGCATTCTCGTCAAAGGGCGATGCGACTGTCACGATAAGTACAGGTCCGTCATCGCTGTCGGCTATCTCGGCAGACTTTGCATTTTCGGCAAATGCGTTCATCAAAAGGCCGAGGTATTGTTTTACGGCTTGCGTATCCATTGAATATGACCTCCATTCGGCTTACAGGGCAAGATAACCGAAATCAGCGTCGGTAAGTATCTTGCCGTATTTTGAAAAATTGAGCTTTACAGCCTCGATTATATGTGCGTTGCGTATGCCCTGCCCCTGCGAGGCGGCAAGAAATGCGGCATTTGTGAGTATCTCCTTTATATTGCTGCCCGACAGCTCAAAATGCTCGGCAAAGAACTCGAAATCTATCGGCTCGTCGGTCTTTGCTGCGGCGGGCAGTATCTTCTGCCAAAGCATCAGGCGTATATCGGGTGTGGGGAACACAAAGTTTATCATAAACTTTATCCTGCGCTTGAAGGCGTCATCTATATTGTTGACATAGTTGGTGGCAAGTATGGTTATGCCCTCGTAGTCCTCGAGCTTTTGCAGAAGGAATGCTGTGTCGGCATTGGCGTAGCGGTCATTTGAATCCTTGACCTCCGAGCGCTTTGCAAACATCGAATCTGCCTCGTCAAAGAAGAGCATGGCGTTTATATTCTTGGCCTTATTGAAAAGATTTGAGATATTTTTCTGTGTCTCACCTATATACTTGCTCGAAAGCTGCGACAGGTCTATGCGGTAGAGGTCAAGCCCCAGCTCGTTTGCTATGACCTGCACGGCCATTGTCTTGCCCGTTCCGGGCGAGCCGTAGAAAAGCGCACACAGCCCCCGCCCATACGGCGATTTTTTGCGAAAGCCCCAGTCCTCGTTTACAACACTTCGGTATTTGACCTGATCGCAGATCATCATCATCTTGCGTTTCTGATCATCGCCTATCACAAGATCGTCCCAGGTGAACACGGCGTTTATCTTTGACGCATAGCCGCCAAGCTGGTTCGATGACTGCTGGCGCACGCTCTTAGAGAGGATATCGTTTGTTATCCCCGACCCTTCGGCTGCTGCGATATGATACGCACCCCGAGCAGCCTTGATTATGCCGTCGGGTGTGAGTATATAGCTGTTTGCAAGCACTGTCGTCTGCACCCCGTCATCAAGTGCTGTGTCCCAGAATAGCTTGCGCTCGTTGGCTGTCAGCATGGGCAGCTCGGTGCTCACCACCTCTGTATCGGTACCGATGAAGGTATCGTCCTTTTGGTGTGTGACCCAAAAGACAAAGTCAAAGAGCGTGATGATATACTCGCCCGCTCTTTTGACTGCCAGAGCGGCAGGTGAGCGCTTTACGTTGCCCTCGCTGTCGGTCTCGGTAAGGGGCGTATCTACGGTAAAACAAGGCACAGCCCCGAGCAGCAGCGTCTCGGTATATATGCGGTCTATAATAAGCCTTATATCGTCTCGCTCACAGCTTATGAGCTTGTAAAGATCAATATCCAAAAGCCGCAGACCCTTACGGCTCACGGCATATTCGGCACAGTATCTTCTGCCTATGCCCGCTGGGCCGCAGATGTTCATGACAAACGGCGTGCCGCCCTTAAAGGCATTGTCGGCAAAGAGCTTTTCAACAAAGGAAAAGGTCTCGTTCCTTAGCCTGATATGTCTGCCGCTGTCAAATGCGGGATATATGCGGCAGTATTCGCTGACCGCTTTATCCATAACGCTCTCACCGAGGATATACGATGCGGCCCTCGTGCTAAGCAAAAGACGCTGAGCGCTCTCGCCGCGGTCTAAGCGCCTTTTGCCCTTGTCGCACAAAAAGCGGCAAAGGGGCGACTCGCCGTCGAGCAGCCCCGCATACCCATTCTCCTTGCCGTAAAGGTATGCATACAATTTCTGCGCAAGCCACTTTGAGGGGTATTGATCGGTGCTGTTATTGTGAAGATAGGTAAACACCGCCTCGTATTTTCTGTCATACTCGACCGAGAGAGCAAGCAGCAGGCAGAACCTCTCGAAATCATCAAGGGCGAACTTGCGGCACACTACCTCAAAGCGTGAGATAAAGCCGTTATTAAGCCCGCGCTTTTTTCTTGCCTCTATATGGTAAAATGCGTTTTCGAGCTGGCTCTTTGCAGCAGCAGACAGGCCGCCCTGTCTCCTCTGCCGCCTGCCCGACATAAGCAGCTCGCCGAGGTCTGAGGAGGACACTGACATACCGAGTGCCGCACCTATCTCATTGCGGGGCGGCATATCGCCCGCTGTCAGTCCCTTTGCACCCGCTGCAAGTGTCAGGCTCATATCGAGCAGCGAGAACAGGTCGTCAAGCTCCTCTTTATCGCTGCTGTATGGTTTAAGTGTTTGTGCGAAATCAAAAAATTCGCCGTAGAGCTTTTCTGTCTGCATAAAGCCTCCGTTATCCGAAATATCTGAATGCCACAACTGCGGTGTCCATTGACACCTCGGCGCTGCCGCGGTATTTTTCAAGGTCATCCTCCAGCGCCTTAAGGGTATCGTTGAGCGCATACACGCTGCCGGATATGCTGTTCATTCTGCCAACGAGCCTTTCAAGGCCGTATTTTTTGCCGTTGTCGTTGCTCATCTCGGTCACACCGTATGAGGTAAACAGCACCGTGCTTCCCTGAGACAGCTGTATGGTCTGCTGTTCAAAGGCTATGCCTCGCATCTGCCCGAGGCAGAAGGGCTGGCTGGCCTTATCGGGAGCATAGTCCTCACCCGGTTTTTTTATGAGAATAGGGGGCATACCAGCATTCACATACCTCATAAGACCTGTGCTCAGGTCGATATCGACTATCACGGCGCCCACAGTCATCTCGCTGTCCTTTTTCTCGTTGCTGCAAAGCTGATTGTTTGTATCAAAGGCTATCTTGCAGGGCGCAGCGCCCGTATTTGCAAAGCTCTTGATATACGATACCGAAAGGATAGAGAACACCATAGACGCAAGGCTGCTGCCAAGCGACTCTCCGAGCACTATGAACAGATGATCTGTCTTTGTAAAGAAATAGTTGAAAAAGCTGCATTTGTTATACATCGTATGCCCGAGGCTTGCGAACATATCAAAATCGCTCCGCTCGGGGAATGCGGGGTAGGTTATCTCGCTCGAGACCACGCGGCGCATCTGGTTTGCCACATCAAGGTCTAATTTCAGCCTTTGCTCCTCCGAGGTCTTTAGCTCTAAATTCTTTGTATAATCAATGACGCTCTGCGCCAGCGAATTGAAATCGTCGGCTATCTGCTCTACCTCGTCATTTGTATGTATATCGGTTATAGGCTCATATTCAAGCGTCTCCTTGTTTGAGACAAATTTATTCATATGAGCCGATATGGTGTTTACGGGCTTGACTACCCGAACCTTGATGAATATATACGCTATCGCCCAGAAGAGGATATAGTTTAGCAGCGTATTGAAGAGGATCACGCTGTAATCTTTGAATACTGCCAGAACTATCCTGAAGGCGCTGTATTCTATGCCCGCGACAGCACACACCGTGCCATCGCTGTACCTGACAGGCGCATACGCCACGAGCACAAAGCCCGATTCGTTTATGGCAGTTTTTTCAAGGGCGACGGCCTCATTCGTCTCATAGACCTTTTTTACCGTTTCAAAGGCTCTGCTCTCACCGAAATCGTCGCCGAGATCGTATTCCGAATCACCATTTTTCGGAACATCCATCACTATCACCATATCGTTTTTTATCTCGCCGTTCTCATCAAGCTTGGGTTTATATATGAATATATCATCATATTCATCCTCTTTTATAGAGTCGGTAAGATTATCTTTGACATAATCATAATGATCGTTCTTGCCGTTTTCAAGCCAGTCATCGACAAATTCGCCGTAGCTGGTCATCTGATCCACCATTTTATTCATCTCATCAATGGACATATCGGAATAGTCTTTGTCTTCGAGAGGCTTTGACAGAGCGGCCTGTATCAAAGACGCATTAATGGTCATGTCCTTACGGATCTCCTCGACCTTCTCATCATAAAACCCCATAAAGATAGCCGTCATAGTTGAGGTTATGGCGATAACAAATATGATGAGCATGGTCACGAGCACCTTTCTCTCGAGCTTGCCACGCTTTTTTATCTTATTTTCCAGTTTTTCCTTATGCTTCAATCAAAACACCTCTGAATCAGCCTTACCATATCTCGAGATACTTCTTCTCATTATCGTCAGTCTCGTCTGCCATACAGTTATCGCACTTGAAAACATACTGCTTTGCCGCCGCATCGTTCCTGTCCGCCTTAAGTATCTCTATAAAATACGTTCTTGCCTCGAGATAAGCGCCCTTCAAAAACAGCTTGACGCCTGTCTCGAAAAAAAGCCTGCTGCGCATCTTGCTGTATTTCGTATCGGCAAGATCGCCGTCATAGACATCATATATCTCCTCGGATATGTCTGCAGACTTATGGTATATCATTCCGAGCCTGCGGCTGTTGAACTGCTTGCTGCCCGAGAGCCGCGCCATAGCATCGCCCGTGACAAGTATGCGGGAGTTATATTTCTGAGCGCTCTCGCTTAAAGCCGTCACGGTATCCATAGTTTCCGACATCATAAGCGGCATACACAGATCCTTATAGCCCACAGTCCCCAAGCAAAGGCTGCCGTAGCCTATGCCTATGCCGATACCCTTGAAAAGCTCTCTGCGCTCTCTGAGTGCTGCGTCCTGACAAAGGGTTATGGCAAACTGCAGGGCATCGTTGCAGTCATGCTCGAACATGGCGGCTATCCCGCGTCTGGTTATACACAAAAGCCTTCCGTTATACTTTTCAAGGGTATGGCCGACGTCCTCGGTCTGCATATTTATAAGGGTGATATGCCCCGCATCGGTGCCTATCTTGATCTTATCTCTGAAAAAGGCCGTCGAAACATTCACTATAACGGTCTCGACCACCTCGGACTTTCCCGGCGCAAAGGGTATGCCATATTGTTGTTTTTCCATTTACAGCGTTTCCTTTCGTAGTGTCACGGCACCATGATATTTGTCGTGCCGGGGTTGGTTATCTGAATGACCCCGCCCCAGTTGCACATGAGCTTACAGTTATTGTCAAGCGCAGGCTGCCCGCCTATTAGCACAGTCGGCGCACCCGGCACCCACGGCGCAGTGGTCACAGGCATACAGGGCATAGGTGTGAGCACGCCCATAGCCGCCGAAGTCGCGGCAGCCACCGTAGGGTTTCCAAGGCATGAGCACATACCGAAGGGCATTATATTGACCATAGGCTTATTATCCATGATATTTGCAAGGGGCATCGAGGTAAGTGTTTTGTTCATCGGCAAAACATTAAAGGTAGAGGGGGCTGCCCCGAATGAGCAGGCAAGCATAGCGCCGCCGCACACTGCAATAGCCATATTATGTTACTTCCTTTCCGTGTTCACTTGACAAGCTCTGCTTTCACATAGGTATCATTACCGATGTCGATGGTTTTTTGTATCAACTTACCGTCAGCCGGGCTTTGAGCCTCGCACACAAGTGTTCCGCCGCCTTTTTTGATGAGCAGCATAAAATTCCCGCTGCTGTCTGCCCTGCACTCACACACCTGAATGACTGCCGTACCTATCTTCGGGTAGTCTGCCGTCAGCTCACCCGAGAGCTTGTATTCGCTTCTTTCCTTATTTACGGCAGCAGTCACCCTTACATACTCGCCCTTATCATCGGATGATGCTATCTTTAACAGCCTGCCCTCGATATTTTCATCGGAGCCTGTATATATGCCTATGACGCCGCTGCCCTTTTTCGCATCATGCAAAAGCTTAAGTGCGCCCGATTTATCGCCGCTCCATACCCTGACTGCTGCATCGGGGAAAGCTTTTCCCTCGATCCTGACCGTACCCAACGACACGGGGTAGAGCTTGTTCGGCAGCAGCCTTATTATAAGGTTGCCGCAGGTCTTATCATCAGCCGTGAAGGGCACCTGCGTCCTTGCATACTGCCCGCCCTCTGCGATAATGGTATGCTCACCCGCAGGCAGGTCGGTGAAAATGCTTATGCCGTCACTTTTCTTTATGGGGGGCTTATGGCCTTCTATCCAGACTCTTGCGTTGCTGCCCTTAACAGGCAGGCCTGTCAGGTCGTCTATAAGCTGCACCGCCGCCGAAACACGAGTTAGTATTCGCCTTGAACGCGAGCCAAACCATTCACTCATCAAAACTCACCCTTCTTACTGCTCATACACCGTTTCGGTCACCAAGCTGACCGAATACGAAATCGGTCTCCTTAACTCTTGTGATCTCTCTGATCTTCTCTGATTCTATCTCTACGGGGTATACCTTATAGAATACCGACAGCTTATAGGGCTGATCGGGGATATTCCATATACGGTGCTTTTCCTCGTTATCGAGATCGAGCATCTCTATGCGCGGGAGAAAATGCATATTTTCAAAAACCTTGCCGTAAAGCTCGGGCTTCATAACGGGGTTGCCCTCGAGCAGCTGCATAGCACGCCCTATCATCTTAGCCTCTTCGAGAGAGCGGAACTTTATATCGCTCGACGAATAGGCGGTTATCATATAATAAAGATCGAGAAAGAACGAAGGAGCCTGCATCTTATCGCTGCCTATGGGTATCTCCTTAGGGTCGATATCATTATTGCGTCTCATATCGTAAAGGGTAATGCCGAGGCTTATATCTCCCCTGTCGGAGGGATGGCAGACACCTATCCCCTCGGAATTGGGTATGATATCAGGCACCATGCCTTCACGAAGCAGTCTGACAAGTGCATCACCTATATCTGAAATGATATTATAATTTGCCATATCAAGCACCTCTCACTTTGTTGCTTTGCTTTCGTCTGTCTTGCTGTCTTGCTTGCTGTCATCGGTCTTTTCTTCCTCGGGGGGCTTTGTGGTATCCTTTATCACATCTCCGTTTTGAGAGTAGAGTATGCCCGCATCGTATTGGCCGAGCTTGAAGGTGCCCTCATATTTAAGCTCACCACTTTGGTAAAACTCACGCCCCTCGCCGTCATACTTGCCGTTATAGAAGCCGCCGTCATACAAAAGCTCTCCGTTTTGGTCAAACAGCTTGCCGCTGCCCTGATACTTTCCGCCGTAGGTCTCGCCGTCATATATAAGCGTTCCCTTAGCGTTAAAGAGCTTGCCTGCGCCCTGATACTTGCCCTGATAGAACTCTCCGTCATAGATAAGAGCGCCGCTTTTATCAAACAGCTTTCCCGCGCCCTGATATTTGCCCTGATAAAACTCTCCGTCATAGACGAGCTTACTGTTTTCATACAGCTTGCCCTTGCCGTCATATTTTCCGTCGGCAATCTCTCCCTCGTATATCTTCCTGCCCTTATTATTATAAACGATACCCGTGCCGTTCTTTTTGCCGTCAACGAAATCGCCAGCATACACGAGCTTACCGTTTGAATAGAGCTTGCCCTTGCCGTTATACTTTTTACCTGTTATCTCACCGACATACTTTATCTTTCCGTTTTCATCATAAAGCGTCGTTGTTCCGTCAACCACACTTCCGTTGCCGATAGTGCCGTTTGATAGCACAGCACCCTTTTTGTCATAGAATGTTCCCGTTCCGAGCGGCTTGCCCATAGAGAAACCGCCGCTGTAATACAGTACACCGTTTTTATAAAGCGAGCCGTTTCCGTTATACTGAGAATCGGTAAACTCACCGCTGTAAACGAGCACGCCGTTATCATACTGCTTGCCTTGGCCGTTGAATTTTCCATCCTCAAACTCTCCCGTATACACAACGCCCTGCTCGTTCATAAGCGTGCCGAGACCGTTATACATACCGTTATCGAAGCTGCCGTCATATACGAGGTTATCACCGCTGTAAAGCTTGCCGCTGCCCGAGTATACATTTGACTTGAATTCGCCGCTGTAAACGAGCTTGCCGGTGCTCGTATCGTAAAGCTCGCCCTTGCCGCTGTATTCGTTATTGACAAAGCCGCCGCTGTATTCAACAGCGCCCGACGAGGCAGAATACTTTTTGCCGCTGCCGTTATATACGCCGTTTTCAAACACGCCGTCATATATGACCTTGCCGCTCTTTTCGTCATAGAGCCTGCCGTTGCCGTTATACATACCGCTTGCAAGCTGCCCCGAATACTTTATATTGCCGTTTTCATAGAAGAGCGTTCCCTCGCCCTCATACATATTGGCATTGAAGCTGCCTGTATATTCGATACTGCCGTCGGGGTAATAGAGCTTTCCGTAGCCGGAGTATTCGCCCTTTTTGAACTCACCGACATATACAAGCTCACCGTCATAGTTATAAAGCGTTCCCTCGCCCTCTATGCTGCCGTTTTCAAGCCTGCCCTCAAAGAGCATATCATCAAGCTGCACGGTAGTATATAGACGCACCTTGCCCGTATAGCCGACAGCGTCCTCACTGTTGACCCACATCGACTTTGTGAAGAACTTACTCACGAGCCACGGCACGCCGAGCTGCACAAACAGCGCAGCACCCAATATCATCAGCAGCAATACTATGTAAACGAGCTTTTTGGCTACCAGCTTATCGCCGACCACATAATACTGATCTATCGACGTAGGCTTTGAGGTTATACCCTTTGATTCCTTTTTTACATCGGTCGCAACCTTTGTGACGATATTCTGCGGATTGAGCTGTCTTAAGACTCTTCGCCCGAACAGCGCGATCGGCGTGATGAATATTCTTTCTATTTTTCTAAGAAATAGCTTAAAAGCGCTGAACAGGTCAAACATAATAAAACACTCACTTGTCCTTATCTATCGTTACGGTGCCTATGCTGTCGAAATTCGGCTCCTCATTTTCGGAGCTTTTCGATTTTTTAATAGCAAACACGAGATATGCCACGGCAGCAGCCAAAAGTGCGATTATCAGCACTTTTTTGAGCACCTTCCAAACCTTCTTTATCTTATCCCACAGCTTATACCATATCGACTTAGGCTCCTCATTTCCTGCATTCCTCTCGATAAGAGCCGTCATCATCATATAATACCTGCTGTAAAGCTCTATCATGCCCGCACCGCCAAGCTCGGACATCTCCTTATAAAACTCAATAAGCTCATCGGGCACCTTGCGCTCTATCTCACGTGCAAAGACAGTTTTGAAAAACTGCTCAGCCCTTTTTACGGGGGCGCACTCCCTCTGACCTGTTATATCCTCAATGGGATAATTAAAGCTCAGGGTCATATCGGGGGCAACTATGATATTTTTTTCATCAAAGCATTTATCGAGAAAATAATCGGGTATATCGAGAAGCACCGCCCGCTCGAGTATCTTACGAAACAGCTCGAGCCGTTCTCTTAAGGGTGCGGCCTCGGTATCGCTCTTATCCGCAAGGGTAATCCCCTGAGTATATTTCATCACTATACAAAGAGAGTTATCAAACATAAAATGCTCTTTATAATCGGTGAACACCTCGGGGTCTACCTGCTCACTCAGCCACGCAACAAGCTCGGGTATCTCCGACTTATCCTTAAGTCTGAGCACTCGGCAAAGTCCGCCGGTCTCTTCATCGGAGCATATATATACATCGTATTTGTCGTTGCTTTCGAAAACACTTGTCACGGGGTACTGATGCCCGTAGGTATATATGACCAACTGCTTCGCCTCCTTTGCTTGATGTTTTTAGTATGTGTTTAGAGAGATAAATCGGAAGTTGTGTAACCCCTCCGTCACGGCGGCGGTGGTGGAGGGGTTTCGCAAAGGCAAGGCTTTCGGGCGGGGGGCTTTACGGTCGCCACCCTAGCCCCCTTCGGACTGCCGCTCACACATCTAACCTCTTACCTCTAACCTCTGACCACTACCATAATGGACGCCTTGACGTCGGGGTAAACGGCGCTCTGAGCTATCACCTCGTAAACGCCCTCGACATTGGGAGCGGTATACATACCGTTTGAGTCTATCTCGCCGCCCGCGGCGGGTGAAACAGACCAGCGCACCGTCTTGTTGGTCATATTGCTGCACACAGCCTCCAGATACTTCGTCTCCCTCGGTCTGATGACAAGTGAGTTGGGCTTTATGGTGATCTTCATATTTCTCTTTTCGGCGGCCTTTTCGTCAAAATCACGGATAGCCGTCCATTTTACATCTATATAGCCCTGAAGGGTCGTCGATCTTGTCTTGACGCCCACTATGAAGCTGCCGCGTGCGGGGTCGAGCTTTGCGGCAAGCTCATACTGCGTTTCCTCCTCGCGGAACACAGAGGGGCTGCCATAGATAGTACCCGATTCTGTCACTGCCGCAAGTATTATCGTCACGCTGCCAAGCCCGATACCGTGGTATATCTCGTCAGAGAAGAACACACGGTTTTTAAGGCTGCCCTCGTTGAGATTTATCCTGCAAACGCCGCTTGCGATCTCTGTCGGCCTATATGTGCGGCCGGGCTTATCATCCACAGCAGCGGCAGGAGAATAGCTGCTCTTTTTGCCGTAGCTTCTTTCGTTCCTGCCCAAAGCGCTCAGAAGCATATTGCTCGTAACATACTGCCCGAAGGGAACATTTACGATACTGTCAATTATAGATGTGCCCACCGAGCTTACAAGGTTTATCCTTGCAAGATAGAGCCTCTGCCCAAGGGTTTTTCGCAGCTCGGTATCCATACTGTGATCGAAACTCTCCAAGGCTATCGCATCATACAGATCCCTGTCGGTTATCTTAACTGACGAGCTGCCCGATATCTCGCCCTCGACGGGGGTCTTATCATAAGCTATCTTAAAGGTCGAGCCGTCGGGGGTGGCCGTTGCGTCGGTGTCGTTAACATTGGCGGCGGTAAGATCATAAGTCAGGGTATATTTGCCCGTCTTTTCAAGCAGCTTTTCATCGAAATTGACCTTGAGCACCGAGCTGCCGTCAGCTTCACAGTTAAGGCACACAAGCTGTATATCGTAAGAAAATGCAGTGAACTGCCTTGAATACGTCTCTATCTCTACTCTGAACGGGAATGAGGTATCGGGGTTTACAAATCTCGGCATAACATGGCGTATGCGCACGCTGCCGTTCCAGAACACCGTCACCGACTGTTCATAGACATTATCGGTGCTGTTTATATCGTCCTCAGGCTCGCTCGTGGTGAGATAAAGGTTATAGCCCTCCTTTATCCTGTCCGAGTTTTCGCCGCTGCCCGAGACTATATTATGTGCAGCACCCTTTGCGCCCTCGCTGTACTCTATGCACAAATACACATAAGCGCTGCTGCCTGTATTTAACGAAGTATCAAAGCCGCTGAGCATACCGAGTTTCTTTGTTACGGGCTTATCGACAACTATCTCGCGCCCCGTGGTATCGAATGCCATGCCGCTCTCTACCGAAATGGTGGTATCGTCAACTCTGACGACGTTTAGGCCGCAGACTACGCCCACACCGTGTACAAGGCGATTTATCAGCCTTCTCTTATCGTCCATATACTTCTGCTCGGAATTGAAATCCTCAACGCTTAAAAGCTTTCCGTAAAAATAATTGTTCCTCTCAAATGGATAAAGCTGTGTGTTTTTCATATTATCTCCTCATTTTTCCTGTTCACCGAGAACAGATAGTGTGATGCGGCTCTTTCCGTCAAGGACCGCATTAGTCGGTCTGTTGATAAACGAATTTATACCGAGATAGGAATTTTGCCCCAGAAAGATATACGGCTCGAGCACGGTTATCTCGGGGTCTACCGTCATTGGCATGAATTCCCTCGCTATACGCCAAAGCGCATCAACGTCATTATCGTTTTTTATTAGCTCGCCCGGCACAAGTATGAACACCTTATACGGGTCCTTGCCGTACAGCGGCACAAGTATCTTTTCATACATCTCGCTGCCCCTGTATTTTTGCAGCGAGAAGTTTTCGATGATAAACGGCCTTTCGCCTATATACAGCTCGATAGCCCTTGAAAGGCTCTCTCTTGTGCCTCTGCTGCGGTAAAGGCTGACTGCCGACATCATAAAGTCTCTTAGCTTATCCTCGCTCCACATCGACCGATCTGCGATATCGAGCCACTCTGCGAGCCATTCGAGAAAGTCGGCATCTGCGCTCTCGGGATCGAACCTGTCGGCTATACGGTCTATCCTGTATTCGACCTCTTCGTAAAGCGTCTGGAAAATGCCGAGAAATCTCTCCAAAAACCTGCTTTCCTTATCGCTTTTGCGGTATATATAGGGCAGTCTGTCTATCCATGACTCGGCGGGCAGATAAAGCATAATGTCATTTATAGCCGCAGGCCTGTCGCTCGTGCCGAGCAGCTCGATATACACCCACAGATACCTTCCGCTGACATCGTGCAGCAATATATCATGCACGCCGCCGATACGCTTTTTCTCAAATTGCGAGAGCATCTGCGTTTTTTCGCGCAAACTTATGCTCTTATCATTTATCACCTCATCTGCCGTAAGGGTCTTACCCTTATAGGTGAACTCCTTATCGTTTGCAGCATAAACTATGATACGAAGATCGTCATCGGAGCAGTTTTCTGTGTTTATCACCAGCCTGTGCCAGACATTTCCCCGCTCGAGCGAATCGAACACCTTGGTCATAAAGCAGCTTATGCCCGAGTGTTTATCCGAGCTATACTTAAGCTTATTGTCAATGACCTCCATATTTTCGTATGCACCGCGCTCAAAGTCATAGGCATTGTTCAGTATGAAATATTTAAGTCTTCCCTTCATCTCATACAGCTCTCCTTTGCTGCCCTTATCAGGTATTTATCATTACATCTATATCGGTGAGATATGCCGCCGCATTTTTCATCAGCAGCAGGTCGCCTTCGCCGGTTCTCTCGGCGTTGCTGCCCTCTGTCTGCATAGTGAGCACATTTATTGAGAAAACGCCGTCAACGCTGTCGATAAGCTCATAAAGCCTGCTGTAGACTATCCTCGCACCGAAATCGTCCTTGATCTCTTCAAAAAACGAGGCTATGGCGTTTATAACTCTTTGCCGCAGATCGTGCGTGTTTCTCGCGGCAGTAATATCTGCATACACCATGACCTGTGCATATTCGGGGCGCACTATCCAAAACTGCGCACCGAGCATCCTGTGAGGCTCGAGGGTGTCAAGAATGTTCTTGACATATTCCTCGCTCGGAATGCCCATGCCGTTCTTGGCATAGGGCTTTACGACTATCGGCGTCACAAAGCCGTCACGCCTGCTGTCTGACTTTATCACCTTGCATTTTTCTATCCTGAGCCCCTGCGTGCTGCTGACAAAACGCTCACAGTCCTCATCGGTCACGATAGTATCGGTAGTTTTCAAAAGTCTCTGCGCTCTGAGAGTACATTCCTCCATAGTCTCCTCATCTGTGCCGCCGTATGACGCACGCTGGTTCTCGATTGTTATCTGTGACCTATCAAAGCCCTTAATCTCGTTTATCTTGCCCTTAGTGACATTCCCCTGTGCGCCGCGTGTGAGCGAGCAGGCGATTATCAGTATCTCCCCCTCGGGCGCCATGCCGTGGATACAGTCACCGAAAGTCACTCTGCCCTTTTGGGTGTCAAGCACATAAACAAAATCATCTGTCCCCGCCGCCGCGAAATCATTCACCTTTCTGCACTCGGCATATTTGCCGCCGCTGCCTGGCAGCTCGGTCATTATGGCGAAGGTCTCATATTCAACGTCCTTTGTTTCAAGATCGTACTCCTGGAAGGGCAGCCCCGTGCCGTAGCCCACGGCACCCTCTGCCGAAAAGGCAGCTGTCATATTCACAACGCGCACGCCTTTTGACACTCTGCCGCCGGGTATATTTAATATGACCTCGCCGCTTTGCCCGTCTATACGCTTTTCAAAGCTTCTTACGGGGGTAAAGCAGCCGTTTTCGTCCTTTAGGAACACTCTCGTCTCACCCGTAACTGCAAGCTCGATATCAAGGCGCAGTTCATCACTCGGGCTAAGATCGGTATACTCTGCCTGCGTGTCTCTCTGAGTTACCGGCAGAAGGTTGAAGCATGCCCTTTTTATGACAGGCAGTGCATCGTATTCGCCGCCGCAAACACGGAACCTTACATAATATGCCTCATGCCCGCCTACGCTCAGGCTGCCGTGCTTACCCGCAAGGGTAAACATGATATTTCCCGAAAAAAGAAAACCGTAGGTCTTGTCCTCCCATTTAACGGGGCGCCAGAACAGCCCGTCATAGTATTCCATACACAGGCTCACAAGAGGCGTAAAGCCTGCGGGGGCGGTGATCGGGTTTCTCTCTATGCCGTCCTCACTTGCTATATCGAGCCACAGTGTATGCAGCTCTTTCTCGGCAAGGGGCTTGTCAAATCCGATATAAAACGCCCCGCCGCCATTTTCGTCAAAGGGCAGCATATGAAGATCGCCGCCGAAACGCACCTGCTCGTGCGCCGCGACATTCATTTCTCCGCCGCGGTCGCACACATACACATCTATCGCCGATGACGAGATATATGTGCGCCTGTCAGCCTCAAAGCATATATCGCCCGCATAAAGCTTTGTGCCCCTTGCAGCCGTTATGTCATCATCAAATATCACCGAAACATCTGTCGATGAGGGGGTCTTTGTGCGTCTTTTAAGACCAAGCAGCTTAAGATACTTGCTGATGTTATCGGGGCCTATCTTGTTTAAGTAATACTGCTGGCTCTCTTTGAGCCATGCAAACATTTCAAGCATGGTCATGCCCGGGTCGTGATAGTTGAAATCAGTCCATTCGGGATAGATGCTTGCTATCGAATTGCGTGCATTGTCAAGTATATCGTCAAAGCATTCGTTATCAAGATTTATATCGGGCAGCAAGCTGTCACCTCCCTTTTAATGTCAAACACCGCTCACACTACCGTTACCGAGATATCATGCTCGCCGCTTTGGGCAAGAAGGTAGCTGTAATCGGCTACTGAATCACTGTCTATCTCCTTCTGGCCGCCTGCGGAAAGCACATACATGGTTATATAAAGCCTGCGTATGAGCACTATATCCTTTAAGCGCATAAGCGCACTCCTTATCTGCTGCTCGTTGGGTATCATGCCGAGCCGCCAGAGATTGTCGCCCTCGGTGCCCGAGAACGCCGCAAAATAATCCTCCAAGCATTTCTGCGCGTTCTTTCTGAGCTCGAAAATGCCGTTTATATCCTTTGTCTGTATCTCGGCTCTGACATTTATTTTCACAAATGTCGGCTCGGTGATATACAGCCTGTCGTTTGATACTATATTCCCGGGGAGCCTGTCCTTAAGATACTCGGCTATCTCGTTTCGTATCCTGACAAACTCCGAGTTCTCGCGCTTTAGCACCACAAGCGTAACTGCACCGCTCTCCCTGCTGCCGGAGGCGTTCCTGCCGCTTATGCATCTAAGCTTTTTGATGTTTCTCGACGCATTGAATGTCAGGCTCTCAAGATCGCGGGCGGTCACGGCCTTGCCCTGTGTGCGAAGCATTACGGCGTTTCTTCTCATCGCCTCGTGTATCGTCTCGGTATCGCTCCCGCCGTAAAAGCTCTTTGGATTGACCGTCTCGGACACAAAGCCGTAGGAGCGTTCAAGCCCCGCTATCTTGCCTGCCGGGATATTTGTGCGCTCGCCGCCGCCTGTTGTGTATATCACCCTTATATTGTTTATATCCGATACGGGCGGTATCCTGCCCTTGCGGCCGTTGCCGAAGGTTATCCTGCCCGTGCTGCGGTCAAGCACATAGCTCCTCGAGGCGCTGTTCTCTGCAGCAAATGAGCCTACATCGTCCCACCTGACCCATATCTCGGAGTCAATGCCGCCGCTGCCGCTCACTCTTATTATGCGGCCGAGCTTTTCAAGCTCCGAAAGCTCTGTTTCCTTGATCGAGTCTATCTCATTGACATACAGCTCAAGCTCCAGTACTCCCGCAGATGCAAGAGTGAACACGGCGTCCTCGCTGTATATATTCATCGCAAAGTATTCCTCGTTATGGCTGTCAACATTTATGACCCTGACCGTGTTGAAATATATCCTGTCGATCACGGGCATACCCGCTCTTTTGCTGCGGTACATATCCTCCTTGTCTGATACGGCTATCCAGTAAAGCTCCTCGCCGAAGAGAGTTCGCTTTGCAAAGCCGTGATTATCCAAAAGCACCGTAGAGCCTGCCTTTGAAAAGCCCTCTGTCTCATCAACGATGTTCACAGGACACCAGCCCTTGTCTGTAAGATATGTCCAGATAAGCTTTGGACGTGCCGACGCGGTGCCCTCCTCTATATCCCAAAGTATGCGCATAGGTCCCTTGTCGGGCGGCGAGTTAAAGCCGAAAAGCACCGTTCTGCCGCCAAAGCCGCTGTGTATGAAGGGCGCATAGCCCTCCTCCGCCGCAAAAACAGGGTCATAGCGCTGCTGCGAAATGTTGTTGTATGCCGTTATATCGGATATGCGGCAGCCGTGAGCCTCATAATGATACTCAAAGGAAAGATTGCGCACAAGGGGCGAAAGATACCAGCCCTTGTTTTTGTAAAGGTTCTCGGCTTTGAGTATCCTTGCTCTTATGTAATACCCCGAGCCTGCGCCCACAAAGGTCTCGGCGATGTCATCGGGGCAGGTGAAGGTCATGCTTTTAAAGCAGCTCGTAACGCCTTCCTTTATGCTGAAAATATCGGCAGCATAGCTGTCTTGGAAAAGCCTGCTCCAGCCTATGCCGTTGAAATACTCCCAGATGACGCTCGTTATCGCTATTTTATATGACTCTGCCTCTTTAAAATCCTTTTTGTTGGCGACCCATTTCCAGTTGATGCCGCCGTCATCTATCTGATTTTCTATCGGCACCTCGACTATACTCATATCAAAGCTCACAGTGATCTTTGCGCCGCACTTAGAAAGCACCTCGGACGAGCCGAGATACACCTCGTCAAAAAGCCCGAATCGCTCACCGAAGGGGTGAAACTCATTTATATCGTATTCTACGTTTCCGTTCTGCACGCTGTCGGGAACTATCGCATCACCCGAGGGAAAGGCCTCCATATGCGTAAAGCTCAGGCTCTGCACCCTTGACATATCCTTAACACTAATGCGTATGCTGATACCTTCCTCGTCGGCGGTCACGGGCGGGCGGTCTGCACCCTTTTGCAGTATAAGCTCGCCGTTTTCTTCCCGCACGCTGTCAAACGGGGTATACCCCGACCTCTCGCCGCCGTAATACTCTATGCTTGCAGTACTCTCTTCGGTAAGCGCCCTTATGCTGTCAGTCACCGAGGCGGTGCCGCCCCTGTTAAACAGCCTGAGCGCTATCTGCCCCTTAGAGCTTATGCCGAAGGCATAGGGGTGAGAAAGGCACATTATATGCTTTTGCAGATTTTCGCGCGGAAGCCCGAAGAGCACTGTTTTCTGCTCACCGAAGCCTTCATACTCGCCGATAAACGAGCCTGCATCATCTACGCAGAAGGCCTTGACTATCTTTGCGGGAGAGACAAGGATATCATCGCAGGTCTCAAAGCGCATTGTGTCGCCCTCTGCCGTATATGACGAAAGCACAGCGCCCTTTGCAACCTCGGTCTCCCCGACATCGTCGGAGGACAGCGAAAAGCTCACATAGCCCTCTGAGGGCGATGCGGGCAGAAGTGATGCGTTCATCATATTGAAAAATGCTATCTTGTTTTTGAGGGGGGTGTTATTGACCTTTTTTATCGTGCCTGCGAGCATCTCGGCATAAACAAGTGCAAGAGCCGCGGCTATATCGGGGTTTTCCGTGTCTATGCTCCACTCGGGGGTATAGCTTTTGGCACGCTCCCTTATCTGTGCGATAATATCCTCTTTGCTGCGGTCATCTACCTTTGCCACGTCTCTCACCTCTTTTCGCTGCTGTTATATGCTCTTATCTTTCCGTATCGCCGTAGCCCTCGTTTATATAGAAGGGATAGACGAGGTTGAAAGGGTTATTTGTTGACCTTACCACATAGCTTACATTTATTATCAGCTTGCCGTTATCGTCGGGTGCAAAGGCCACCTCAGCGTTTATGTCCTTTATGCGCGGCTCCCACATTATAAGCGCATTCTCGACCTCGCGCTTCATCATCATAAGCGTGGTATAATCCGAGCCGCTGAAAGCGAATGAGTTTATAGCGCACCCAAACTCGGGCATCATCGGACGCTCACCGGGGGCTGTGCCGAGTATCAGGCGCACCGATTCGCTTATATCCTCCTCATTTGAGGATGTGCGCACTCTGCCGGTATTCGGGTCTACGCTCACGGGGAACTTAAAGCCCGTTCCGAGAAAGCTCTTATCATACATTACGCCGCACCTGCCTTTTATCCGTTGATCTTCACGAGCGCACCCTTAAGCTCACATACTGCACTCGACTGAGCCTTTATGGTGGCATTTGCCTTTATATCAATGTTTGCGCCCTCTATCTTGGTGGTGGCGCCGTTTGTTTTGAGCGTCTGATCTGCCTTCAGCTCAACGGTGCCCCCCTGCATAGAAAGCTTCTTTCCGCTGCCGTCAAAGGTACCCTTAACGCCGCCTGCATCAAGTGTTATCTTCTTTTCGGCCTTTATAGTTATCTCTCCCGCCTTTGAGTCTATCTTGACAAGGTTTTTCTTATCCTTGTCCTGTATTATCATATTATCGTTTTCTTCGTCCAAAACTATTGTCTTGCCCTTGGCAGTCTTTATCTCTATCTTCTGCTTGTCGGCAGTATCGTTTATGAGCACCTCGTTACCCGCCTTGGTGACAAAGCGCTTTATCATGTTCTTTTCCTCGACAGCGCCCTCGGGCTGAGCGTTCTTGCCGCTCCACAGGCTGCCTATGACTATGGGGCAGTTCCTGTCGCCCATTCTGAATGCGACAACCACCTCATCGCCTATCTCGGGCAGCGCATAGCCGCCGTATTTATTTCCCGCATAGGGTGTCATCACAGGTATCCAGCCGGTGACATTCGTTCCGTCCTCGCCGAGGAAAAGCTCTACCTTCACCCTGCCGGGGTTGTCCTTATCATAGTTTTCCTTTACCGTGCCGGTAACTACGCCGCTTATTATGCCGCTTGACGATGCACCCGGGGCAAAGCCCGCCATATCTCCGAAAAGGCTCATTCTATTCCCATCCTCTCGCCTCAAATGATGTGATAAAGCCCGAACTGTTTATGCGGTGCGTGACCTCGCTAAGATAATACTTGTTATCCGCAAGCTTGTCAACATTCTCCACCTGTAAAAACCGTCCCGGAACTATCTCCGGCAGGCCTATCAGCTCGCCCTCTGCGTAGTAGCTGTTTTGCAGCATTTTCTCAGCTATGGCCGCAGCTCTTATCTTTGCCTTCTCCTCGCTGTCGGCATCGGCATCTATAAAAAACTGCTGCTGCGAGGGTGTCATAACCGGGGTGCTGCTCACAGTCGTCTTGGCCTTTGTCTTTGAGGATACGGCCTTACTGTTAACAGGATCATAGCCTATCACGTTTATCTCTGTGTCGAGATAATCAGCCATAGTGCTCAGTCTCATAAGCTCCCTGCCGAGGTTCACGGTCATGATGGGCGTCTTGTTCTTGCAGGGCTTTCTGAAATACGCCTTATCGTAAAGGATAAAAAATTCCCTTTCAGACTTGCCGTGCCCGAGCAGCTCGTTTCTGACAAAGTTATAGTCATTTGTGCTTTGTGAAACGGGGGCAGTCAGATTATCAGTCGTTGCCTCGGCCTCTATACTGCAAAGCTTTGAGTACCTGCCCATGACCTTTTTAAATATGTCCGAATAGTTCTTATCCTCGTAAAGCTGCTTTCTGATGCCGTTTGTCATCATCAGTTTCCTTGCGTCCATAAGCTTTACCACAAGCATCGGCTCATCGTATATCTCGCAGCCTATGCCCGCCACATAGCCCTTGAACACAGGCGTTGTAGCTGAAAGGTAGCCAAGCTCTATCTCTATGACAGTTCCGAGCTTGAAAAGCCCCTTTACCTTGCTGTCAAAGCTGTGCTTCTCAATGTCATAAACGTCTGCTATCTTTATTATTACCATTCCCGCACACTCGAGCGACAGAGTGACTGTAAGCTCGGTGACGGTCAGCTTGTTTTTTGCGATAAGATCGCTGCCGCTTGATTTTATCTTGAAGGCGGGAACTATGAAATTGCCGTACTTGTTTTCAAGCGAGGAATACTTTGCCGTAGCCGTCATCAGATCGGCCATAAGGGATCACCGCCGTTATCTTTTATTCGTCAATGGAAGGCACTCTGAGCATCTCGCCCACGGGTATGTCGAGAGGGTTCATTATGCCGTTTGCGTCTGCTATCCTGCGCCACTCGCGCACATCGCCGTATTCGTTTTTGGCTATATTCCAGATATTGTTATCTTCCGACATCACCCTTGCCTTTGTACGGTCGGGTGACATCAGGGGGCTTTTCTTCTGTGATGCATTGCCGCTTGTGCCCCTCATCGTCAGATCGACGACTGCACGCAGCGGCTTACCCGTTTTGTCAAACATAGTGTATGACACCACTACGCTTTCGGCAAACCCGACAAACTGTGTAGTGCCCCACACGAACGCCGCATTCGGGGGCTTATGCTTATCGCCGTCTATCACGGTGAGCGAGGTTATCTTATTTATCGTCTTGGTGATATCCTTATCCTCGCCGCCCATTATAGCACTCACAGCTCCCGTTAACATAGACGAGACCGATGTCGGCTCGTCGCAGTCAAAATAGAGCTTAACATTGAGCGTATCAAAGGGTTTGCCCTTGAACACACTGGTCGGCTCGTTTTCTTGTCGGCGTTCTTTTTCGGTAAAGTTGCTCCTGTTGGTTATCCTGTAATCCGAGGGGTTGAACTGAACGGGTATCTGCTCGACATTCCCGCCCGCTATGACTATCATAGCCTTAGCGCTTGCGAACTTGCCCGCTATCTTGCTGCCGATATTTGAAAGTGTGCTGGTAAGACCCATTACGATACCCCTTTCTTACTGCGAGAACCTCGATCTGTCAAAGCGAAGCCTGCTGCGCAGTTTTCTTATCATTTCCTCGGATATGCTGTCCATATCTGACGATCTGAGTGTCTGTGTTTCCATTACACGCTGCTTTTCGAGCAGCTGCTCTATCATTTTGGTGTTTTGCTGCACCTTTTCCTCGGTGCGCTCTATGGCCGCCATAGCATCGCCTATCCCGCGTGTGCCCATATCAAAACTCGGTGTCAGTCCTGCGCTTGCACCCTCTATGAGGTTGCCGAACTGCCTCTCAAGCTCAGCCTGAGTGGGCTGATGAGGCGGGGCTGTGCTTATGTCGTGGGCATTTGCCGCCGCAGGCTCACGGTAATGCAGCGTGACCGTATCGTGTACGGCATCGGGCTTTATCATATCCACCCTTCCCTCATCTGTGCGGGGCGCTGTCAGCGTTTTGCCGTTAAGTATGCTTATGCTTTTGCGCCCGATGATATTCTTTGCTGCGGGCACAAGACCCATGCTTTCTATCAGCGTCTGATAGGTCGGTCGGGTGTGGGTTGTCAGAGTATTATTTGATGTGTTGTATACATCGCCCGACTGCGCCGGCTTTTGCTCGGTGAACCGTTCAAGCAGTTCATTTAGTATGACCCTTTCGCCCGCTTGTCGCATTTGCATTTCGGGTGCGGGCAGTACTTTATCTTCGCTCTGTGAAGTCGGGTGATATTTGTTATTTAACAGGCTGATGCTAAGGTTGTTTATGACATTTCTGCTCAGCGGCACAAGACCCATGCTTTCTATCAGCATCTGATAGGTCGGTCGGGTGTAGGCCGTCAGAGTATTATTTGATGTGCTGTATATGTCACCCGACTGCGCCGACTTTTGCTCGGTAATCCTTTCAAGCAGTTCATTTAGTATGACCCTTTCGCCCGCTTCTCGCATTTGCATTTCGGGCGCTGGCAGTGCTTTATCTTCAATCTGTGAAGTCGGGTGATTTTTGCTGTTTAACAGGCTGATGCTAAGGTTATTTATGACATTCCTGCTCAGCGGCACAAGACCCATGCTTTCTATCAGCATCTGATAGGTCGGTCGGGTGTAGGCCGTCAGAGTATAATTTGATGTGCTGTATACATCGCCCGACTGCGCCGACTTTTGCTCGGTAATTCTTTCAAGCAGCTCGTTTAGTATGACCCTTTCGCCCGCTTCTCGCATTTGCATTTCGGGCGCTGGCAGTGCTTTATCTTCACTCTGTAAAGTCGGGTGATATTTGTTATTTAACAGACTGATGCTAAGGTTGTTTATGACATTTCTGCTCAGCGGCACAAGACCCATGCTTTCTATCAGCGTCTGATAGGTCGGTCGGGTGTAGGCCGTCAGAGTATTATTTGATGTGCTGTATATGTCACCCGACTGCGCCGACTTTTGCTCGGTAATCCTTTCAAGCAGTTCATTTAGTATGACCCTTTCGCCCGCTTCTCGCATTTGCATTTCGGGCGCTGGCAGTGCTTTTTCTTCACTCTGTGAAGTCGGGTGATTTTTGCCGTTTAACAGACTGATGCTAAGGTTATTTAAAATGCTCCTGCTCGGAGGCACAAGACCCATGCTTTCTATCAGCGTCTGATAGGTCGGTCGGGTGTGGGTTGTCAGAGTATTATTTGATGTGTTGTATACATCGCCCGACTGCGCCGGCTTTTGCTCGGTGAACCGTTCAAGCAGTTCATTTAGTATGACCCTTTCGCCCGCTTGTCGCATTTGCATTTCGGGTGCGGGCAGTACTTTATCTTCGCTCTGTGAAGTCGGGTGATATTTGTTATTTAACAGGCTGATGCTAAGGTTGTTTATGACATTTCTGCTCAGCGGCACAAGACCCATGCTTTCTATCAGCGTCTGATAGGTCGGTTGGGTGTAGGCCGTCAGAGTATTATTTGATGTGTTGTATACATCGCCCGACTGCGCGGACTTTTGCTCGGTGAACCGTTCAAGCAGTTCTCTTACAGTTTCAAGGTGATAAGCCGCCCTATGCACCGTGGGGACAGCCGCAGCGGGCGCAGCATCTGTGCCGCGCTCATCATCAATGATAATACTATCCGCATTATTACCGCCCGTTTCAATGCGCTTTGGTTCAATAGCAGTTTCGGGGGGCGCTATACCAAATGTACCAACATTATGCACACCGCGCACTTTTGCGGAAGGGAGAGAAAGCCCCGATTGCAGCACGGCTGATTCTTTCATCATCGGGCCGCGCATATTTGCCGTCTGTATGACCCTATGAAGAATACCCCTCTGTTCGCCGCCAACAGCCGTGAAATACAGCTCGGCAAGCTGCGCAGAAAGCTCGTCCTGCATTTTCGGGTCGCTCACAAAAGCTTTGACCTCGCCGATATTTTTGCCAGAAACAAAAGTGATCAGCCGCTGCCCGACAGCCTCTGTGACAGATTTTTTTTCGTTGACAGCCAAAATGACATTTGCTATCGCCGAGCTTATGCGCTCGGTCATGTAGCGGTCTTTGGCACTCGTGTGAGCCGTGCCGCCGGACTGCGCTTGGTCTGTAACGCTGCGTATCATAAGCGAAAGAGCCTTTGTCCTTTCGGCTATACTCATTTTTTCAAGCATTTTATCGGGAGCGGTCTCCCCGTGCTTGTGACTTTCAAGATAGACCTTTGTAACGGCCGTGTCGTATATCCTGCGCTCATCGGGCGTCAGCTCGGCGCCCTCATCAAGCAGCCTTTCAAGCATTGATACCGCAGCAAGGCTATTACTGTTGCGAGGCCGCTCCTGCACCGCTTTCGCCAAAGGTCTTAGCCTGTGGACATACCTTTCCCCGATCCCGGACATATACTCCGCACCGCCCGAAAGGAAGGTATTCATGATAAGCAGCCCAAGCTCTGCAAGCCCGCCCGCCCTCTCGGCATTACCGACGCCTTCAACCTTGTAGTTCGGGTTTTCGGTGTTGTAGGTGAGGTTTTCGCTGTTGAAATTGTACTCCGCGTCGGCGGTGTTGACAACGCTTTCCAACACGTTATTAACAGTCAAATCACCCTCGTGTGTGACTGTTGTATCAGCCGAGTTTGTGACATATGTTGCCGACGAATTATCGGCGATATTCTGCTCTGTGTTTTCGGTCTTGTAAGTGAGGTTTTCGCTGTTGTAATTGTACTCTGTATCTGCGGTGTTGACAACGCTTTCCGACACGTTATTAACAGTCAAATCACCCTCGTGCGTGACTTCTGTATTTGATGTATTTGTAACAGATGTTGCCGACGAATTATCGGCGATATTCTGCTCTGTGTTTTCGGTCTTGTAAGTGAGATTTTCGCTGTTGTAATTGTACTCTGTATCTGCTGTGTTTACAACGCTTTCCGACACGTTATTAACAGTCGAATCGCCCTCGTGTGTGACTGTTGTATCAGCCGAGTTTGTAACATATGTTGCCGACGAATTATCGGTATAATTCTGCTCGTTTGTTTCGGTCTTGTAAGTGAGATTTTCGCTTTTATAATTGTACTCCGTATCGGCGGTGTTTACAACGCTTTCCGACACGTTATTAACAACCGAATCACCCTTATGTGTAACTGTTGTATCAGCCGAGTTTGTGACATATGTTGCCGACGAATTATCGGCGATATTCTGCTCGTTTGTTTCGGTTTTGTAGGTGAGGTTTTCGCTATTGTAATTGTACTCCGTATCAGCTGTGTTTACAACGCTTTCCGACACGTTATTAACAGTCGAATCACCCTCGTGTGTGACTGTTGTATCAGCCGAGTTTGTGACATATGTTGCCGACGAATTATCGGAGATATTCTGCTCTGTGTTCTCGGTGTTGTAGGTGAGGCTTTCGGCGTTGTAATTGTGCTCCGTGTCGGCTGTGTTAACAACACTTTCCGACACGTTATTAACAGTCGAATCGCCCTTATGTGTGACTGTTGTATCAGCCGAGTTTGTGACATATGTTGCCGATGAATTATCGGTGATATTCTGCTCGCTTGTTTCGGTTTTGTAGGTGAGGTTTTCGCTGTTGTAATTGTACTCTGTGTCGGCGGTGTTGACAACGCTTTCCGACACTTTATTAACAGTCGAATCACCCTCGTGTGTAACTGTTGTATCAGCCGAGTTTATAACAGATGTTGACGATGAATTATCGGTATAATTCTGCTCGTTGTTCTCGGTCTTGTAGGTGAGGTTTTCGGTGTTGTAATTGTACTCTGTATCTGCGGTGTTTACAACGCTTTCCGACACGTTATTAACAGTCGAATCACCCTTATGTGTGACTGTTGTATCAGCCGAGTTTGTGACATATGTTGCCGACGAATTGTCGGCGATATTCTGCTCGTTTGTTTCGGTTTTGTAGGTGAGGTTTTCGCTGTTGTAATTGTACTCCGTATCAGCGGTGTTGACAACGCTTTCCGACACGTTATTAACAGTCGAATCACCCTCGTGTGTGACTGTTGTATCAGCCGAGTTTGTGACATATGTTGCCGACGAATTATCGGCGATATTCTGCTCGGTGTTCTCGGTCTTGTAGGTGAGGTTTTCGCTGTTGTAATTGTACTCTGTATCTGCGGTGTTTACGACACTTTCCGACACGTTATTAACAATCGAATCACCCTCGTGTGTAACTTCTGTATTTGCGGTATTTGTAACAGATGTTGCCGATGAATTATCGGCGATATTCTGCTCGCTTGTTTCGGTTTTGTAGGTGAGGTTCTCGCTGTTGTAATTGTACTCCGTATCGGCGGTGTTAATGACACTTTCAGAGACGTTATTAACAGTCGAATCACCCTCGTGTGTGACTTCTATATTTGCAGTATTTGTAACAGATGTTGCCGACGAATTATCAGTGATTGTCTGCTCTGTATTCTCGGTCTTGTAGGTGAGGTTTTCGCTGTTGTAATTGTACTCTGCATCAGCGGTGTTGACAACGCTTTCCGACACGTTATTAACAACCGAATCACCCTCGTGTGTAACTTCTGTATTTGCGGTATTTGTAACAGATGTTGCCGATGAATTATCGGTATAATTCTGCTCGTTGTTCTCGGTCTTGTAGGTGAGGTTCTCGCTGTTGTAATTGTACTCCGTATCGGCGGTGTTAATGACACTTTCAGAGACGTTATTAACAGTCGAATCACCCTCGTGTGTGACTTCTGTATTAGCCGAATTTATAACAGATGTTGACGATGAATTATCGGTGATATTCTGCTCGTTTGTTTCGGTTTTGTAGGTGAGGTTTTCGCTGTTATAATTGTACTCCGTGTCGGCTGTGTTTGTGACGCTTTCCGACACGTTATTAACAGTCGAATCACCCTTATGTGTGACTGTTGTATCAGCCGAGTTTGTGACATATGTTGCCGACAAATTATCGGTGATATTCTGCTCTGTGTTCTCGGTGTTGTAGGTGAGGCTTTCGGCGTTGTAGGTATACTCTGCGATATCGGTATTTACATTACCGTCGACAATATTCGACACCGCAGGCGGCAAAAAATCATCGGGCTGCGGGGCGTCCGCGCCGACTTCCTTTTTATAAACGAGTTCGGGCGAAGAGGTATGCTCGTATATGCCCGAATAAGCATGACCCTCGCTTTGCAAGCCAAAGAAACGCTCGCTGACAGTCTGCGTATCAACAAATGAATAAATGCTGCCGTCGCCGTTGTCAAGCCTTGTTAAAATAAGCTCGCCGTCAAAATCAGCGGAGCTCTCAATAAAAGTCTTTGCCTCGTTTATCCTTATATATGCGTTGTTGTCGGTCATACGCAGACGCTCGATACGGTGCTCGATGTCACGTGAAACCGCCGCGGCATAGCTCTTGCCCACCGTGGGGTCTGTGAGCCTGCCGTCGACAAGCAGCCTGTGTATTATCAGCAAACGAAGGGTATATGCAACATCATGCCGCACAGCCTGCTCCTCTGAGAGCCTGCTGTCGAGCGCATTTAAAAACACCAGCGCATCGCCGCTTATCGGGAAAGGCTCGGTGCCGCTGTATTTTTCAATTATCCCCGCAGCGAATGAGCTTGCGCCGGAGAGCGCATAGAACCGCTGCCTCATAGGTGATATTATCGCAATGTTTCGTGCTGTCATACGCTCCATAGTATCACCTCACAGCTTAAAGGCTAAAGGGCAAAGCAACCTCGGTCAGACCCGTGTGCGCGATCTTGAGAGTCTGAACCATTACCGTGCTTTCCAAAGCATCGAGGGACGAGAATTCCCGCTCAACGATTATACCGCCCGATGCAAAAAACATTCTAACAATGCTGCCGTTTTTCTTTACCGAAATGGTTATAGCATCTATCTTCTTGCCTACCGAAAAAAAAGAAAACGCCGTGTCGGTAAGCGTAGAATGAAGACCTCGCTCAAACAATAGAAAATCGGGAGTGCGTTTTGGCTTTCTGAGTATCACGGGGGACTCGTTGCTGCCGCCCTCGACAATAGTCTCTATCTCGCACGAGCCTGCAAGATTTGAGACTCTGCTGAAGCTGTAATTGAACCCGTCAAGATTCACCGTAAAAGAATAGCCGGGTATAAAATCCTTTGCGGAGGAAACGCCCACAGTAACACTCACCGCCCTTTATCATCAGATGTTGAAAATATTCTCCGGTTCATCGTTGAGCTTGCTGTTGATGCGGGATATCTCCTTGCACCAGCGCTGACGCTCTTTATGGCTGAAACGCGCTATCTCGCTGTTCTGCCAGTGCATATAGTAACCGATGAACGCCATTTCTTCATATATCTTGTCTGCCGGATATGTTACTATTCTCCGGCTTCCAGAAAATTTACTGGTATCTCGATAGGTTGCCCGCAGTGAGGACACACCGATTTATACACGGGCATCTCCATTGTATTTATCTTTGAATAAAGATCCTGAAGGTATGCAAGATCTATGGTGAAAAGCCCCTCTACCACACGTGTGTCAACCGCGGGTAGAGTTCCGAGGCTCTTGATGACCCTTGACAGTATTATAATAGTAAGATAGCCGGGGTTTTGCTGCACTCTCGGATCCTTGAGCGGTATTATCTCATCGCCTGCATTGGCCAGTCTCATAACGCCCTCGCGGTGCAGATTTCCGTTCATATCCATATAGCCCTTGGGTAAAGTAAAGTTGAATTCCGTTTCAAACATCGTTACTGCTCCTTTCACAAAGTGATCATCATGTCCCGATCTCAGGGCATAATTACTTATTTTTATGATACTTTTTCAACTTATTATAACATTATTTGTCCATTAAATGTCCATTAAATGCTACAGGGCTATTTATGTTTTGTGAATAATTCCTAAATTAAAGCCGCATTTTATGCACATTAAACAAAATGTGCAACTTTAAGGCAATACCGCACGACCATTGTATGTCAGATGCGCTGACAAATTTTTCGTCAGATTGCCTATATCCGCCGCAGTTTTACTGGCGTAAGACAAGGTGGATTTGGGCGATATGACGGAAAATTTTCAAGCATATGGCATACAAAGGCGTAAGCCGTTGGTTGTGCGGTGTTGCCTTAAATAACAGGCTCTTCGGGTATACGCCTCTTACACCCGTGTTGAAGACATACATAAGAATAAGCAGACAGACGTGCTTGTGCGGCACATCTGTCTGCCCTAAAAGTGTGTCATGTGACACACTTTTCTATCGTCCTTTACTCTCTGTTGATAATAGTTTCGATCATTTCACAGTAAGTTATGATTATATGCTGTACGCTTTGTTGTACAGCAAAAAGTACATGGTATTTGACTATTCTTCCCTGTTGTGATATGATTTAGATACACAATAAAAACTTAGGAGAAAGTCAATTGATCAATATGGGTGATTATATCTCCAAGCTGGCAGAGGAAGAAAAACTCCGCAGGGAGAAGGAGCAGAAAAAGCAGCCACACAGAAAGAAACTAAAAAGATAAACAGAACAGGAGACCAGCAGCGTATCTTGACTTTAAATCGTAAAAGTAATATAATAAAAGTGCAGAAATACGCCAATGGTCTCCGAAAGGAGGTAGCCACATGGCATCAATTGAAAAAAGAGGAAACAGTTACAGGATCAAGGTATCCTGCGGTTACAAGGTTGACGGAACACAGGTAGTGCATCGAATGACATGGACTCCCGAGCCTGATATGACGCCCAAGCAGATCGAAAAGGAATTGTAGAGGCAGGCGATTCTTTTTGAGGAGGAGTGCGGTCATGGACAGGTCGCTTCGGCGGTCAAATTTGAGGTACTGTCGGAGGAGTGGTTCGAGCAGTATGCAAAGCTCAATCTGAAAAGCACTACATGCACCAGACAACGCCAACTGACCAAACGTGTCTATAAGGCGATAGGTCATATCCGCATCGACAAGCTGACCGCAAGGGATATCCAGAAATTCATCAACAGCCTTGCCGGGGAAGGAGTAAACGAGCATACAGGCAAGCCGCTGTCACACAAAACAATGGTGCATTACTTGTCGTTCATATCGACGGTGCTCGACTATGGTATAAGAATGGATATGCTGTCGGACAATCCGTGCAGGAGAGTGACCGTCCCGAAGGGCAGCAAGAAAAAGCGGCATATTCTTACAATGGAGGAAACACAGCATTTCTTTACGCTGCTTGACGAGCACGCAACGATCAAATGGAAAGCGTTTTTCACGCTGATAATTTACAGCGGTATGCGTCGGGGTGAAATGTTAAGCCTTGAATGGCACGACATTGATCTTCAAACTGGAGTTATCCACATTGAGCGGACGTCGAATTATACAAAGGCAAGGGAAATCTACACCGATACCCCCAAGACCGAAAGCTCGGTGCGTTTCATAAAAGTTCCGATGAATGTGATAGACGTTTTGAAAGAATACAGAGAATGGCAGGATAGTGAGATCAGGCGACTCGGCAGCAAGTGGAACGAAACTGACCGCCTGTTTACAAAGTGGGATGGGCGACCTATGAATCTTCAATCACCTTATGGCTGGCTGAAGGAGTTTTGTGAGGAACACAGCTTCCCATTTTATGGAATTCACCAATTCAGACACTTGCATACCAGCTTACTTATCGGTGCAGGTATCGACCCCACCACGGTTTCGGGAGTTTTAGGCCATGCCCAAGTTTCTACCACAGTCTTTCTTTAGCGATGATATCTGCATCAGCAGCAAGATTGATCATCAAGCATTATGCCGACTTAAACGGAGGCAATATTAAGATCATATATGACCAAACAGTAATACCTTATTCCCACTGTATACTTGGATTTTGGCTATTCTTCACAATATACAAGCTGCTTACAAGATTTGATTCTCTTTCGGACAAGCTATACAACATTTGCAAAACACTTGACAAGTATTCCTATGAAATATACATATGTCACTTTATGTTTTTAGCAGGTGTTCTATCTATGCGTGATCTGACATCTATTATAGCAATAAACATTATTCTAGCAATTATGGCAACTATATGCTATGCGATCATACTCAACAGAATTTCAAGGTATATACTAAACTGCCTTCACAAGTAACCTCCGCTTAAATAAACAGCCTGTATTTTCCATTTTCCGGAGCTCAGGATAATGCAGGCTTTTTTTTGCACCCAAATGAGCTTTTCGGGGGTATTACTATCGGAAAACCCAAATAAAATATTAGGTGGAATAAACCATGACTGTAAAAGAAAGATTACAGGAATTGCGTGAGCAGATAGCAAACACACCGGGTAAAAATGATAAGAAAGGGCTTTTTATAGAGCTTTTGGCTTACAATAATTATGCCGTTGCAAACGGCGACGACCGTGATATTACTTCCATTAAAGAACTTGACAGCTACTGGAAAAAGCCTATAACCAAACACGGTGTATTTGATAAGATGTATGATGACCTGACTGACGAGCATATCATAAACCACGCTAATGATCCGAAAGGCTTCAAATCTGCACTTGAAAAGGCGCAGGATTAATTCGTAAAAGATAGTCTAAAGGCCGAAGAGGATAAATTCTTTAATACGCATGAAAAAATCAGCGATAAAGAATTTGAAAGAAGAACAACTAAAAACGGCTGGGCATTAAAGCAAGACAGCGTTATAGTAGGATATCTGTATAAGATGGCAAAACAAACAAATGATGAAAAGTTAGTTGCAATGTATGAAAAGTTTCTTTCTACAGATGCAAGGGATCCTGCTGTGCGCAAGCAGATGCTCACCGAGGTGAATGAAGCATTTTCCACATATGTCAAGACAAAATATCTTGTTTCGTTAAATTCTGTAGCAATGCGTGTATTTAAAAATAAGGTAAAGGAAGACCCGACCCGTGAGGAGATAGACAAGGCCTGCAAGGAATATGAAGCAATTGAAAAAAAGAATAAGGAAAGAAGCATCAAGGAAGCTAAGAAAGCAGCCGAAGAGAAGGCGCTGAAAGATCGTGAGGCTAAGGAACAGGCAGAACTTGTTAAAATTCTTGCGAAAAACGGCTGGCCGGAGGCGGATCTGGCAGCCGATAAGTTCTACAGAATACTTGTAAAGTCCATACACAGAAAGTTGACAGAAACAACAGACGGCGTAAATGAATTTTTTGAAAAGCTAAAAAGCACAAAGCTTGAAAAAGGCGCTGAACAAAAGCAGATGAATGAGCTTATTGATGAAGGTGTCGCACTGGCTGAAAAAAAAATAATTGAAATATACAAGAATGACGAGTACTTCAAAGCGAAAAGATATCTCTGCGACGTATTTCGTAATTACAATAAGGAAAAAGAGCAGTTTAACAAAAGGCTAAAAGAAAACGGCTGGTTAGACCAAAAAGAGCACAGAGAGACATCTGCCCTGTATGATGCAACACATATTACGACTGCGAAGGTGACCGATAAAAAGCCCCTTATGGCTTTTTATGACAAGCTGTGGAATACAAAGATCGACGAAAAGTTCCCGAAGGCGCATAAGTATGCTTTAATAAAAGAGCTGACAAAAGCATACAATGCTGTAAAGTGGGATAAAAATGCAAAGGCAAAAGATGCTCCGATAGAGATCAAAAATGCAAAAAAGCTGATAACCGCCGAGGAAGTAGAGAAGGAAAAGGAGAATTACTACGGCCTCGGCAAGCTCAAGAATGAGGAAAAAATCGGCGGCAAGTTTAAGGAGCATGAGATCAGAGGAGATCTGCCGACCTTTGATGACCTTGTTGATGAAGAAAAGATAGCACAGCGCAGGCAGAAGGAAGAACAGAAGAGGCTCAGGCAGGAACAGAAGAGGATACAGCAAAGGATCGAGCAGAAAGAGCAGCTTGAACAGCAGAGATTACAGCTTGAACAGCAGGAGGCACAAAAAGTAAGTACAGCCATTATGAACAAGCTGCGTAATTATAAAACGGATATAAATACAGCACCTGCTTTCTATCAGCGCGGGCATCAGGATTCGGACGAGATAAGCATACTTAAAGAAAAGGCTGCCGCAGTTATCACTACAGTAAACACTGCACAGGATACACATGATAACCTTATGGAGAACGAGCTGTTCAAAAGGCAGCTTTTTGAGGCATATACTGCTGCTGAGGCATTCAAAAGGGCAAAGCGCATTGAGGCTAAAAAAGACCCTTATGACAAGAGCTATATTCCCGGCTCAAACATGGGGCAGGCAAGATGGAGGGCTGCCGATACCATTATTGACCTTGCAAAGACATACATAGGCGATACTATCGCAGAGTATGAGACCTTAAAGGAAAAAATGAATGTAACTAAAGAAACCAAGCCAGAAAACAATGTGGTACAGCAGAAGATAAACAAGGAATATGATAAGATAAAGCAGGATATACTGTAAGATCAATGTTCGTGACAGCAGAAATTCATTCATAGAATTCAATAAGGAAAAAGCAAGCGATAACAAGACATTGGTAAACAATACGGCGGCTGTATTGGCGTTACACATGGTAAACAGCCTTTATCAGACAAATGCTCAGGCAGGCGTTACAGATGATTTTGATAAGGAAGAATTTTCAAATAATGTGTTATTCGCAAAGGGTGAGATGCAAGTCCGTGACGACTTTAAGCGCATGATGGATACAAATACCCCCGATGAAATAATCACAGCAGCCACAACAAACGGCGGCAAGCCGCTTATTGACAAGCTCGCAGCCGCTAAAAAGGCACTCGCAGCAGAGGCACAGCTCGCAAATGCCAACAAGGCAGACAAGAATGGTCTTGAAAATGTCAACGAGATCAATAATAACAGCAATATCATCAAAGATGCTGCAAAGAATAGTTAAAGATTTATAACAAAAAGGCGATCTCTACAAAGAGGTCGCTTTTTTGTTTACTTTCCCTTCCCTTTCGTGATCGGCAGTAATATGTTTTTGCGCCAAACCCCTTATACGTACACAGATCTTGCTAAAGCAAAAAAAAAATAAGACCCGTCTGCACCCAAAGGCTTTGTCACAGGGTATTATTAGTAGGAATAATAATATCAGGAGGTAATGATCATGCCGCTAAAAACCGAAGCGCAGATAAGAGCAGAGATCTCTGCGAAAATGAAAAGACTTTTTGACCTTGGCGATACAGTAGGTATGGCCGATCTGTTTGAGGAGGTATTTGAAAAGTACCTTCCCACAGAAAAAAGCGAAAATTCAAATGACATTGAGGCAAGAGCCTTAAAGGATGAATTTGCAAAGCTGTTAAGGACGCAGGACAAGAAAAAAGGCGCCAAACTGACCTTAGACCTCAGAGACGAGCTTGCAAAAAGAAAGATCAAGCATATTATTGAAGCCGCTCCTGTACTGGATGATTTTGAGGGTAAGATCAAAAACCATGAGATCCCCGAAGCCGAAGCGTATGTCGATGACCCGAAAGCAGTTAAAAAGCTTGCCATAATAGCAACGTTAGGCTCCAAGAGCTTTAATATGGTAAAGGTCGATGAATCAGCAAGCTCAATTGTGGCAAACGCTATACGTGACGTTGACATCGACGAAGACGGTGAATTGATAAACTCCGGGTTTAGTGATGCATATGAAGATGAGCTTGCGTCAAGGCAAAGTCTTGAGGATGTCACTAATAAGGTATGGAACGACAGCGGTCTGCCGCCTGAGCAGATAGACAGGATACGCAGCGATCTTGACAGGAACGTAGTCGATCCCATAAGCTACTATGATTTCTACTTTAACGATTACTATGTTGACGGCTCGCCTGTATTCAAGACAGTTTCCGAAGAATCGACACGCTACCTTAACTATGAAAACGAGAGGTTTGAAAAGCGTATCAGCGATATCGAAAACCAGGTCAAAAATGAAGCTGCGAGCAAGGCAGAGAATGACACATACATAGAATACTTTGAAACCACGCAGAAGCTTTCACAGATCCTCAAACTACAGAAGGATCTTGTAATACCTATGCGTATATCAATGATAGGTAACGAGCAGCAGAAGCAAAGAGCAGAAAAGCTGCTTTATGACCCGATAAGTGAGCTTATAAATGCTGATGAAGTAAGAAAAATGACCCCTGCCCGGTATTCCGAAAAGCTTGAGGAAGTTATTGCCGGCATGGAAAAGAGCATTAAGGAACAGGAAGTTTATGTAAGCGCCTCAAACAGCATTTCTGACATGAGCCATGATATTGCAATAGATAAGATCAGCGGAACAGTCACTTCTGCCATTGTTTCCGATAAACCAACAGAAGAGATAATAAAAGACACAAATCAGGCTATCAAAGAATCATATAACAAAGGCATAGAAAGCGCTAATGAGAACATAATCTTAGCCTGCCAGAAGGATCTTCTTGATAACCTCAAGCAGTGGAATGAAAAGCTCAAAGGCTTTGATAACGAAAGTGTCAAGGAGATAAAGGACGAGCCTTTTTCTGCAAATATAGACAGAAAGTATAAGGAACGTCAGAAGCTTCTTGACCGATCTGAAATAGTACCGGACACGATAGAGTACATAAAGCTTAAGGAAGAGCTTGCAGAAAGAAAAAGGATTAAAGCTGCCGGTGATAAGATAACGGGCTATCTTGAAAGTGACCTTAAAAATATTGAAGAATACCCCTGGCTCTCCTGCACGAGCAGCCTTATAGAGGCGAAGCTTTCCGCAAACGGCGGCAGAGTCACCAAGGCAAAGGAAGACGCAATAAACGGGTTCTTCAACAAGCTTGCCGAGAGAAAATACTTTGAAAAAGGAAACGAAAAATTCATCTCACTTCTCGGCAAGGAGCTGAATGAACGCCAGAACGAAGCAGAAAAGTCGTTTAAAAAGAAAGTGCGGGATATCAAGTCAGATATCCTTTCGGGCAAGGTGCCGGGAGTGTTTGCTGAGAGTGATGAAATGGCAAGGGCTATCGCTTCTGACATAGCTTACCATACCACGGACGAGGGTAAGGTGCTAAAAGCAATACATGACACCAAAAAGCAGATCATCGGAGCCCTTTCAAAGGGAAATGGATGGAGATCTTACATAGCAAACCACAAGGGCGATAAAACAGAAAAAGACCTGAGCGCACTGTATCATGTTCAAAAGAATATAGGCCATGAAGCTGAAAAGTTCGGCTATACCGTAACAGATGATATCACAAAACAGACACCTGGCACGGTATTTGAAAAAATACCTTATAAGTTCCGCAGGATAGCCACTGCTGACAATACGGATCTTTTCAATATGCGTAACAGCTACATCGCCAAGCTCAACGATATCGAGCTTTATGATTCTGTTATCGGGAACATGACAGATTATGCAAACAGTGTACTCAAAGTTCTCGGCGAAACAAACAAAACGAACCACGAGAACTCCAAAACATACAACAAAATGGTAGGTGACCTTAAAGCGATCGCCAAGCTCGGTGAGGGTGAAAAGAGGCTTGAGATATCCACAGAAGAAATAGATACACTGATCGGGAACATTAAAAGATCATCGGAGGCATACGAAAAAGAGCACACCGGTATGTTCGTCGGCAGATCCAAAGGCTTTGGCAAAACAAGACTCAACGCATCAAAAACACTTAAGGCCTTTGCCGATGCTTCTATGAACCAGCTTTCACAGCACAAGCAAATGCTTACCCCCGACAGGCCGATAAAAGCACAGCAGATCGAGCTGGAGCAAGGCATCAATGCCATTGACAAAACAGCCCTTGACAAGGGGTATGGTGCCTATGTCCGTAAACAACTGGACCCGCAGGTCTCTAAACTTGAAGAATTTATCAATAATGCAAACGCTCACCAGCACGTCAAAAACGGCAGCGTGCATTACGATAATGCCATTCACGCCGCATATGATCTGAAAAAAGCATTAGAAAATGGTGATGCATCAGAGATCGAAAATGCCGGCAAAACTCTTAAGGAAAGAGTCAACAACTACTTAAACCATAAGAGAAGACAGGTGTTTGACGGCAAGCTGCCTAATGCGAAGGGGCAGCAAAGAATAAACGCTATGACAGACCTTCATCTTGCAGGCGGCTCAGCTGTGGAATATGCTAAAAACCTTGCTGCTGTAAAGAAAGATATGCAAACACTGCCCGAATACGAAAAGGCTATCCGGCAGGAGAAAGAAAACATTATCAAAAGAACTGAACTCGAACAGCAGAAGATAGACCTTGACAATAAGAATATCCTTCAGGCGCAGGTCGAGCTTGGGAAAAAGGGCATTGATAAAATGATAAGCGAAAACGCAGTGATATATGACAAGCGCAACGCAAATCCTTCCATCAGCGGAATAGACAAGGCTTCGGCAAATGCTGCATATGATGCGTTTAATACGCTTAATATATTAGGTAACTCAGGTGCACTTGACAAGGAATCCATGCAGGATGCCAAGGAGAGTATCGCACAGCTGGTCATCGACAAAATGATCCAGCTCGACCACGGCAGGACGATCCACAAAAAGCTTGGGTCTATGAACGAAGAACAGGTCAAGAAGCAGCTTGGCGAAAAAGCCAAGGAGCTTGCTAAAAGCCCCGCATTTGAGGCGGCTGTTCCGAAAAACATCAACTCTACGTATATCAAGAAGCTCCTTGCAGATTACGACGGCAACGGAATAATGCAGGTAAAAAACTCCATAGAAAGCTACCGTAAGGCTGTAAGAAGCATAAACCAAAACGTAGAAAATGTCACGGGAAAGAATGATAACAAGGTCATAGAAAAAAACATCATCAAAAAAGTATAAGCTTTGCCAAGGCAAAATGATAAGAATAAGGCGTACAGCTGCTTAAAACAGTTCTGTACGCCTTGTTTATTTATGTGCTATACAGTCGGGCACCTTTTGTATATGGATGACCGTGCCGGGAAACAGATAATTATTTTTTATGGTTATATACTTGACACACCAATTAAAATGCCTTAGATAATGGGGTTCGGGGCGAAGCCCCGATGGGTCGGTAACGAGGGCGAAGCCCTCCCCCATACTCTCCCGAGCTCGCTGTGAGCGAATGCTCACACCACGAGCAAAAGCACTGCACGTGGCAGCAGAAGAAGACAAGTTTGCTGTAAACGACCACGAGTATTTTGATGTCAAGCTCCCCACTTCAAGACAGAAGCGCATTGATGAGGCACAGTTCAAGGAGTTCAGAGGAAAATTAGCTGCTAGCGGCTGGAACGGCAGCTTTGACAAGAGCTTTGCTAAGTTTCTTTTCGGCGCCAAGAAATATATCAGCGGCAATGAGAAATATGCCAACAATGAGGAGCTCGTAAACGCCATAGAAAAAGCTGAAAAGTCTGATCCGTCGGGCAGATTCAGTAATTATAACAAGGGCGAGGTCTTCAATGAGCTGGTAGATGTATTTGAAAAGCAGGGTCTGATGAATGATCCCGAATTTGATGATACAAAGAGCATTGGCATAGAGTTCAGCGAAAACCTCGAAAAGGCATATAATGAAAGCAAGAAAGAATACCTTAAAGAAAAGGAAAAACTTGAAAGAGAGCAGAGGGAAAAGGAAGAAGAGGAAAGAAGTATCGAGGAGCAGCGCAAAAAGATAGAAGCGTCACGGATAAAGCGTTATACTGTCAAAAATGATATAGATGATGATTTTATCGTTGAAGGCGACGAGGTCATTGAATACCTGAACGACTCAGATGAAGATTTCTACGTTGAGAACGATTCCCTTACAGAAAACGGATCGTCGGGCAAGCCGGAGGAGAGCACAGACAAAAAGACAGATGATGCACAAAACTCCGAGGTGAAGAATGAAGGGGTGATCCCTCCTACCGAGGCTGAAAATAAAGACGCCCCGGAAAAGCCCGAGATCAAAAATGAGGAGAAAGCGCCACAGACTGAAACTAAGAATAATAAGGTATCGGCTAAAGATGCCGAGGAAAAGAAACTTGATGACAGGATAAATGTAAACGGCACGGAGATAAAGGTCCTGATAGACATCAAAAAGCAGCTTGATACAACTCACAGATTCGGCATAGACCATGATGACTCACAGGCTATCATCAATCTGCGTAAGAGTTTGCAGGATCTGATAGATATCAGGCAGAAGCACTTGACAAGAATAGCTGATGAGCAGCCCGACATTTTAGAGGCGACAGAGCGTGTATGTATTGCCAGCAGAGCGTATATCAAAAAGATCCGTGAAAAGGCACACGTCTCAGACACAAACCGCAAATGGAAGCCCACCTCAAATATGGGCAGGGAAAGATACGGCGGTGCACAGGTCCTTGAGGATATCACGGGCAAGGCGCTGGGCTTTGAGGCTATGGGAGAGCTGTTCCCCGATGCAGTAGATACAGCTGAGCCTGAGATCGTTCAGAGAACCGATTCTCTGGCGGAGATTGAGGATTATGATCCGAGACAGAAGGGTGGAGTCCACGCAAACAAATACCTTGAAAAAACTATGGATAATATACGAAGTGAGTTTGAGAATTCTAAAAATCTGCCTGATGCACAGGGTGCCAATGACAAGCCTGCCATCAATTCACCTGAGCACAAGAAGGATGTTGTAAAACGCCTTATCTCAAAAGCGGTGGCTGCACACTCTGCGGCTGAATGGGAGAAAAACTAAATAGAAAACGGCGGAAAACCTCTTTCACAAGCGGCATTTAACGAATTCACGGATAAAATCGCACGGACACTTCCGAATCACAAGGCATTCAAGGTATATGTAAAAGACCTGTCTGCTACAGAGCTTCTTGAAAGGGCGCTTCAGGACGACGGCAAGAGCCTTTATGCAGGAATAATAAGCTCAAATCAAAAGGTGAAAAAACAGAATAACGTAAAGCCGCCGAGAACTGTAAAATCAAAGACTACAGATGATCTTACAAATGCCAATGTGCTTTCCGAGCAGATAAAGAGGGTAAATACCATTAACTAAAAGAAGTAAATAACGGTGCATACTGCATCACATTAAACCAAAACCACCGGTCAGACCGGTGGTTTTGGTTTCTTTATACAGAAAGCCTGTATTTTTCATGATACGAATTGTAAGCGCCAATAAACTGCTCGGAACGCTGTGCTTTCAGTTCACTCAGATATACATGACTTCTCATGCTCGACTTTGCTATCTGTATGATAGATACCGCTATATTTGAGCAGTGGTCGGAAACTCTCTCGCAGTTTATCAGCAGGTCGGACAGGTAAACGCCAAGCTCAGGGCTGCACTTGCCCTTGCGAAGTCTGTCGATATGCTTATCCCTGATCGCAGCGGTGAGGTCGTCGATGACTTCCTCGAGCGGCTCGACATTCATAGCAAGCTCGGTATCATTATCCGCAAACGCCTTGACAGTAAGACCTGAGATCTCTGTAAGTGCGGCAAAAAGCGTGGAGAAATCGGATTTAGCACTGTCTGAAAAGCTCTGGCTGTTACGTTCCATTTCCTGCGCTATCTGTATCATATTTATAGCGTGGTCGCTGATACGCTCAAAGTCGCTGATCGTGTGCAGAAGCTCGGTGACGGTACGGCTGTCCTCGTCCGTCAGGCTGACTGCGGATAATTCCAGCAGGAACGTGGAGAGCTGATCTTCCATTTCATCAAGGAGCTGCTCCTTTTCCTCCACGCTCAGCACAGCCTTGTCTGAATAATCAAACATTGCCCTGAGTGCTTCATGAAGTGCGTCCTTTGCGCCCTGTGCCATGTCCACCGTCTTTTCTCTGCACTGTGAAACAGCGAGGGGCGGTGTGGCGATAAGGCGCTTATCGAGAAGAACAGAAACCTCGGCTTCTTTGGAATCGGGTATCAGCTTTTTTGCAAGACTAACAAGCTGAGTGGAGAACGGCAGAAGTATCAGCGTTGTGAAAATATTGAAGATCGAGTGCACAGCGGCAATTTCTACTGCGCCTATGGGCTTATCCACAAAGCTGAAGTGAATGAATGCATCAAGTCCGTAGAATACCGTAAGGCAAATGACAGTACCTAAGATATTGAACGACATATGTACAACGGTAACTCGCTTTGCGTTCTTATTGACACCTATGGAGGAAAGCAGCGCCGTAACACAGGTACCGATGTTCTGCCCCATAATGATCGGGATAGCCATTCTGTATGAGATCGTGCCTGTCAGAGAAAGCGCCTGCAGGATGCCGACAGATGCCGCTGAGGACTGTATCACGCCTGTGAACACAGCACCAAACGCAACGCTGAGAAGCGGATTTTTGAATGCCACAAGAAGCTTGCTGAAGCCTTCCATTTCGGCAAGGGGCGAAACCGCATCCTTCATCAGCTCCATACCGAACATCAGCACCGCAAAGCCCACCATGATCGTACCTATGTCCTGACGCTTTTTCTTTTTGCTCATCATTATCATGATGATGCCGATAAGAGCCACGATAGGAGCAAAGTTTTCGGGCTTGAGCATTGAGACAGCTATGCTATCGCTTTTGATACCTGCGGTGCTTAGCAGCCACGCTGTCAGCGTTGTGCCGATGTTTGATCCCATGATAACGCCGACAGTCTGTTCAAGCTGCATCAGCCCCGAATTGACAAGCCCGACGAGCATTACCGTCATAGCTGATGAGGACTGCACAGCAATTGTAATACCGGCACCCAGGGCAAGGCTCTTGAATGGATTGGAGGTCATTTTTTTGAGAGTCGCTTCCAGCTTGCCGCCTGCGATCTTCTCCAAACTCTGTGACATAACGTGCATACCGAACAGGAAGAACGCAAGTCCTCCGCAAAGGGTACATATTGAAAAGATGTTCATTTTATTCTCCTATCTGAATGATACTATTATGCTTGTTCCGACACCCACTGTGCTTTCAACATCTATCTTAGCACCGTGATGCTCTGCGATATGCTTGACGATCGAAAGTCCAAGCCCTGTGCCGCCCTTTGCACGGCTGCGGCTTTTATCAATTCGGTAGAAGCGCTCGAAAATTCGTGGTATGCTCTCCTGCGGTATGCCAAGCCCCGTGTCGGTCACAGTCAGCTTTTTGTCGGCGGTTTCTATTTCGATATTGCCGTTCTCACGGTTGTACTTTATTGCATTATCCACAAGGTTATAGACAAGCTCTGTTATCTCCGTCCTGCTGCCTCGTATGACCGAACCTTCTCCGCTGACAGTTATCCTGATGCCGCGCTTTTCTGCCTGCTGTGAGAGACGCTCCTTACAGTCCTCGGCAACGGCTTTCAAGTCGATCTCATCATCAAGAGGCGTGTCACCGATGCTGTCAAGCTCGGAAAGCCGCAGTATATCGCCGATGAGTGCAAGCATACGGTCAGACTCTTTTCTGATCTTGCCCGCAAACTTCACGCTGTCCTCGCCCTTTGCCATTCCCGACTCGATAAGCTCTGCATAGCCCGAAATAGATGTCAAGGGTGTTTTAAGCTCATGGGAAACATTTGCCGTAAACTCCTGCCGCATTTCGCTTTGTGCATTTCTGGCATTGCGTATCTCCTCCACAAGTGGAATGACTTCGGGGTATAGACCACTTCCCTCAGGCGGAGCATTTGTGCGGATAAGCTCCGGTATCCTGCGAAACGGTGCTATCAGATTGTTTGTCAGCTTCACGGACACAAGCAATGAAACGATTATGATACCCAAGACGATAAACAGTATGATAACGAGGGAACGCTCAAACAGCGAAAATATCGAATCGGCCTGAATGGACACCCTGAGTATATTTCCATCACTAAGGCGCAGGGCATAGTAATGATCCTCTGTGCCTATGATGTCGGAGAAGCGTGTGTCTGTACCCGTTCCGTTTTCTATAGCCGACCTGATCTCGGGGCGGTCAAGGTGGTTAGTCATTTTTTCGGCATCGGCATCGCTTTCAAACAGCACCTTTCCGCCGCTGTCGATAAGCGTTATGCGCAGTTCATCGCCCGAGAATCTTGACAGATCACCGGGCGAATAGGTATCTCTGTAGCTTTCCGCGACAAGCTGACATTCGTGCTTTAAGTTTTCCCTTATCTCGAACGGAAAAAATGATAATAGGAAACGGTGGTGATAAGTACACCGATGATAGCCGTTACAACGCCCATATAGAATAGGTGCAGATTGATCTTTCTTTCCATATCACTCGTCCTTATCCAGCTTGTATCCGACGTTTCTGACGGTCTTGATGTAGTTGCCCTTTTCTCCGAGCTTGCCTCTCAGAGTACGTATATGCACATCAAGGGTTCGCCCTGTGCTTTCCTGCCCCCATATCGTATCAATGAGATAGTCACGGGCAAAAGCCTTGCCCGGACTTTTTATCAGTGTTTTCAACAGCTCAAATTCCTTGTAGGTAAGCTCTGTCTGCTTACCCGATATGAACACCTTTCGGGTATCCTCGTTCAGCAGTATCTCGGCAAAGCGGTATTCATTGCCCCGGCTCTTCCCTCTCAGCCTTGCTTTCACACGGCTGACAAGCTCCATAACGCCAAATGGTTTGCACAAATAATCATCAGCACCCAGGTCAAGCCCTTTCACTCGGTCAAGCTCGGTTGTCTTTGCGGAAATGATCATTACAGGTATTTTTTCGGTAACGGGGTCATCACGCAGCTTTTTAAGTATCATCAGCCCGTCATCGCCGGGCAGCATAATGTCAAGCAAAATGAGGTCGGGAACAGCTTTGGTCATAGCCTGATAGAATTCTTTGGAGCTTGCAAAGCATCGGGTATCATAGCCGCTGTTTTTCATAGCAAAGGCTTCAAGCTCACGGATATTATCATCATCTTCAACGATGTATATTAGCATAGTATCACACTCCTGATACTAACATTATAGCAGGTCAACGTTAATTTGAACAGTACCAAAAGGTTAAGCCTATGTTAAATGTGCTTCCGATAAGCAGAAATAGTAAGCGCTAAAAAAACACGGCCGCATTTGCGTAAACGAAGGGATCCGGTCGTTTCTCTGCCTATAGCTAAAGCTTTTTTAGCCATTGGTAAAACCGGGGTATTCGTTATACAAAGAACCGCCGCACACTAATGTGTGCGGCGGTTGCCTGTTATAAAAAGTAATGCTCCTCAGCGTTAGCTCTTCGGCTTAGGAACGGTTACGTTCCCGATAGTATTATTGTTTGTAATAGTAGCTGTGGCCGTATTGTTTATCTCTGTGGACTTCTTATGATCTTCCTTTATTTGCTTTTCTTTCTTAAGTTCTGTCCTTGCCTGGTTTACCTTTGACCAGATATCCTGTCCCTTATCTCTCAGGGCAAGATCAAAAAGCTCTTCACGGCTGTATTCATCCATTATCTTTGTCATGGCAGCAGAACGGGACAGGTACTCGGATTTTTCTTCAAACTCGCTGGGCTTTACTTCGCCGGTCTTCTTGGTTACCTTAATAAGATAAGCAGCAGACAGATCACTTACAGCGCTCCTGATATCTTTATCTGCGATATCTATACCTTTTTCGGCATTTTCCTTCAGTGTTCTCAGCTTTTTCTGTGATTCCTTTATCTTATCGTCAAGGTTTACCTTTTTATTGGGTATATAGAGTTTGAGCTTTCCGTCGGGATCAAAATGCTTGTATGCCTCCTGAAGTGTGATGTTTTTATCATTTGCATAGTCGCTTACCAGAGTTCTCATACGATCCTTTGCAAACTCTATGGACTTGGCTGCTGCGGCATATCTTAACTGACCCATTTTGGTCTTTGGCTTCCAGTTCGGTGAAGATGTATCGCCCTTGCCGTGCAGCTTCTTTTCAGCTCTGTATTTCTCAGCCTTTGTGAGAATACCCTTTAAGAGGTCAAACTCGGAAAGCTTTGCGACCTTCGGGTCGTTGGAATAGCGCATATATGTGTCATAAGTAGCGTGTGCGCTCCTTAGCTCCCTAAGTTCCTTTGAAGCACCGCCTATGCGGAAGAAGCCGTCGTTGTTGTGCTTTGCATACAGGTCTTTTCTGGCTTTGTTATTATCACTCATCGCCTGGTCTTTAGCATAAGTCCTCTGGCTCTCGACAGCTTCCGCCTGCTTTTCTTTTTCTTCCTTTGCTTTCTCCTGCTTTTCGTTTTCCTTTTTGATATCATCAAGGTTAAGGTCGTTATCAAGGTTCGCATTATTTATATTGTACTGAGCTTCCTCCTCGGCGATGATGATATTCATTTCCTCCGGAGAGGCCTTCTTCTCTACCTCTTCCTCGAACTCGTTTTCCTCTTCGATCGTGTGGATATTATTACTGCCGAGCAGCTTTACGATCGATATCATTTCGCTCTTCTTCTGCTCTGTCTCAAGTTCCTTTTTGCCTTCCTTGATAAGCTCATCCTTGCACTCGTTATAGAGGTTTTTAAAGCCCTTGGAATCTATATCAACGCCAAAGTTGTTATATGCCATGTTGAATATGCTTGTGAGCACGTTACATTCCGGCCCGAAAAGAGGGGCTGCTTTATCGGCATTTACGGTCTTTGCAAATGCCTTCATGTTCTTCTTGTCCTTGAGATACTCTCCAAGGGCGACGATGTCGTTAAGGCTTGACTGGAACTTTTCCTCTGTTTCGGGCTTTGCGTCAACAACACTTGCGAATTTCAGATATGAAACCGCTGCTGAAGCCTTTGTAAGCTTTTCGTTGAGCTCGAACTGCGAGCCGTTGACAGCATTTGATATTGCATTTACAAATCCACTCTCTGCAAGATCGAATATTTGCATCTCTTTTTCATTATAGTTTCCAACCTTTTCTTTCCATTCTTTTAATGTCTTAGGTATGATAAATTCCTCCTGAAATAATCTATTTGTTTGTTTTTTTTAGCGTTTCAAACGCTTTCATAAGTAATACCCCCCGTGCCCTGCTGTTGAGTGCAAAGAAAACAAAAAAAATTGCCTTTTGCCCGAAAACCCCCGTTTTTCAGTAAAACAGCAAATGCTGCTTATTATATATATACCTTTTTAAAGAGCTGATCTATATATTGCCAAAAAAATAATGAATATTTTTTTTCTTTTTTTGCACCCAAAACGTGTGGGATAGGGTATTACTTATGAAACCGCTAAATCTAAGGAGGAAAAAATTATGCCAAACCCACAGATAAGCGCTGCATCACAGAAAAGAAAGAATAAAATTTTAAATGCATACGGTCCCAAAGGACAGGTCGTTGAGGGGTATGTAGATAAATTCGGAAATGACGTACACGTTGAACCTAATGCCGCCAAAGAATATAACAGCATCGAGCTCCCCGTTCCCGAGGGCTTGACACCCGAGATAGTTGCCATGGTAGCTATGGGTGCTGCTATGGACCCGGAAAAGTATGATTACAGCAAGAATATGACAGATTCAAGCGCGGGCGGTGATATGACTCTGTTCAATCAGGCGTTCCATTATACGAACATTACCACCAGCGATGCAAGATCAAGGGACTTTTCCGATATTCTTGTGGATTCAAGAAAGGAAGCCCAGAAGGCACTGATCGCTTACCAGAACGGCGACAAGTCGCTTGTCAACAAGCACCTGAAAACACTTGCCGATCACGCAAAGAAGAACCAGCTTGACCATATTTCCCTCAAGGATCATCATCACGACAAGGACGAGTGCTCCTATGAAATGAAGATCATTCTCGGTGATATGCTTAATAACCCGAACATTGATTTTGCATCTAATTTCAATGAAACGGAGAAAATGAAGCTCAAAAGTGCCGGTGAGCAGGTCAAGGCATATGATGAATTTGCGCCCGTTGAAGCTAAGCTGCTTTCAAATAACCCCCCGCCGGCAAACAGCGAGGAGCGCAAAAAGGCAGCCGAGGATTACCTGTTCGGCAGAATGCTCTCAAATACCGAGTATTATGATTTTAACAGTACCGACATGGTATATAATGATACACATGATATCGCTAAAAAATATGCCGAGAGCTATGCGCCCGGCTTGAAAAAAGGCGGCAACCTTATTGATAAATTCGACGGCTTTTCCAGTAGATCCAAGGATCCTGTGGAGAGAAAACTGTGTAGTAAAGCATCAGCCGGCTCCTATATGGATTCTATCAATGCGCTCGAGAAAAACTATGTTTCCCCTCTCGACACATACTATATCAACGGAACTACCGAGAAGCTGAAAGAAAAATACCTGCCGCTTTTAAGGGAACTGCCCGAGTATAAGCAGATAGTAGAGGCTAAGGACAATAAAGAATTATCCAAAGCCATTAATAATGCAAATAATATATCATTTGAAATATTTAAGGATACAATGCCGCTTGATACAACGCTCTCAGATGAGCTTACAAAGTCAGGAGATTCCTACAAAAAGCAGATGGAAAAGGTCGACCATGATATGAGCCATGCTGTCTGCTTTGAAAATGCAAAGTATTTCGGCGAAAAGATCAAGGCACTTGATACTGATACCACCCCTGAGCTTGATAAAACAAGGGCTCTGCTGAAGGGAGTATATACCGATCTTAAGCAGCTCAATGAAGAGTATGACTACACAAAGGGGCCTATCATTAACAGCACCGGCTACATTGAAAAGATCGATAACGCCAAAAATATCAGTGCAGTGTATGATGCAAACTTGAAAGCGGTCAACTCCTTTAACGAGAATATCGAGCTTCTCAATTCAACGCCCAAGAGCATTTTCCAGTCAGGCCACCAGGATTCGGCTGAGATAAGGACGCTCAGGGAAAAGATGCTTGGCCTTAAGGAACTATACTGTAATTTTGACCATTTAAGCGGCAATATAAATGATGACCCCGAATATCAGCAGGCTGCAGTTGAAGCCTATAAGGCAAGTCTCGCTTACCAGAAAAAGGTCGCAAAGGGCAATTTCGGCAAGAATGGTTGGGAGCCTTCTTCGGATATGGGCAAGGATCGTTTCAAGGGCGCTCTTGCGATAGAAAAACTCGCTATGAGCATTGCCCCTGAGCTTATTGCTAAGGAGATGACACTTGAAGAACAGCGCACGCAGATAGAAAGCATTAATAATAAAAATGACTTTGATAACAAGTACAAGGAGACCGTGGAAGAACTTAATAAGCACAGATCTATGCATAAAACCAACAATAAGCCGTCACCAATGGAGGAATTCATGGCAAAGCATCAGATCGCTCAGAATCTTGCAAAGATAATTGCTATAAAGACAGTCAATAACAAATACGAATCAGCTTTAAAGAACGGGCAGATCAAGGAGATCGACAATTCCAGCTTGTTTAGTATGGATGTACAGACTCATATGAAAACTATCATAGAGCGTGACGATTTCCAGCGCATGATGCAGGATAACTCTGTTGATGATTTGATAAATGCCGCAACAGTCAAGAACGGCAAGGGGCTTATGGCTAAGCTCGGCGAAGCACATATCAAGGTCGGCAAGGAAAAGGCATTGGAAAAGATCAGGGAGAAGAAGGCTAATGATCTTCAGATGGATAAAGCTCCTGTTCAGCCCAAGCTCAAATAAAAGATAAATGCTCATTAAGGCAATACAGTACGATATACGTGCTGTGTTGCCTTATTCTTTTTTTATACGCACCCATTCGGGCGGCACGGGGGTATTATGTATTAAAGCAAAAAACATAAATGACGGAGGAATTTATCATGGCTGTAAATCAGGATATGCTGCAAAGATATATAACACTTGCAAACGAGGGCAAAATACCCGAGCTTGCAGAGCTGCTTATCAATAATTACTCAAAGCTGCCCGTTCTGGAAGGTCGCAACAACGAGGAAGCCGATAGTATAGGAGATAGTGTTGAGGCATTTTACAAGCATCTTGCCGAGCTTACACCAGAAGCAGCTTGCAAGGATAGATGCTGCCATAAAGGCAAGGAAATACGATAAGTACCGCATGAACAGGGCTTCCCGCAATACGGCATTCACAAAGACCATAGGCGAGCTTGATCTCTGCATAGCTGCCTGCAGCGAAGCACAGCAGAATGTACGCATGGGCGGCGATGACTATAACCAGGCAGAGGAAGCACTAAAGCAGCTTTCAATGGTCTCAAAGGTATTTAAGGAAACTGCGACAAAAGGCAGCCTTAGTGACAAGGACCTTAAGAGTGCTGCCGAGGCGCTTCGCTTGCAGGCAATCGAGGCCCGCAAAAAGGTAGATGCCTATGCACAGCGCAAGAACCGTGAAAAGACAAAAAAGAACAGGCTCGATGCAAAGGGTACAAAGCGTCTTGCTGCTATGAACGATTCGAGTAATGCGTTAAATACTCTCATAGCTGCCCTTGACGATCAGATAGCATCATATGATTTCAGCATTACAAGTGCCGAATCCGAAAAGATGCATATCGAGATGAAAAACAAGATAACCGCGCATAAGAACAGCGCTTTGGAGGATGCTGCGGATCAGCAGTTCGATAACAACAGAAGGATAGCCGCAAAGGGCGCTGCCGATGGCTTCAGCACTCTTTCAGACCTTGCAAACGGCAACGGCGAGCTTACCGATGAAGAGAAAAGGGCTGCTGTTGAGGCTATGACAAAGGTAGGCTACTACAAAATGGGGCTGTATGAGGGGCGTGAGGATGAGCTAAACAACGCTTCATATCAAGGGGATATAAACAGCTATTCCAAGGACTCCGTTTTTGAAAACGTGGTAAAGGAAACTGTGGGTGAGCTTACAAGAGAAAAGCTCCTTTCAATTGCAAGTGAATATGACCTTGACACCGTAATGACCGTTACACACCGCTCTATTGATGAAATGGCAAATCTAAGCCTTGAAAGAAGTCAGAAAAAGTACATAGCAAAGACATCGGCAGAGCAAATGATCGGGGCTCTTGATGAGGTAATAGATGCTGACAACGACCCCAATGCGGAATACTTCGATGAACAGCCAGTAAGCCTTAATATACAAGCGGCGCAGATAGCCAAGAGAGGGCTTGAAACGCTGATAGAGGTAATACACAGCGGTGAAGATCTGGGCGAGCTTGACGAGGAGGAAATGACCGATGTAAGGGAAGCATACGCAGCCCTTGCGTTCCAGAGCACAGTAAAGCCCGAGGATAACGAAAAGGTAGGATTTGATGATTATGTATCTCAGGTCAAGATTCTTGCAAAGGATGAAGAATTTATCAAGGCTGTCGGCAATATCATCAAGAAGGACGTTATAAGCTTTATGAGCGACAGCAAAGCCCCCGCAAAGCTTATGGATAAGTTTATAGGAAATAAAAAGCGTGCGGAAGAGGAGGATGCCAAGAGCATGGCGCAGAAGATCAGGCCCGAGCCGCAGAAGCAAGTACAGCCCAAAGCGTTGTAAGCCTATAGAATATATGAAAAACGGGAATGGCGGAGAAATGCCATTCCCGTTTTGTCATATCTGTGGAATAATTTATAAAAGTTTTTGCACACGTTTTCGGCGGAGAGGGATATTACTTACAGAAAAGGGAAAATAACACATAGGAGGAATCAACAATGCCAAATAAACCTTACGAACAGTTTTTGAAGGAAACGAACAATAACGGACTTTCGCAGGAGCAGCTAAGTACACTCAGAGCCTTTGGCGAGGGTATGTATTTGATCAGCGCCATTGCTGTTGCGAATGCTAAGTCAAAGGATAAAAGAATGAACTACAATGCCGTGATCGCAGAAAAAAGCTGTCGATCTCAGCATTCACCAGCATGGGTGACAAGGAACAGATAGGTCAGTTCACAGATAAGGATATAGATGAGAACAATAAGATCCAGATATTAAACACAATAACCCTTAACGAGATGTTCAATACTCTGTCAAAGCCTGAGTATCTGAAGAATTTCGTTGATAATGCCGTTTTGAGCAAAAGTTCACCGTTTAACAGAAATGGACGGGACGGTAAAAAGGTATTTATCGAGTCACTTTTCAAGTGTGATATGATGAAGTAAAAAAAATTTTCAAAAAATGCACCCGAAAGCTTTATGCGGGGGTATTATTTATGGAACCCCATGAGGCAGCAGGCGTGAAGGACTGCCCGAATAACAAATAAGGAGAGGATCATTATGCCAAACATTTCTTTCAGACAGCTTAGCAGCTATCTTAAGGAACTCAAAAAGAACAATAAATCAGAGGATGCGATATTCAGACTTCTCATGCAGCAGGCTGAGACTCTGGGTGCGATCATCCATGATAACCATAAGCTCACCACTCAGGACGAGCGCCAGGAGATCTACGGAGAAATAAAGGGATATCTCGAAGCATATGACAAGGGCTTCGGCGGTGACCCGAAGAACGCCAGAAACGATGAGACACTTGCCGATATAAACACTATCGGTGAGCGCCTCTCCGAAAAGCTGACAAATCTCAGTAAAAAGAACAGCATCTTCAAGGCTACTGCCGATGACCTTGTGACAAATATCTCTCTTAACCGCAAGGCTATGAGTGACGGCGTGCTCAGAGCGGATATTGACAGATATACGAATAATTCATACTATGCTTTGCAGCGTGCAGAGCAGCTCGTAAAGGAAAAAAAGCTCGATGCCAAGACAGCAGAGCTTATGAATCAACTCAATGCAAACCTTATAGCTGTTACAAATAACGGTGCGATGAGCCTTGAGGATCAGCACGCCGCTGCAAGATCTATCAGCCATATCGTTGTGTTCTATAATGATAACCTTTTTGATGCCCAGTCAAGAAGCAAGATAAACAGTGCCGATCTGATCGCCCCGCTGGCACAGAATGTGGGTATACTTATTGCCGAGAACAAGATCGCCATTGAAAATCTTCGCAAGGTAAATGCTGATGCGGCTGAAAAGCTTGAAGCAATAGTTTCCAAGACAAGTGAAGACCTCCAGACAGACCTCAACGCTATCACGACCATGGCAACTGCAAACAAGTGGGCTGAGTGGGAGTACCGCAGTGAGATGTACCGCAGAGAAGAGCAGCAGAAGCTCGATGATCAGCTTCAGGATCAGGGCTATAAGAATCAGGATCAGCTGCTGCTCCAGCAGGTCATTGATAATAACCCCGGCTATAAGGAAGTGCCGTTCCTTAATAATATTATCGCCGTTCTCGGTATAGACGAGAACGATATCCCCGAGACGTTGTCATATAATTTGAGCACCGGCAAGACGATAACCAGGAATATGCATGATGAGCTGCGTGAACTTAAAAGACTTGCCATAGATATAGCAACGCTTACAGCAGAACGCTTTGATCCTGAAAATAAGGATGCTCATATGATGAGCGATGCTGAGATGGAGGATATGTTCAATCAGCTTATTGCTTTTGAATCGCAGGCCTCACGCTTTGTACGCCCGCTCAAGGCAACCAAAACTGCCGAGCTGGTGTCAGATACTGTCGAGGAAGCGCGTAAGGTGGTAGGCTATACATCGGCGGCACTTAATCAGACCCGTAAATATGTTGAGAACTACGGTGGAGAAAACATTGACAAGGATACAAAGGTATTCTCGCTCTATGAATTGCAGGGCAGAATGAACCCCGATGCCCATGCAGGCTTCTTAAGATATGTTGATTCCCTCAAGCGCCGTGGCGCCGAGATCGAAAGCAAGGCTATGAATAAGGGCGGCAAGGCTTATACAAAGGCTGCAGATGCTTACCGTGAGGTGAAGGAGTCTGTCAGAAAGCTGACTGAGGAGATAATCCCCGATGTATTCAAGCATTCGGCAGATCTCGGAGAGGATACGGTAAACCCTGTAAAACCGGAGCAGCTCAAGGCACTTTATGAGGGCTACAAGAATATTTACCTGAAGGCCAATGAATTCATCAGTGATTATGATAAAAGGGTCGCTAAAAAGGCAAAGTTTGCTGAGGGCGAAAAGGAGTTCTTTGAAGACCTCAAGGCAGTATCTGCCCGTGCAGCAGGTAAGTTCATACTTTTAGGCTACCTTCTTGATGAAAATGAAAACACACTTGCTAATGAAATAATCAATTATAACAATACCCCTGCACAGCAGCGTTCTGCTGCCGAAAACGCCGCCTTCTATGAATATGCTATGAGCTGTAAGGAGCATATAAAAAACGGCACGCTGCTGCCTCAGTATCTCTTTGAGGATCATAGGTCTCCCCGTGTTACGCATATTCTTTCAATGATGAATGCAAAGAAGAATATCGACGCTGCATATGAATTTGAGAAAAACGCCGCAAAGATCAAGTGGGAGGGCGGCAAGAGAAAGCTTGACAGCCTTAAAGAATACGACCTGCTCAAAAAGCAGACAGGTGTAAACGATAATATCTACCAGTTTGCTACACATATGGATCATGAAAACTTCATGAAGATATTCAACAAGTCTATCCTCAACCTGCCGCAGAATATCAAGGAGGTCAAGCTTACCGATTCCCTGACAGGAGAAAAGGTCACTGTCAATGTTGAGGATTATATGCGCAAGGCTATCGACGAGCATATTCTCTACAGAGATGACGGAAAGGGCGGCAAGAAGCCTATAAGCCCGAGCGGAAACCTTGATTTCTATAACACACAGGATGGCAAGGGCGGCTTCTTTACACAGTTTGAAAGAGATTTTGATGATATGGACCCCGACCTTGCAAAGTTCATAGAGCAGCTTAACAGAAACCTCTACAACGCAGGCTTCTGCGAGGATGCAAGGATGAAGAATGTGCCTGCCGGCTATAACGAGGGGCACGCACGAGAGTTCGCTTATGAGCTCTCCCTCGGCACAGGCTCGGAAGGCCTGCTTCCTACAGCAAAAATGAAGGGCGAATCGAAGATCCCCCTTGCAGGAGGAAAGGCAAAGTTCGATCAGGTGTCTGTTATCCAGATCGGTGAGATTCAGCCTAACTTCGATGTTACCTCAAAGCAGTCAAAAAATGACCAGATCTTCAGACCTTCCTTCTATACAACGACAAAGAATTTCCGTTCAAGTGACTTTGTCGGTGAGCTTGGCGGCCGTTTGAGAAATGATGTCGTAAATAACGAGTTTCTTAAGGGCAAGACCGAAAAGGAAATGAGTGTTTTTCTTAAGCAGCGTGAGGTCGAGCTTAAGCGCAGGATACAAAACGGCACATACAGTGCGTTTACGACCGCTGCAACACGTGACTACAATTCCTTCAACAAGCCGCAGGTCTTAAAGAATGCAGCAGATCTTCAGGTAATGGACTACTTAATGGGTATCAAGAAGCGTAAGCCCGATGATATCCGTATCAGATTCCAGATAAATTCACAGAGATTGGACTCAAAGGGCAGGTATATACCCGAGGTGCAGGGCATAGGCGGCGCCTTCACTGATGATGTGCCGTTTGCAAGAGGACTGGATATAAGCGAGGAGGAAAGAGCCCTGCTTCCAAACCCCGAAGATATGCTTATAATCAGTGAAAAGATGGAGAGCGAGCTAAGACGCTGGAAAAAAGGCCAGTTTATGCCAAAGGAAAAGGAGATGCTTGAAAAACTCCCCGAAAAGTGCAGGGAAGCATTCATGAACCGTGTTGACGGCATACTGCTGCAGGTCGATCTGTCCAAGGATCATAAGTTTGAGGATATAAGGGACGAGCAGGGCAATATAGTTCCCGGCGGCTTTAAGGTCGAAAGAGGGTATATCCGTGTAGTAAGTGATGAAGAATTCAAGTATATACACATGGACGACCTTGCAATAGCAAGAAATAAAGCAAGCTTCAGGGAGAGAGATAAGGTCAAGCCCATCAATATTTTTGACACGATCGCCGCTATGCCGAATGCGTGTCATGAAGCACTTAAGGACAAGACCAATGCACAGTTCCTCGGAGTTAAGGATGAAAGGCGTGGAGCAGGTCTTGACAAAGCATTCCTTATAGATAATTCCAGATCTGACGCAGTATTCCAGAATATGGAGCTTGAAAGAATGCTTCGCCACTCCAAAACTCTGCTTACAGATGCTAACGCTATGGATAAGGATCGTTCACAGGAATACGGCTGGCATAAGAATATCAGCGGTGACTCTATTGAATACATGAAGGTAATGGAAACGGCTGAGGATATAAATGACTGGGTAGATAAGCTGCCGCTGCTTATGAGGGAAGAGAAAAAGTACCTTGCAAACAGGCAGGCATACGCTGCAAATGACAAGGCGACAGCTGATATCATCAGGAAAGAACGCAGGGCAAGGCTTGAATTTGCGCAGAATCTTGCAAGAGAAAAGGGGCTTCCCGTTCCTGAAAAGCTTCCGCCTGTATCTGAGGACCCCAACTTCTATTTCAGCCTTATGCAGAGAAATGAAAAGCTCAGACACCGTATAGAGAACTACCTGACCAAAAAGAACAAGCCCGGAACAGAATTCGGAAAAATGCGCCAGCGCTGCATGGTTGAGCTGTATAATAAGGTCAACAGACAGATGGAGGAGCTTGCGTACTATACAGGCATCACGACATATCCGCCGAGAAAGTGTACGATAAACCCTGACTTCTCCGTTAAGTTCGAGAATGTCTATAAAGACCGCTATACATTTGAAACAGAGGGCGTAAAGCCTGTTTATGCAAAGAGATTCCTTGAAGAATTCAAGGCAGCAAACAAGACGAACAGGAATAACGCTGAATCGTTCAATATCAAAAAGCAGTTTGAGATGAGCCAGAGCCCGAGATATATCGAGCTTAAAAATAAGGTCAATAAAAAGACTGCTACCGATGAGGAAAGGGAAGAACTGAAAAATCTCCGCTTTAACAAAAACAGAGACGGCAAGACAGGTTATACAGAGGCAGAGATCGGAAAGAGCCTTACAGCGTATCCCGATCCCAACAAGAAAAGCGGCAGGGCAGCAAACCCGAAATTTGACACTATTTTTGCTAATCTGAGAGCAGTCAAAGATTTGCAGGCAGATCAGAACAAGAAAAACGATTTTCAGGTCATTGAGTTGAAAGGTCATCAAAAGATCGAGATATACGGTCAGGCTAACAATCAGATCAAAAAGAATATCAAGCCCTGAGAATGATGCTGATCCGGGAACGATCCCGTCCGATCTGTGCGGTCGCATTATATAAACAATATTTATGGCACTTCTGCTGTATTACGGCAGAGGTGCCTTTTGCCGTTTATATGATCCTGAGCACACAGCAGAGGCCAAAATGATCGACAGCATATTTATGAGGATATTGTTCTGTGACGGAGAAAAGGGTATGACCGGAAAAGTCAGCAATTTCGGCAGTATAGCAGCAGTTGAGGGATATGTTTTTTTCGCAATAAAAAAGCGGACGGCCTTATTTACAAGGTCATCCGCTTATGTCAGGTTATCATTTCATTACTTTGGGCTTTACTGCCTTATTGAGTTGATTCTGGGTTTTCTCGGCTTTGCTTTCTTCTACTGCGATCTTATTTCCTACCTCTCTCAGCTTGAAGGTTATTTCAAGGCCTGATGAAGTAAGAGCCTTCTTTGAAAGATCGACAAGCGATTTCCAGTCCTTCGCCTCATCGAACATTCTCTTGAAATCCTTGCGGTTTTCATAAATGTTCATTGCAAGCTCTTGGCAGTCTTCGTTTTGTTTCTGATATTTAGCCACAAAGTTTTCTTTTCGCTCGGGATCGACCATACAAAGATCCTGATTGATCTGAGTAATGCTCTTTTTCGAGCGCTTCGGCCAGATCGCTTTTGTTGCTATGATCTGGGCGACGTTCTTCATGATCATTTCCTTAGCGTCTTCAAAGTCCTCCTTATCCATATTCTTGGGATCAGCCTCATTTATGACAGTTCTGATGTTGTTCTGATACTTTCTGATGTCACCGATATGCGGATTACTATCGCTGCGTATCTTCAGCAGATCATCATAGTAATTCTTATTTTCTTTGCTTGCCCTTTCAGTCATAGTCAGCGGGTCGAATTCTATCTTGGGCTTAGGCTCCTTCTGGTTTACAGCTGCATTATTGTAATCCTCAAGGAACTTGTCAAGTGCCTTTTGATCACTCATCATATTAACACGGTCAGCCTTGCTGATCTTATCCACAACAGTTCTGTATGTCTCATAATCAAGACGTTCATTCATATTGCGAAGCATTTCATCCGTGACCTTATAATCATACCCCATCTTTTTACCGATAGCATGGTAAAGCATAACATCACCCAGATCATGCGACAAAAAGTTATCCTGGAGATTTCTCTGATGAAGGTACTTGATATATGCGATCTCGTACCCTACACTTCCCGGAGGGTACTTTTTAAACTGCTCACTGAGTTCTTTATTGACCTTAGTCTGATTATCATACTCCTCGACAAGGTGATCGGGGTTTTTCATGTAATCCCTTCTGCGGTCTACCTCACCGTCGTAGCCGATAATTTCCATCATAAACTTGAACGCTTTATCTTCATACTTCAGATTATTCCACGCCTTTGTATATTCATCATTTACCGCCGATATTGGAACATCACCGCCGCCGAGCTTTTCCTTCATCTTTACAAGGGCTGTGTACTTAGCAAGATCCGAAATAAGCTCGTGACCGTTTTTATCAGAAATGAACATATAATCTTTCTTCTGAGCACTCATATAATCCTTCAGTGACTTTAACTCATCGTCAATTGTCGGGCCGGCATTTTTTCCTGCTTTCTTCTTAAGTTCCTCTCTTGATTTATCCTTGAGCGGATCAACAGGCCCAGAACCAAGCTCGCCTAAGCCCCTTTTCTTAGCGTTTGCGTTATACATTTCAAGTGCATAATACGGCTCGTCAAGTATTTTCTTCTTTATTTCCGGGGTGATATTGCCGAAGGTCTCGTTAAATGCATCTTTATTGATCTCTTTAAAAAGGTTTGAGTATTCTTCTCCGGTAAGCGAGTTTTTAAGCCCTGCTTTTTTAGCCTCAGTCTGTGCAACTATCAGGTAACGGTAGGGCTCAAGATCATTATCATCCTGACTTGCTGCGATATTAAACTTAGCTGATGCGATATAGCCGCCTGCGGAAGACTCTCCGTACTTATCATATGCATCCTTTCTATCCATAAGGCATTTATAGTAATTAGCATACCCTTCTGCAAGTGCATCGGGATCCTTTAAGAGCTGCTTGGTTTTTTCAGGGTTTTTGATAAGTCTGTAAACATAGCCTCGCAGGTTGTCATCAAACATAAGCCTGTCTTTTCTGCCCTCAAACCTGTCGCTTACATTAGTAAGCGAGATCGTGCCGCTATATTTGTCAGCAAGCTCTTTTGCAGAGATAAGGCTTGCAGCCTGTTCATGAACGCTGTCAACATCAAGCTTATCATAATCGTACATATCCACAAGTGTATCGGCAAGCTTTCCGACTGTCATTCTGGGGCCGTTAAAGGCTCTTGTAGCCTTCTTTATCCTCACGGCCTTCTGCTCGGGGGTCTCCTTTGCCTCCGGCCCTTTTTCTTCCTCGGGGAGGATTATTTTGTTTTTATTCTCCTCGATTATTATGTTCTTTTCAGGCTCGTTTTTCTTTTCCTCTTTCTTCTCGGGCTCTTTTGCCTTTTCCTCAGCCTTTGGTTCTTCCTTAGCCTGAGCATTCTTCTCGATTTCTTCAATAATGATCTCATTATTGTTTACATTATCTGTTTTCTGCTCTATATTGTTGTTTTCTTCCTTGGCAGGCTGTTCCGCGTTTATGATGTTCTCATTTTCGTCAGCCTTTTCCTCGTTATTGATAATATTATTATCATTATTTATATTCAGTTCAGACTTGCTGTCATCAACATTGATGAGATTGCTGATATCATTTTCATTCTCATTCTCATTTTCAGAGCTGTCATCTTTAATGAGCGGTTCATTACTGATATTGTTTATATTCCTGATCTCATCATTAGCGGCCTTCAATACAGCCTTTCTGCTGTTTGCAAGTGATTCTATGTCCATAGCCGCCTCAAAACGCACCGTGCCCATATCAGACCATGGTCTCCACTGCGGCTCATTAGGTTTGCCCGTGAAGTTTCTTACGCCCTCTCTCCTCTTTGCGGCGATGTATTCGTTTGCAGTATTTGCAATTTCTCCTACAAGCCTTTCCTCCTCAGCAGTGTCATATGCAGGGCTGTCAGCCATTTTTCTGTAATCAAAATAATTCTTGATAGCGTCCTTTACTGCCTGAAGATCTTTGGAAACACCGCCTGCGCCGTACCAGTGTACAGCATCAAGCCCCTTGGCAAACTTTCTCAGATTACCCTCAAAGCTGACGGTAGCGGCGTATTCATCTCTCAGCTTTCTCTCCCCATCGGATATTTTAGGCATATCTCCGTGTATCGTATCTGCCTGTACAGGATCGGGGATATTATTAGTGTTTATGATATTATCATCAAGCTTATTATTGGAATTTGGCATAAAGAAATTATTATTAACAAACCCGAAAGTCTTTGATAAGAAAGCAAACTGTTCATTAAGCTTTTTGACATCTACCTTTTCGGGCTCGTTAAAGACATTATCGTTCCTAATTTCATGCGGTCTTCATAGCTGAGATCAAAGAAAGCCATAAAGTCATCGGCAGACTTCTGCCATTTTTTCTGTGAGCTCTTTTCAGCATCATTACTGTCCTCAAACTCAATGGTTGTGGGATCCTCAACAAAGCCCATAATACCCATACTTGCCTTGGAGATAGTTGAGGCAACATCATAGTTTTTGCCAGATTTCAATATATTGTTGTAAAGCTTATTAAGGCTTTGCGAGATCTCCATAGCTGTTTTCTGGATTTCCTGAGTATTATTTGCGTTACCGGTATAACTCTTTTTATATTCTTCAAATGAATAATTCGGCATAATGATCTCTCCTTAATTTTAAGTATTTTATTTTGCCTTCATATGTAACACCCTCAAAAGCCGCAAAAGAGTGCGGCTGATCATATTTTTTTTGCAAAAGCTATGTGAACTATTGATCCGCTGAGCTGTCCGGCCAGCTGACAACGCCCATATTGGTTTTCATTTTCTCTGCCATATAATCAAGCTTTGCTTTAAGGTGCGGGTATTCTTTATTTATCACCTCTACAGCTTCGGCAGGCGTGGGCGCTATCTTCCCGTTATATAATGATTCTATCAGTGTCGCTCTGTCTTCATACGGTGTATTCATACTGTATTTCAGGGTAAAGTATGGATCACTGCCGTCCTGCTCAAGCACATATTTGTCATAGGGTGTTTCAACGATTCTCACCTCGTTAAAGTTTTCAATATAGCTGAAATCATCAGGGTTCAGCTCATTCCAGTTACTATCATCAAATGCTGACGGGTCTTTTTTCAATATCTGGTTTTCGGTCGAATGCCAAAGCTCGTGGATTATCGCGGGGATATAGACATTTGCATCAAGTTCACACACATCAAGAGCTATGTAATGATCACAGTCCCGCACCATTGCAAGGCCTGCCGGGGATTCTATAAACCCATCAGCCCTCATACTCAGAACGAGCGCAAAACTCATGCCGTTCATTCCTTCTTCACGGAACTTATCAAAAAAGCCCTCGGGGTAAATGGCAAGCGTATCATCAAGGATCATAAGCGTTTTGTACACCGACATTTCGCTGTCAGCTTTTTCGGTGGATTCAGCTTTGAATACATTCCCGAAATCAATACTCATCGCATCATCGCCAAGCAGGATCTTAATGTTATACTTTTTTTCTATCGTGTCAGCAAAGTTTCTTAAAAGCTTTTGGTTTTCCTCTCTTTGCTTCCGGTTATTCTCTGGCGTGTCAGCGTCTGCCTTTTCAAGTGCCTCATAATCAAGCTTATCTGTATAAACCGATATAAGCGATATCCCGGCATCATCACTCCCCTCCTGCCTGCTTTCGGCAGCAATCAGACATTCGCCGTTTTCCAAAAAGCAGGGAGTTACCCCGATAATTTCCTCATCTGGCATCGCCACCCTTGCATAGCTGCCGTTTGCAATATCTATAAACAACAAATTTTCCGCTGTATTTTCTTCATCGCCTGTATGCTCCCGTGCAAACACGAGAGGATCACTCATGCTGTTTGTTAAAGTCAGCCACGATGCAAGCCTGTAGGTATCAGCAGGTGAACAGTTTTCATCATATGCTGTCAGAAGCGTTTTTGATTCAAGCAAATTCCCGCTGCCCTTGTCACCGGGGTATACCCTGCTGCCCCTTACTATCAGCCTGCCGTTCTGGAAATAGCAGCTCTCGAAATCGGCAGGTACCTCCGTTACCTTGTCAATATCAGCTAAATTGCAGATAAAGCTTTTAGAGCTCTCCTCTCCCCCGGTAAGTTCCAAATACAATATAAGCCCTGTTTCGGCGTCAAACTAAGTAATGACCGCTTTATCAGAAAGGACTGCTGCATCCTCCGTACTGCCGTCACTGTTTACCTTAATAAGCTTGTTTTGATTTACTGCATAGAACGCATCATCACTTTTTGATAACTTCACATCTGAGATCCCCTCGGGCAAAGCTGCTTTTTTATCAAAACTCAAATCGCCCTTATAGAAAACTAATGCGCCCTCATCAGAATCAAACGTCACGATCTCTCCGTCAGACAAAACGCCTGCGATCTTTTCCGAAATACTTCCAAGCCTTCCGCTTGCGACAAGCGTATCCGAAGAAGTATCAATTATCGCCGTAAAGCCGCAAAGCGTTTCATTTTCCGTGGTGATGTACTGCAATGCGGCTTTCCCATCACCCACAGGCTATATGCTGCCCACTGTGCCGTTTATACTAAGTGATTTAAGCTCTGTAACTGCTGCGCGCGGCTCTGTCTCAGTATTTCCCTGCTGCGAACTTTCCTCAGCAGCTGATGATAACCCGCTGCCTGAAGAAGAATGCCGGCCGATTTCAGAACCCTCACATCCGCCGCAGCCGCAAAGGCTGATAACAAGCGATAATGCCAACACGGCTGATGTTATACGTTTCATTACTATATCTTCCTTTCAGAATTAAACATAAAGCTGCACATAGATCATAGCGCGCATATATATTTATTATACTCTTATTTCAAAGCAAAGTCAGATTCGCAGGACACATAGTCATTGCATTCAAAAAAGGCAAAGGCAACAACGCCTGACAGTTGTAGGTATCTTAGCATTGAGTTATATACTGTACCCGAAAAAATAAAGCAAAAAGGGCTTTGTATGTCACAATAAACATACAAAGCCCTGAGTCTTTGGCTCCCCCTGTTGGACTTGAATTGTATTTTTTGATGACGGTGATCTTTAGTGTCTTTCACAAAGCCCCTAAATACTGGAGCTTAGCACATTTAATGCAAAGCTGTTTTGCTTAACTTTTAATGGGTTTTAATGACTGATAATGACCAAATAATGACCAATATTATGGTGTGTTCCGAATAAGTCAGCATACGAAATAATGATAAATGTGCAAATATAACAATATATCACATTCTCGATTTTTTAAAACCCCCTACATAATAACACCTCAATACTTCGTAGAGTATCGAGGTGTTGTCATTTTTAAACTATATGTCCGTCACTTATTTCAATAATTCTCTCACATTGTCCGGCTATATCAGCATCATGCGTAACTATAATAACAGTCTTGCCCTTTTCATTAAGCGTTTTTAACAGCGCCATGACCTCCTCGCCGGAGCGCTTGTCAAGATTGCCAGTCGGCTCGTCGCAAAGCAGCACATCGGGGCTGTTTATCAAGGCACGAGCGATAGCCGCCCTCTGCTGCTGCCCGCCCGAAAGCTCGGCAGGGTAGTGCTTTATTCTGTCCGAGATATCAAGTGCCGAGTAAATGCTGTCAGCGTTGTTTTCCTTTTTCTTTGCGAGCTTTGAGGGGAGCAGAATGTTTTCCTCCGCTGTCAGTTCGGGTATAAGGTCAAAAAACTGGAACACAAAGCCCACATTGTTGAGTCTGAATTTTGACAGCTCGGTGTCGTTCATCTTGCCTATCTCGGTGTCGTTGTAAAAGATCTTCCCCTCAGTCGGTGCATCAAGACCGCCTATAAGGTTGAGCAGTGTGCTTTTGCCGCTGCCCGATTTTCCTATAATCGCTACCATTTCTCCGTCATTTATCGTCAGGTCTATGCCTTTGAGAGCGACCACCTTGCCCTCGCCTTTGCCATAGGTTCGGGTCAGATTTTCCGTCTTTATCATTGTCTTTTCCTCCCTTTTGAAAGTGATGAGGCTATGTCGGGGGTGAACATCTTGAAGCTGCGGCGGGTGAGCAGGATAGTTACCACACACATTACCCCGAACACTATCATCAGCGGTAATACAAAGCGTATAAACCACATCTGATTGTCGAGCAGGTAATCGACACCTATCTTACTCATGCGCTCGTTGTACTCATTCATTTTCTGCACAAACTCGTTAAACATACTCTCGACCTGAAAATACGGCCTGTACTTATCTGCCATATCTTCCCTTTCCTGCCATAATGCTTGCTGGTCGTTGTAGGCACTTTTCATTATTCTTTGCATAAGCTTTACGCCGCCGAAAGTAAACACAGCAGCCGCAACAGGTATGCGTATGCTGTCGAGCATAAGCCTTCGCCTTAGCTTTTTAAGCGGTGTGCCGACTGCACGCATAACGGATATCTGATATTCTTTTAAGCGTATCTTCATACCAATGCCATTAAAGTATGCAGCAAAACCCAATAGCGACATTACAAGTATAAGCAAAGCCATAGAGCCTATCTGAGAAGCATTTTGCAGAAACAGCTTGTGCTTTTCTATACTGTATGAGGTCTTTTCCATGCCTGTTCCGAGAGGGAGGGCGTTTGCAGGAAGTGCATTCCTCGAAAATATTTCCGTATAGCTTGCGTTGCTTATCCCCAAAGCCTTTGCGCCCTGAGCTGTGGTGAGCAGGCTGCATCTGTCACCTGTCGTTACGGCGTAGTGCAGGATATTCGGCGTGTCTTTGTTAAGCCTTACAACTGCGCCTATCTCGGTGTCCTGCGTGGTGAGCTTATCTATGCCAAAGCCGTTATCTGTGTAAAGCGAGCCGAGCGTTATCTTCTCACCACTTGAAAAGACCTCCATATCCTCTGTCAGAACTGCTATCATCTGCTCGCCGCTTGCGAGCTTGTCGGTATCTATCTTACCGCTTATGACATAAGGCTCAAGCTGCTCGATAGCCGCTTTGTTTGCAACAGCTGTTTTGTATCCATAAAAGTATTTGCCGCTGTCGATAAATGCCTTGCCCTCGTCTGATGAGCTGTCGTAGATAAACTTTCGCATATCATCATCACCGAATGATATGTTATACAAAAGTCCGTTCTGCCGCTCGTCATACTGTAAGAAGGTGTGTGTAAGTCTGCCTGTTGTTATTGCTTCATCAAGCCCGTCTGCGGTAGTATCATCAATGCCGCAGGTGCTCTCTGTCTGCGGTGACAGGCGCAGGTTATCAAGCTCGGTGTTCTGCACAGGATAGGCGATATAGTATTCCTCGACACCGTCCTCCTCAAAATCAAACATACCATTATCGCCGAACTTTGTTGTGACATAAGGGAAAAACTTACCCGTTTCATTATCAAAGAAGCCCGTTGTTGTGTAGTAGAGCATATACCCGAAAACTGTGCCAAAGCAGATAAGGGTAAGAGCGAGCGTCTGTATTACAGTGACCGCTCTGTTTGCAAAAGCCCTTGCTATGCACCTGCTAAGAGAGGCCGCTTTTCTCTTTCTTAGGTTAGGCATTCTGATATGCGATAGCATTGCCGCAAAGAGATAGCCCGAAAGCAGCACGGCAAGCGAAAATACAGCCGCATAAAGATACGGGCTTGCTATATTCTCTGTAACGAGCGTATCGGTTGTAAAGCCTGACAGCGGTGGTTCTTCAAGGACACTAACCTGAAACTGATATATACCAAAATATACGGACGCACCAATCCCCAGCCCGAGTGCCAACTGGAAAGCCGCAAGTATAAGGTATTCGGTAGCAAACATCACACGAATACTGCGCTTTGACATTCCTACTTTTCTAAGCATCAATAAGCGCCCCTCACGCTCGGAGAAGATATTTCTCATAACTGCTATGACAGACAGCGAGGATATAAGGGTCGCGATAATACAAAGAATGGTAGTGCTTCTTGTTTTGCCTGCGAACTCGTCTTTATAGCTCCTCTCTGCATCGAGTGATTTGTTCTTCCAGGTCAAAGAGGGCGACATATCGCCTGTATATCCGAGCTTATCGACAAAATATCTGTAGACCTCATCAGCACTTTGAAACTCCCTGATATTGTCAAGCATAGTGTAGCTGTAAAGGGGCGTTTGACTATTATCCCCGCAGACATATATCATAGGGATATACTTTATATCAGTATTGTCACAGCTTTGCTTGTAGACGTTTGTATCATCTACCCATTCATCAGCCGCACGGGAAAACGCTCGGCTGTGCCCGTAGCTTTCCTTATCGATTATCCCCACAAGGGTATATGTACCCGTATCAAGCGTTATCTCATCACCGACCGAGCCGAAAAAGCCCAACTTATCAAGTGCGTGGCGGTCAATTGCTATCTCGCCCTCTTTTTCGGGCAGCCTGCCGCTTTCAAAGGAGATATGCGCAAGGTCATACGGGTCGTCAAGATAGCCGTATTCGTATTGTATCGCACCCTTGCCCGTCTTGCCGAGAACATTTATTGTTCCATCTATTGTTTCGTCTGTCCTCATGGCATCAAGTATTTTTGTATCATCGCTTGGCCACATAAAGGAATAATAGCCCGTTGCGTCATAGCATTCATCAAGAAAGCGGCGAAACTCTGCTCTTTGCAGTAGGAATGCACAGCACACCACCGCACACAGCAGCACCCCCGAGAAGAGCAGGGCAGCAAGGCTTTTCTTGTGCTTGGACCAATACTTCCTCGTGATGTATAAAAGCACATCGCCTATCCCACCGCTTGCCTTGTTGAGCCCTGCGGTCAGCCCGACAGCGAGGGCGGTGCCTGTGGCTATCCATGCCCCGTCGCTCAGGTTTTCAAGCACGGCGCTCATGGGAACGGCGGCGAAAAGGCCGTCTTTTCCGATGAGCTTTTCGACTTTTTCCTTTATGCGCTTTCTTGCCTTATAGAGCTTTTGGCTGACATTGTTCTCGTTTGTTTCAAGCGCCTCAGCCACCTCGGGGATAGTCATCTCATCGTAGTAATACATAATGACCGCCGCCCTCATATCGGGTGACAGACTGTCGATTATGCTTTTTAGCTGCTCCTTTGTTTCCTCGTTTTCGGTGTAGTCGTCGGGGAGCAGTATAGGTTCGTTGAGCCTGCCTGCCTCAAGCAGATATTCAAGCTCGTCATTGCTTATATTCCTTGAAAGCTCCTTAAGATGTTTCGCACATTTGCTGTATGCGATAGAATACAGCCACCCGACAAATGACTCGCCCGACTTAAGCTGCGAAATATGTTCAAAGGCTGTTGTAAAGGTCTCCGAGGTAAGATCCTCCGCCGTGTCGGGGCTGTCAACAATGCGAATAATGAAAAAATATACCTTCTCATGAAATTCCTGATAAAGCTTTTCAAATGCCGCCTTGTCGCCTTTGCCGAAGCTCTCCGCAAGGGCTTTTATGTCAGCTCTCTCCACCTTCACTAACCTCCTCCACCAAAGAAAATACCCTTTTGTATATTCTTGCCTTCTGCTGCTCAGTCATCTTTTCCTGCTCATATATCAGCCGCAGCATTAATACAATAAGCTCATCTGTTGTTAAACGCATATATTTCCTCCCAAAAGCTTTTATATATATTGAGTTTTCAGAAGTATTTTGCTTATCCGTTTAAAGGATAATTCTCCCTTTTGCATAGATTTCTACGACTATGTTTAGGTAGATTTACTAATATGCTTGTCTTGATCTAATTGTAGCATAAATGTAGCCTTGGTGCAAGAGGCTAAGGCCGAAAAAGAAATATCGTATGTGGACGGAACAGGTGTATATATAGATTATAATATAATCCGATTTGATAGCATTGTTAAGGGACTGTCATTTGATTAACAGTCCCTAATGATTATTCATTATTTTGTAGGCATACGACCCACATCGATTTCCTTTTCGAGAATGCCTTCATCGTCATATATGTATACAAAAAAGAGATTTATCCCTTCGATGTCGGTATTCTTCGGGTATTTTCTTGTCTGAAAATATCCGATATCATAAACCATGCCATTATCTGTGGTCGTTTTTTTGAATTCTATGCCGAGATGTGAATCCGTTATAATCCCATTCTTATCTATCGTCATACCTTCGCGGGGGAAACTAAGGTATTCATAGCTTTCGATGTTTCCGTCTATAGATTCAAAAAACTTCTCCCACTCATTTTTAAGACCCTCTTCGCTGCCTGCGCTTTTTGAAAAGAGGGCTGTCAGCTTGTCGATATCCTTTGCTTTTAAGTATTTAAATATCTCTTTAGCCTCATCTTTCGCAAGTCTTTTGGGGTCATATTTTTCAAGGTATTCTTCACTCTTTGAATCAATTGCCGATTCGGCTTCGCTCAGTTTTTCCTTTGCTTTATCATACACACTACAACTTGTAAAGAGTATAACAATAGCAAGAATAAATGGTATCAATTTCATATTAATCCCCCCACATTATCCAAACTGTTGAAAACTGATCACAAAAATATAAATCATCTACATATTTCCTAAATCTTATTTCATTTTGTATTGTGGTTTTAAAAGTCTCATATATAATATTACCATTTTCATCAGTGAATTGTGACATATCTATCTTACCAATCATTATCAATGTATTTACGTCAACATTACCAACATAATCTGGATTAAATCCTGTAATCCACCACTGTTTTGTAAATGGGCTCCATGAAAAAACACTATCAAAACTGTCTTCATCACTCTTATTATACAAAAACAATGTCATTGGCATTGATAAATCTTTATCTACATAATAATGATCCACACCATAGTTTTATTTCATTTCTACCCCCGAAAATCAGTTTAATGTATAAATGCTGTATTTGCCATAAACCGTGATAAATTCAGCGAATATCAGAATTATAAGCACATACATAAACGGAGATTCGAATGACAAGCTACTTATTATCAATGCACATAGATGAATAATCCCGGCACTTTGGTTTTTAAATAATAGGAGAATAATGCTTGCAAATATAAGCACAACAAGCATAATAAGAATTATGATTCTTTCATTCATACTTATGTCGGAGCCACAAATCAAAGCTATGTTTCCCCCTACGCTGCACACAAGTGATATTAACAGCAACAGAAAAAAAACTGTTTTGGCTACTCTCTTGTTATTGAGATGTGCTGATGAGCTTTGACCAGAAATAGCGTATGTTAACATACCTGCAATCGACAGTATAAGACAAGAGATAGATAATAGATCAAATCTGTCTTTTAATGATTGAAGATTAGCTGTGAACACCACAACATAACCGATCACCAGTATCATACGTGCCGTGCTTGAAGATTTTTGCTGCTTAAGCATTGGCTGCAAATTAACAAATAATATGGTGCCCATTACAATAGCACCTATAATAAATAGGCTCTCGGGTGCTTTGTCAGAGTAACTTCTTCCATTAACAAATACCAAAACACAGGCAAAAACACTCCAGATAAGTTGAACTAAAAGAAATATTAAGTAACTCTTTTTCATTAATAATTTCCTCTCATGATTTTGAAATTAAATAAACTACATAGAGCGACTAATCTATGTGGCGTTTATTGTATCAAAACAATCTAAAACTAAATCCCATAGAATTCAAGTACTTCTCTCATATTATCGCTATTAATATCCATTTCACGGAAAAACTCCTTAACACTTGAAAGATTATTATTTAATTCGAGAATTGCACTTTCTGCAAGCATCCCATTATAACAACGCTCGCCTTTTTTCCATATCAAATCACCTGATATATAGCCAACAATTGGGTACTGATGTGCTACACCGTGGAGGTGAAGGTCTCTTAAGCCATGTATGCCTGGCCACTCGTATACATCATAGATGTAATACTTGTAGTTCATCTGATACATATCATGTCCCATATATTGAACATCTGCCTGTAAAGAACCGAATGCTTCACCAATTGCCAGATTCCAATCACAAGCATATTTAGAGGCCAATGAAACTTGTCCATGTCGGCATGGACAGTTTCCACCTCTATTAGCAAAGCAGGACACATACAGTCCACCCTCTGCATCTACATTGTGGTTTAGTCTCATATTAGATTTTGATTCCAACATACCATTTCTGTTTTTATCATTTACATAACATTCAGCCTCAATTATACAAGCATCTAAATTTTTGAGATAATGTTCGATATTATGTTCCTGTGAGAGAATAAGACTTGCAGTCTGAGGCGAAAACAAAGCTTTTATGCCTTCCTTGTCTTTGTTATCAAAACACTCTATAAGTTTTTCAAGTATCTTCTCAGTTTGTTCTTGCTCATAATGATAAGATTCAACGCTATTCTTATGCGGATCAGGCTCACTATCATTTGAGCTGTCACCTATTACACCACACGAAACAGAAAACAGACAAATGACTATTGTCAGAATAATTCTAATAGACTTCTTCATCATGTTATCACCAAACAATCCAAGTACTTTTGTTATAAACAGGTCTAAAAAACACTTTGTTGTATTATCTATACTGTTGGTTAAATTATATCACACCCCAGCACTCCTGTCAATTCACTCATTGCCGCCTACTATCTTCCCGTCAGATATCTCAATGACTCTCTGGCACTGCTCCGCCACCTTCGGGTCGTGCGTTACAATGACCACCGTCCGCCCCTGCTCATTGAGCGACTTGAACAGCTCCATTATCTCAGAAGATGTCTTTGTATCAAGCGCCCCTGTCGGCTCGTCGGCGAGTATCATGCTTGGCTCATTGACTATCGCACGGGCAATAGCCACCCTCTGCTTTTGTCCGCCCGAGAGCTTGTTGCAGGGCTTTTTTGCCAAGTCCTCAATGCCAACCGAGCGCAGGGCGGCAAGCGCTTTTTCTTTCTTGCCCTTAATCTTTTTCTTGGAGAAATTCAGCGGTATCATTACATTTTCAAGGGCTGTGAAGTCTTCCACCAGCGCAAAATCCTGCATTACCATGCCTATCTTTTCGTTTCTGATACGGGCATACTTACGCTCGGTCAACCCTTTTACAAGCGTGTCGTCTATCTTGTACTCACCGTCCTGATAGCTGTCAATGCAGGCTAAAATATGCAAAAGAGTTGACTTGCCTGCGCCCGACTTGCCGATAATAGCAACCAGCTCGCCGTTTTTTATCTCCGCCGATACGCCGTGTAAAGCCTCAAATTCGTTGGCTTTCTTAGGATTGTATATCTTCTTTATGTTTGTCAGCGTTATCATTTTTACCACCCTTTGTAAATCGTTTCATAGAAAATGTTAACACCTCTAATCCCTTTTAAGCACATCTCTCGGCTTAACTGTTTTTACTGTCACAAGGGGTATAATCACAGAAAGCAGAAGGTAAAGTGCAGATATCATAAGCATTGAAATAAACTCCCACCTGCCGAAGGATATTACAGTGCTTATTCTACCAGATATCACCTTTAAGGCAAAAAGCGAAAGCCCCGATGAAACAATAACTATCATAAGAGAATATACAAACGATATCGTCACGCATCTTTGCCACCTTGCACCGCATATGTAGAATACACCGTATGTTCTTAAACTACCGTCTAATGAAATGCTTACTACCGATATAGTTGTTATCATTGTCAGCAGGAATATGCACAGCGCTATCGGCAGCAGAACATACAGCTGTTCTTTTATGTATGTAAAGCTGTTTTTTCTTATTTCACTCAGGTTTTCCTTATAGCTGCAAATATATCCCTCAGATAGCATTTGCTTTAGACTGTCTATATCTTCATCGCTCATATTCTCGGTAAATATAAAGCTCATTCCCGATATTACATGATAGTTCTTTGCTTTATACAGCTCGCTTTTGTCGTATTCGCTCTGCGGTATGATGATTCCCCACCTGTTTTCGGGTTCCGGATCAAAGGTAAAATACATATCAAAAAAGCTCTTTTGCGAGGCAATATCTGTCTTATTAAACTTGCTGTGGCCTATAGTGTACTGCTTAGGTGCAATAACACCACATATTTTTACCTTTGTGCTGTGGCGTTTTCCGTTTGTGCCCTCTACTACACCGTCGCCCGTGTAATCGGTAAGCTCAAATTCATCACCAACAGAAAAGCCATACGGATTATCGGGAGTAACAACTACATGAACGACGTTCTCCTCATATTCGGGCAGCTCGCTTATCCAATTTCCGCTTTCCATTTCGGGAGTATAAGCATTTATCCATTTGTCAGAATATATTAAAGGATCAAAATTATACTTGATCGCCTCTTTGTTATCTTCACCGTCCGAGCTGCTCTCCAAATTCGGGTCATATTCTCCGTTCACATATAAAAAATCACCATATGAAAATTCAAACTCGGCATTAGGGAACTGCTCTTCAAGCTCTTTGTCGGAAACGTAGTTTAGATCACATAAAAGCCCTTCCCGCGAAAACTCCGTATGAAACGGAAGATAGTATTCAAGCCTTGAACGTATAAGGCTTACAAGCACAATCACTATTCCAAGCACCGCCGCAAGCTGAATGATTATGAGAAAATTCATGAGCTTGTTTCTTTTTAGCTGATGAAAAGCAGATTTGAATATCATATCATACACCTGCCTTTAATTCGGTTATCTGCCGTTTAGAAACAAACAACACTATCATAATAAACAGCACGATAAAGCTGCTGACCGCATATATCGCAAACATAACAAAGTAAAGCAGCGGCGAATATGCATAAGTGATATACTCAAATGTATCAGCAAGAGCAGGCAGAATCAGCTTACTGTAAATAAGCTCTGTCAATGCAAACAGCGGCAGCCCGACTATCATACATTCTGTCATATATATTCTTATCATTTTCTGCTTTGTGCAGCCGCAAAGCCTGAATATCGTAAGTGTCTTTATCCTTTTTAGCAGAACAAAGCGATACAGCACAGCAAAATTCAGCCCTGCAAGAAATGATATGAACACCGAGATGATAATAACAGTTTTATAGTAGAATATCTCGGTAACAGGTGATATATCCATTTCAGGCACCTGAGCGTTGTCACCCATGCATATTTTTACAGCGTTAACTATATCATCATACTGTGTCCTTGTAAGGTCGGTATTAAAGCTGATATATACGCTCCAGCCGCCTTTATTGAGCCGCAGCGGTGTGTCACTGTAAAACGAAGTTATAGGAGCGCTCAAAGGCCCCTGTTCCATAGTAAGTGTATCGTTTACTATCTCAAATTCTTCATCGTCAACATCTACTGTTTTTGAATCGCCTATGTTTTTTCCATACCAGTCCTCACCGATGCTCAAAGAAGTTAAGCTGATACTCTCGGCTTCGGGCGTTCTCAGCTTGTGGATAATAGCAATTATCTTTTTATCTGAGCTATACTGTTCATCGCTGAACAGCTCAAAATTATCATGATAGCTCTTGCCGTTATATGTAAAGTCGAACTTAAAGCTCATTTTATCAAATGCCGAGGTGGGCAGAATAGCACCGCACTCTATCGACTTTATGTTTTTAAGCGTATTCGTATCAAGCTCGTAAAGAGTATCTATAAGCATTTTGGTGGTTACTGATGTGTTTATCTTTTCTAAAGGAGAAGAAGTCGGCACTATCCAAAGCTGTTTGTTTGAACTGCTTCCCTCTTCTATTACTGTGTTATAATTCTGATAAATGCCGTAGCTAAAACATATAACAAGTGCAGATATAACAACATTCAAAAATATCAAAATGCAAAACGAGCGGTATAGCTTTATATTGCGAAGCAGCAAACTAAACACATTCAATTCTATCCCTCATTTCTGTTATCAGATCTGTCAATATTACAGCATATCAAGCCTTCTTTATAATAAAGACGCACAAGGGAGTTAAAACGTGGCACTTTAAAAATGTTTTTGTAGGCCTGCACAAAAACAGCAATTCAGTTTTGTGCATCAGAACGACTAAATCTTCTCGATGCACCCCTTATCCATCTCATGCACCGTCTCGCACAGCACCTCAATATCCTCCGCCGAGTGCGAGCAGATAAGTATCGTCTTGCCCTGCTCTTTGTAGGAAAGCAGATACTCACGCATCTCCTTAACGCCGTCCTTGTCAAGCCCGTTGAAAGGCTCGTCAAGGATAAGTATCTTCGGGTTTTCCATTATCGCCTGCGCAAGTCCTAAACGCTGGCGCATACCAAGGCTGTATTTTCTGACGTGCCGCCTGAGGTCGGGGTCAAGCCCGACTTGTTTCATGCTTTCTCTGACCTGTTCTTTGCCTATCTTGTTTTTAAGCCCTGCAAGCAGTTTCAGATTCTTGTATCCCGAGTAGTAAGGTATAAAGCCCGGCGTTTCGATTATGATACCCATATCGTCGGGAAAGTCTACGTCCTTGCCGACCTTTTTGCCGTCAACGGTTATCTCGCCGCTTGTTGGTTTAACAAAGCCGCAGATGCACTTCATAAGCATAGTTTTGCCGCTGCCGTTGCGACCTATAAGACCATGTATTTTGCCCTCCTCAAAGCTGACATTTATGTGCTTTAAAATATCTGTTTTGGTAAGGGTAAGGCATACGTCATTCACATCTATAATTGCCATTCTATTATCCTCGATTCATCTGATAATTATAGTTTATCCGATTCCGGATTTGCTAAGAACACTATTCATTATTCTTTGCTTAGTATGAATATCTAAATCAGTTTCTGTATCAATATGATCATTTGTCTCAATCTCAAGCTCCATACATATATCGATCAGCTTTTTTAATTCTTCATATTTATTATACATAACCAAATCATTCATAATATCAACTCCATTTTTACATCGCAATCTCCGTCACATTATCATAGTTGAATTTCTTTATTGCAACGATGCAGAACACCGTTAATCCGACTATCATCGTGCAGAGATAAAACACCGAGAACTCCATAGTCACGACCGGCTGCCTGAAATACTTTGTGTAGTGCAGCCAGATAATGCTGTTTGCCATTGGCATAATCCACATAAGATTTGTCTTTATCGAGCATAGCGCCGTGCCGATAGAGATTATCGCCGCACAAGCCACAAAGCCTGCGGTCTTTTTCTTGACGATAGAAAATGATAACAGTATCAACCCTAAGATAAGCAGATACGCAAACACAAGCAAATAACTGCGTATTGCTGCGCTGTATATCGAGAGCTGATTGTATAAATTCTCCGGCAAAAGCTGCACGCCGAAATTGCCTGCCTTGTCGGGGAAAACTATCTTGTACTGCGTTGCGACCTTGCTCCAGTCATCAGACCAGAAACTGCGCCCGAGCATAGGCACAACTGCGCCGAGAAAGATAACAGCAAGGTAAGATGCCGCCATAAACACGAGCTTAATCATCTGCCCGACTATCCAGTTAAGGCGACCTACACGCATTATGTAAAAAACTGTGTTGGTGTCGATTTTGGGAAAGTCTGCGATAAGGGTGAGAAACACAAGCGGCAATATCAGCATTATCGCTCCGCTGTTTGCTATGGCAATAAACGGCTCTAAGGTGTTTAACTGCTCGCCCATTTCGTCTGCATTTTTGAGCAAGGGCTCAATCGCAAAGCTGTAAATGAAGATAAGCAGCACAGCCAAGATAATCATTCGTGCATCGTTTACCCACTTGATGTATTCCGTTTTGGCGGTGGTGAAGCATTGTCTAAGGTTTAATCGTCCGAACATATCACACACCTCTATCTTTGCGAAGATTCATAATGACCGAAAACAGCACGATAACACCCACAACAAGCACTCCGTTAAAGATAACTATGCGCTGTGCGCTCTCGTTCCATTCAGTTATATAGACAAGCCGACGGGCGCTGTCGGGCTGAAAATCAAACAGCTTTTCCGAGAGCTCGTTATCCTCCGTTTCCCACGCTTTGAGCACCAGTTTATTGATAGCCGTATTCCAGATATACACCATCAGAAACGGCACGCAGGTGATAAGATACGGGTTGCGTGAGAATGAGCTTATCAAGAACGCAGGCAGCGTTGTCACAGCGCCGTAGATAAACGCACTCAACAGCATTTTAAGCACCTCAACAGTCTGGCTGTCGGGGTGCATTTCATAGTAGAATTCATCAAGCTCATAGCTGTTTATATTCGGGAAAAAGCCATAGACCACAAGCCCATAAATCGCATACCCAAGCATGGCAGCAAGGCCGCCGCCTATCATCACTGCGAAGAATTTCGAGAGATAATAGCGCAGGCAGCCTGTGCGTGATATTGTAAAGCGCATAAGTCCGCTGTTGCGCTCGGCGCAGAATGACACCATAAACGGGAACGCAACGATTATCGGCAGGAACATTGAGATATACCCGCCCAAACCATTTTGGAAGACGCTTATTGACGCAAACTGCGTGTCACTCTCGATAAACTCACGCTTGAACGAGAAGAACGACTCAAACACCGAATAGCTGCGGTCGGTCGTCAGGTCGTGGTAGGTTGGAGCGGTGAAGCAAAGGACTGCTGTTAAAAGCACAGCGCCGAGAAAGCCGATGTTTAGGAGGGTTTTGTTGAGGTCTTGTTTAAGAGAATATATTATTTTCATTATTCCACCATCACACTATTAACATAATAACACTTGTCATAAACCGAGCCCATATACCGAATATCATCAGCATTGACCGTAACGCTCATACCGGACTTTAAGTCATTTATATCTATCTGCTTGCCGTTTTTGTCGATTATCGTCTGTGTTTCAAGCTTGATCTGCTCGCCGTTATATGAAATATATATTGCAGGCGTTTTGTCCTGTGTCGATGTATAAATGATCTCGCCCTTTATATCTCCTGCCGGAAGAATAACACACATGGTCTGTTCGCTTGTCTTTTCATCAGCATCATTGCCGCTGAGCAGTGCGTAGAAAATGTGTTCATCGTTATTAAACGAAACCCCGTCAGGATACATTGCTGCTGTAAAAACGACATCTTGTCCGTTATCGTTTCTTGTTGCCGTAACGACTGCTCCGTCTTTGCTTTTTACTTGGGCACAGATATATTTGGGTATGATATCGCTTTCTTTTATACTGTAATGATTCGTGCCGTTTTTTTCGGATATTTTCGGAAGAATATCTGATACCACGCAGTTATTACTATCATAAAAGCATATGCCCGTAACACCATATTCGCCTTTTAATCGTTTGTTGTCAAATACCCCATATCCATTCTCGGCAAGTGTGTGTACATCGACAGTATATGTCGCACCATTATTATCAAGTATGGCAATATTATCTGTAATACTTTTTATAGTATAATCACCTGTCATTTGCTTTCCGTTTGGTGTTATGACATCAAGTTTAATAAGCTCATTATTATCATCATAGTATGATAGCTTTGCTTTTATTTTTATATTGAATGAATTATTTATAATGCTTGTATCAACTTCCCTGTTCCCGCCTTTTTCATAATAAGGAACTGTATCAAAATCAAGTCTTGTTCCGTTATTATCTATTGAAAGTATATCATTATCAAATGATATTATATCAGCATTGACAGAGATAACAGAACATTCGGGTTCATTTATCTGTTCTTGCTTTTGAGACAGCGTTTTATCCTTATTATCATTAACAGAATTGCTGCTTTCAGAACTTTTTGAACAGGCTGCCAGCATACATATAATTACCAAAGGCATTAGAAAAACAGCCTTTTTCATATAAGCTCCTCCTTATTTGTTAAGCATAACCGTTATTTCCCCTGTTAGTGCATTAACTCTTACAGTTGACGGATGTTTAAGATCATTTTCAACTTTTGAATCCTGCTTTATATAAAAACACCACGTTGGTTCAAACTCATAAGTCACGGTCGTATCATAAATATATGACGATGCATCGTGTTTTTTGCCGTCAGTTTCATCTGTCTTTATGCAAGTATATATTAGCTCTGCATCATCAAACTCCAAATACAGATTATCGGCGAGCTCATTTTCAAGTATATCAACGGCCCCTTCAAATGACACCATTTTCTCTATTTTCTTCTTATCTTTAAGCACAAACCTGGAAACAGAGTTTATATAATCCGGTGATTTATCATTAGTAATATACACCGAAGATGAAGCATCAAGATAATAAACAAGAGTTTTTGTATCCTCAGTCAGAAACGGCGAAAGGCTGTAATCTATTGGTATCTTATTAAAGCAAAACGCATTAAGCACAAAAAGTCCCTTTTCACCGTTTGAATCATAGCTGCATATTCTTTTGGGGAGCAGTTCAAAACCGCCCTTTACATCTGAAAGCTTGTTATTCAGTGTATCATATATCATATCACAGCATTTTTTGACTGTAGTATTTCCACCTGAAAGCTCTATCGTTTTTTCATCTGTGGAATCTGTAAATACTTCATTTATATTGCAATAATCAAGCTCTGGCATTGAGCCTGTTCTTATTATATATCCGTCAAAAAGATCATACAGGCACTCAATATCCGCATCGCTGTATTCGTATCTGAACGGATCACCGTTTTCTGTGGTAACGATATTTCCACCGTCTTTTGATTCTCCGCATATTCCTTTTATAAGCAACTCTCCGTTTTCCCGAAGCTTATCCTCACTTTTTTCGGTATTTGTATAACCTAAAGTTATTACATACAGCTCATTTGTATCAACAACATCTATACTATCAGGCAGGGTAAAACCACTATGCTCCTCATTTAGAACGGCCTCATAGTTCTTATAAGAATCTTTTGTTTCAACATATTCGACGCTTTCCACAGACTTAGTATTTCCGTCATCTATAAATGAACAGGAACACAAAGCCATAGCGGTTATTAACGGTAATAGTTTTCTCATAACGATACCTCTTTTAATATGATTTTTATATTCCATACTTATACCGGGAATTAAGTCATTCAATTCTATATATTTCATTTATTCTCGATTTATCTGATAAGTAAAATCTATCCTATCCCGGTTTTTCTTAGTACGCTATTCATTATTCGTTGCTTTGTTTTAACGTCTAAATCCGTTTCTGTATCAGTAAAATCATCTGCTCCGATACCAAGCTCCGTGCATATATCGATCAGCCTTTTTAATTCTTCATAATCATTATCCATAACTAAATTATTCATAATAACAACTCCATTTTCTCATCGTTATATGTGTCATTCCACCATCACACTATTAACATAATAACACTTGTCATAAACCGAGCCCATATACCGAATATCATCAGCATTGACCGTAACGCTCATACCGGACTTTAAGTTATTTATATCTATCTGCTTGCCGTTTTTGTCGATTATCGTCTGTGTTTCAAGCTTGATCTGCTCGCCGTTATATGAAATATATATTGCAGGCGTTTTGTCCTGTGTCGATGTATAAATGATCTCGCCCGTTATATCTCCTGCCGGAAGAATAACACACATGGTATGTTCGCTTGTCTTTTCGTCAGCGTCACTGCCGCCAAGCGGTGCGTAAAAAATGTGTTCACCGTTATCAAATGAAACCCCGTCAGGATACATTGCTGCTGTAAAAACGACATCTTGTCCGTTATCGTTTCTTGTTGCCGTAACGACTGCTCCGTCTTTGCTTTTTACTTGGGCACAGATGTATTTGGGTATGATATCGCTTTCCTCTGTGCCGTAATTCTTTATGCCGTCTTTTTCATCTGAAAACGGTAGCATACTTGTTACAACACATTTATCGGTATCAGAAAAAACTATACCTATAAGACTGTATGGCCGTTTTAGTCGTTCGTCATCAAAAACTGCATATCCGTCACCTGCAAGTGATTTTATATCTGCCTGATATTCATTTCCCTGCTGCTCTATTAAAGCTATGTTGTCTGCAATGCTTTTTATATTAAACTCTCCTGACAATTCTTTGCCGTTTGGTTTTATCACATCAAGCCCTACCAGCACATTGTCTTCTTTGTAATAGGATATTTCTGCCTTGATCGGAATGCCACAGCTGTTGTTTATAACAGCGCTGTCAAGAGATTTAAGCCCCGTCTTTTCATAATAGGGCTTTGTGTCAAATGCCATTTCGCTATTGTCTGCAAGCACGGTTAATGTATCATCTTTAAAGGAAACCACATCAACATTTTGACGGATTATCTCCTTGTTATTTTCTTTCGACTTTTCAGGCTGAGATGAAATAGTCTTGCTTTCGGTACTTTCTGATGTGCTGCTGTTATCCGAAACAGAGCAGGCGCAAAGGCACAAAGCCAAAATCATACAGATAATACATAAAGACGTTTTGTTCATTCTTTTATACTCCTAATTATATATAGCAATAGTGGTATTCCCGGTCAGAGCATTTACTCTTATTGTTGACGGAGAATTATAGTTTGCAAAGTTCTTTTCATCCTGCTTTATATAAAACACCCATGTAGGTTCATACTCAAATGTTTCTGCGGCGTTTGGTACAAAGTCATCAATTTCAATAACAGGTTGAGTTTTTATATAGCAATACATAAGCTCACATTTATCAAACACATATCCAGAATTCTCTGCAAGCTCGCTGTTAAGAATATTAACTGCGCCCTCAAACGAGATCAGCTCTGTTATCTTCTCCTCGGAAACAACTCTCGGTGTGCGTGAAGAAGACCAGAATACTTGTGGCTCGCCGTTTTCATTCAGTATCATATCATATGATGAATCAAGAAAGAACACATTCTCTTTGTCGCTCTCATTCAGATTTGGAGAAATATTGTAATCTATATTTATTCCGTTGTAGTTGTATGCTCCATAGATATATAGGTGTTCATCATTGTTTTGGTATTTAAATAAGTATTTAGGCTCAAGCGTAAATTTGCCCTTGCAGTCGTTTAATGCTTCCAGCAGCTTATTTGACTTAATGCTGCAAACATCATTTAGCGTGCATTTATCAAAATCATAAAAATCACTAAAGCTGTTTTCACCTTTTGCCTGCAAATAGCCGTCAAGTATGCTTTCGTCTCCTATATACAGCCCGTCATACAGGTCTGTTCCGTAATATGAATCATCAGATCTGTATTCATATCTGAAATCCGATACTATACTGCCAAGAGTAGTATCAAAAGCATCTCCTTCAAGTTCCTTAGCTATTTTCTCGCCTTTTTCTTTAAGTTTGGCTTTATCCATATCGGGGTCACAATATCCGAGAGTAAGCTTATATACATTACTATCACCGATAACTGTGCAGTTTTCATCAAACGAGAATGGCTTATAGCTTTTACTAATTATTTCATCAGAATTATTCAGTATCTCATCACATTTTGAAAAAGACACATCATCAGGCAAAACTGATTTGGGGTCTTCTGTAAACGAACACGAAGTCAGGAATATCAATCCTGCAACGGCAAATATTGTTTTCATTGTACGCATAAATATGCCTCCATAATTTGTATTCAAACATCAAAATAGGCGCAGAGCCTTATGACCCTGCACCCATATAAACGTAACCCCCACCCAAAACGTGAGAAAAAAATATCATTCCTCTTTGATTTTCACCGATCTGCACAAATCAAGTGCTTCGTTTTTGTCTACTGTGCCCGAAACGACCATTACATAGCCGTCCTGGTACCATATAACGGCGGTGTAGCCCTCGCTCGGCTCGGCGATGTAATACTGAATGCCGTCCTCAACGATAATGCTTCTTTTGCCCTCGTCGCCTAAAAGAATATTCCGGTAATTATAGGGCGTGCAGCAGCAAAAGCTGACAGTCTGCCAGTCATCATCGCTGCCCGTGTCCTTTGCATAAATATATGAGATGCTTTGCCCGAAGGGCTGGATGTATTCCTCGATCTGCTCGTATCCCTGCGGCACAAAGCCAAGCTCGTAGCGGTCGGTGACTTTCTTTTTGGCATCCTTGACGGAATCAACATTGAAGCTCGCATAAACGCCGTCTTCATTCTTGTTTATGTCAAAGCCCCATTTGCCGCCCGATGACATACCGAGCAGAAAGCCTGCCGCCAGTATCGCCGCAGCAACAAATGCAAGCCTTATACGCTTTTTGACATTAACGGGTTCTTTCGGGTGAATAATGTTGCGCATTTTTTCTTCAAAGCCCTTTGAGAATCTGTGCTCTTCATAAGCACTCTCCCCGCAAAAACCGAGAAGCTCCTCCTCGCACACATTTGACAATGCGGCGCAAAGAATTCTGTTATCCAAATCATCTCACTCCTTTAAAAGCTCGGCTTTGAGTTTGGCTTTAGCGTGTCTCAGCCGCTGTCTTGATGCAGCTTCTGTTATACCGAAGCTCTTTGCAATATCAATATGAGAAAGCTCCAGCTCATAACGAAGATAAAGCAGCTCTCTGTCAGCCTCCGAGAGCCTTTTAATGCATTCCTCAAGCCTTTCGATATTAACGTCCTCGATCTCAGAGTCCGAATAGTCGATCTCATCATCAAACCTTATTTCGTTAACGCTGCCTGAATGTCTGAGCATATCAATTGCAACGTTCTTGACAATTATAACGAAATAGGACAGTAATTTGTGAGAAGATAAATTGTGAACTTTTTGAAAACATTTAGCAAGTCGCAAAAACGCCTCGGACAAAGCGTCCTCCGCCGCCTGCTCGTCATGCAGAATGGAATATGCCTTTGAGTACCCGAGGTTTTTATTATCATTATAGAATATTTCAAATTCTTCTCTCTGCGCCTTACTGTCAATTAGCGCCATACAAGCTGAAAGCATTGCGTTTTCACTTCCTTTTGAACCAATAATGATCACTTACATTGTAGCATAAAAATTATTGATTAGCAAGTATAAGATCATTACTTTCTCATGTTTCTGTTTTATAAGGATGTAATTCTATTGCAAATCTAAATATTTTGTAAACGAGGGCAGCTTTGCCTTAACTTTTCGCCCGAAATCCTAGGTATAAGTGAGAGGCTTTTATTCTCAATGAAAATTTATCTTTATCAAACCGCCAGAGCCCTCTTTAATCAAAATGCTGTGCAAGTCACACATTTTACATAGGGCTGATTTGTTGAATTCGGAGAAAATATTTTTGGAAAGCAAAATATCACTTAAAAATATGCCGCATTATGTAGTGTCTTATGAAACAATCCCATTAAGTCAACCGAAATATGTACAAAATGAAAACTTTACAGAAAACCACTTGACAAATTGATGAAAATCTGCGGTTTAATTGCCTGCGGCAATTAAACCCTTTTAAATAGGTATAGTTTTTACCGTTTCAAGGAGGTTTTCATTATGAAATATGCAGGAAGATTGAGAAAAACTTTATGGGATATTATTGACGTTATCTGTTCGCAGCGTGATGAATTTTTCGTTTCATCAAAAAGCAATTTTACCCGAAAAGGCAAATTCAAGCCCCGGGATATTTTCAAGGCTCTGCTTCTTATGGAAGACAGATCGCTCTCTCACGAGTTGCTGCCGTATTTTGATTTCAAAAAGAATACCCCTACGCCTTCTGCCTTTGTTCAGGCTCGGGCTAAGATAAAGCCATCTGCGTTTGAAGCTCTGTTTGACCGATTGGTTTCAGCGACTACGGATAACAAGAAAAAATATCTGTATAAGGGCTACCGTCTTTTTGCTGTTGACGGCTCTGATTCTCATGTGCCTACCAATCCCGATGACCGGGCATCATATTTTTCTAATCCAAACGGCAGGCACTACAATCTGTTTCACATCAACGCCATGTATGACCTTTTGCGGCATACATATACAGATGTTGTGATCAAGAAAAAGCGTAACTGCGATGAAAGAGAGGCATTTATCGAAATGGTCGAAAAGCACCGAAATGACGATATCCCTATCATTTTTATTGCTGACAGAGGATACGAGTCATACAATGATATGGCGCATATTATCGAATCGGGGCACAGGTTTCTGATAAGGGTACAGGATATTGACAGCAGAGGTATTGCTGCCGGACTTGGTCTGCCGGACAGATTTTTTGATGAGTGCATAACGCTGCAATTAACCAGAAGATATACTCAAGATATCAAAGAAATGATGAATAATGATCACAGGATAAAGCATATCACAACTGCATTTGATTATCTTCCAAGAAGCTTTGACCGCACTGCTCCTCCACAGTTTTATGAGCTGCCGATAAGAATAGTCCGCTTTAAGGTCAAGGAAAAATATGAGGTCATAATGACAAATCTGCCGAAGGAAAAGTTTCCGCCTATTGAGATCAAAAAGCTCTACGGTATGCGCTGGGGGATAGAAACATCATTCAGAGATCTGAAACACACGATAGGTCTGAATTATTATCACTCTAAGAAAACCGACAGTGTACTTCAGGAAATATATGCAAGAATGGTGATGTACAACTTTTGCCAGCTTATCACAGGTCAAGTTGATATCAAGCGTTCAAAAAATGGCAGGAAATACGCCTACAGGATAAACCTTTCTCAGGCGGTGCAGATATGCAGAAACTTTTTATCGGGGAAGGTTATTCAGTCTGACATTTCTGCACTCATATCAGCATTCATACTGCCGATCCGAAAAGGACGAGACAAACCACGAATAAAGGGTGCAAGGCGGGACGTGTATTTTAATTACAGGATAGCCTGACCGAGAAATTCATATTTTTTCAGGCGGCAAAATGACCGTCAGCTTTGCTGCGCCTTGATATCCTTATATTAGAGTTTTATTGTATTTTTATAAGTGGAGTGCTGGCGGGAATGGGGTGACTTAATGGGATTGTCTTATGAAACAATCCCATTAAGTCAACCGAAATATGTACAAAATGAAAACTTTACAGAAAACCACTTGACAAATTGATGAAAATCTGCGGTTTAATTGCCTGCGGCAATTAAACCCTTTTAAATAGGTATAGTTTTTACCGTTTCAAGGAGGTTTTCATTATGAAATATGCAGGAAGATTGAGAAAAACTTTATGGGATATTATTGACGTTATCTGTTCGCAGCGTGATGAATTTTTCGTTTCATCAAAAAGCAATTTTACCCGAAAAGGCAAATTCAAGCCCCGGGATATTTTCAAGGCTCTGCTTCTTATGGAAGACAGATCGCTCTCTCACGAGTTGCTGCCGTATTTTGATTTCAAAAAGAATACCCCTACGCCTTCTGCCTTTGTTCAGGCTCGGGCTAAGATAAAGCCATCTGCGTTTGAAGCTCTGTTTGACCGATTGGTTTCAGCGACTACGGATAACAAGAAAAAATATCTGTATAAGGGCTACCGTCTTTTTGCTGTTGACGGCTCTGATTCTCATGTGCCTACCAATCCCGATGACCGGGCATCATATTTTTCTAATCCAAACGGCAGGCACTACAATCTGTTTCACATCAACGCCATGTATGACCTTTTGCGGCATACATATACAGATGTTGTGATCAAGAAAAAGCGTAACTGCGATGAAAGAGAGGCATTTATCGAAATGGTCGAAAAGCACCGAAATGACGATATCCCTATCATTTTTATTGCTGACAGAGGATACGAGTCATACAATGATATGGCGCATATTATCGAATCGGGGCACAGGTTTCTGATAAGGGTACAGGATATTGACAGCAGAGGTATTGCTGCCGGACTTGGTCTGCCGGACAGATTTTTTGATGAGTGCATAACGCTGCAATTAACCAGAAGATATACTCAAGATATCAAAGAAATGATGAATAATGATCACAGGATAAAGCATATCACAACTGCATTTGATTATCTTCCAAGAAGCTTTGACCGCACTGCTCCTCCACAGTTTTATGAGCTGCCGATAAGAATAGTCCGCTTTAAGGTCAAGGAAAAATATGAGGTCATAATGACAAATCTGCCGAAGGAAAAGTTTCCGCCTATTGAGATCAAAAAGCTCTACGGTATGCGCTGGGGGATAGAAACATCATTCAGAGATCTGAAACACACGATAGGTCTGAATTATTATCACTCTAAGAAAACCGACAGTGTACTTCAGGAAATATATGCAAGAATGGTGATGTACAACTTTTGCCAGCTTATCACAGGTCAAGTTGATATCAAGCGTTCAAAAAATGGCAGGAAATACGCCTACAGGATAAACCTTTCTCAGGCGGTGCAGATATGCAGAAACTTTTTATCGGGGAAGGTTATTCAGTCTGACATTTCTGCACTCATATCAGCATTCATACTGCCGATCCGAAAAGGACGAGACAAACCACGAATAAAGGGTGCAAGGCGGGACGTGTATTTTAATTACAGGATAGCCTGACCGAGAAATTCATATTTTTTCAGGCGGCAAAATGACCGTCAGCTTTGCTGCGCCTTGATATCCTTATATTAGAGTTTTATTGTATTTTTATAAGTGGAGTGCTGGCGGGAATGGGGTGACTTAATGGGATTGTCTTATGAAAGAAGGTTTCACTGTGTCACAATAAAGACCATGTTCAGAAAGGTAGAGCGACTACGCCGCAGCATCTATATGCAAACCATACATTTTTCACAGGTCGGAATTGTTGAATACAGAGATAAACATTACAACTTTCCCGAAACCGCTTATAAAAACGGCTCAAAGTGTCGTTACTTATGAAGGCTATGCTGCATTCGCCACTTCTTGTACATATTCTGTAATAACTTCACACCCTTACATTTGCCATTTATGCAACCCTACGATTTTTACAAAAGCCCATTAACTTTTCCGTTTGTCATTCAGAATTAACTTATGAAAGGCACATATTTCTTCCTGCCTCGCCAGCAGAAGAAAAAAGTGCATTGTCACACACCCAAACCGTCCAGACCCGAAAGGAGGGAACAGCAGCGTGCATTAAAACCATACAAAATAAAAATCAGAGAGGAGAATGACATTTGAATTTAACTGAAAAGCAGCAGATCATTTCGCAGGTAGTCCTGCTATTGGAGCGGCTTATCGAATCGCAGTCGCCCAAGCCAGAACCAAAACCTCAATCGAGCGAATCTCAGCCTCTTGAAATGCTCACCGTCAAGGAGTGTGCTGCACTTGTAAATGGCTTATCCGAGCATACGGTTCGACAGCTTGTTGCACAAGACAAGGTCGCCTATGTTCGTGCAGGCAGCGGTGTGCGTGGCAAGATATTGGTGAGCAAAGCGTCACTGCTAAAGTATCTTGGAGTAGCAAATTGAACGCAAAAAATCGACCCTGCCAAGGACGGCAGGACAGAACGTGTAAATGCGTTTATTTGAATTTCCAATTTTCATAATTACGCAAGTACAGAAAGTCCCGGCAAAATACCGGCACTTTCCCGCAGAGATCAACGTGGTTGACCTCTGCGGTGTTTAGAGGCTTTGCAGCCCTAAACGCAGGCTCGGAAAAGTGAGCCATTAGAACGATAATCAAAAAGAAAGGATTGATGAAAATAGCAAGAAAAAACAAAACGCTCCGCCGCAAGGAGATAGTGTATTCAGCTGAGGAGTGGGCACAAATTGAGGAAAAGGCTAAGGCTTGTCACTTGAAGACCTCTACTTTTATTAGGGCGATGTCACTAAATGGTGAGGTGAAAAAAATAAATCTAAAAGAGCTTGCACCGCTACTAAACGGCATGAGGGTCATATCAAGAAATATCAATCAGGTGGCGAAGAAAGCCAACGAAACGTGCAGCATTTATGCCGAGGATATTGAAAAGCTCCGTCAGGAGGTGAGCGAACTTTGCCGTACTGTAAATCTGTGGCTGTCCACCGTAATGTCAAGCAAGCGCTGACTTACATACTGAACCCTGACAAAACCGACGAGCGAGTTTTGACGATCTCGCTGAATTGCATGACCGAGCCCGATTTCGCCTACACGCAGATGAAGGCGGTTTACGAGCAGTACGCAAGGCGCAGCTATGATGCCCCTCCGAGCAAAAGCGGCAAAAGTCCTGTCAAGGCGATACACTACATAATGAGTTTTTCGGATTCCGAGAACGTCACGCCCGAGCTTGCCCACAAGATAGGTATGGCATTTGTCCGCAAGATGTTTGGCGACGATGTGCAGGCGGTCATCGCCACGCACGTCAACACCGATCACGTTCACAATCATATCTTGATAAATTCGTACTCGCTCACAGGCAAGCGGTTTTATGACAACAAGGCTTCGGTCAGAAAAATGCGTGAGGTCACGAACGGGGTGTGCAGAGCGTTTGGCATTACTCCTGCCCTCAACTTTGAGAACGAGGGTAGGTCGCTAAACTACTCCGAATGGCAGCATAAAAAGAACGGCACGTCATGGAAAGAGCAAATCAGAAAAGCAATTGACAGCTTGATACCCAGCGTCAGCAGCTTTGATGATCTGCTTGCTGAACTTGAAAGGCTTGGCTTTACGATCAAGCGTGATAAGAACATTCTGATAAAAGCCCCAGGGCAGCAGCGGTCGGTCAGCTTGTGGAAGCTGGGGGAGGACTACACCGAGGAGTCAGTCAATACGAGAATAGGTATGATTCAGGTTTTTGCAGAGCCTATTAAAAATCAAGTTGATGTTTACAAACTCTCGGAGATGCTGGCTGTCATCAATAAGGATCATATTTCATCAATCGGTGATCTGGAAGGGAGGATTCTGAGGTTGAGAAAAGAGTATGAAAAGAATAAGGGTGAGAAATGTCTGAAGAAACTGAAGGAGTATTTGGATATTCGGGATACTTACAATGAAATATCTCGTGGTGATTATATCTCCAAACTCGTTGAAGAGGAAAGACAGCGTAAAGAAAACGAAACACAGAAAACCAAAAAGAAACCGAACAAAAGGCGTTAGAAAAAATGGCGTGTTCCGATTACACACTCTTGACAATCTCGATTTAAAGTGCTAAACTAAATATAACGGAACACGCCATAAAATCTACACATCAAAAGGAGAGATGTTTTATGGCAAACGTGACAAAACGAGGAAACTCTTACAGAATAAAGGTATCGTGCGGGTATGACGTACACGGAAAGCAGGTAATACAATCAAAATCATGGAAACCGGATGAGGGAATGAGCGCAAGGCAGATCGAAAAAGAATTACAAAGACAGATCGTGCTTTTTGAAGAGGAATGTCTGCAAGGGAATGTCATAGCAACTATAAAGTTTGAAGAATTTGCAAAGCAATGGTTTAAAGAATATGCTGATAAAAAACTCAAAGCGCAGACGATAAGGGGCTATCACTATTTAGAACCCCGCATATACAAAGCACTCGGGCATTTAAGGCTTGACAAGATAACGCCACGTCATGTTCAGAGATTTGTTAATGAGCTTTGTGAAATGAAGTGCGGCAATAATTCCGAAAAGAAATTATCCTCCAAAACTGTAAAACTGCACTTATCGCTTGTATCGACGATTTTTGACTATGCGATAAAAATGCAGATGATCAAGGACAATCCATGTAAAAATATTACACTTCCCTCACCCGACAGAAAAGAACGTAAAATATACACAGTCGAAGAAATAAAGCAGATACTTGAGCTTTTTGATTCAGAGCCTATAGGCAATTTTAAATATGTAGTGTTTTTTACTCTTGCGCTTTACACAGGTCTTAGGCGTGGTGAGCTTTTAGGACTTGAATGGAAGGATTTTGATTGGAACAAAGGAATAATGACTGTCAGCCGAAATTCACTTTGGACAAAGGAAAAGGGTATGTACACAGACACACCCAAAACCGAATCAAGCATCAGGAGCTTAAAGCTTCAGCCCGAATTGATCGATATATTAATGCGCTACAAAGATTGGCAGAACAGCTACATAATTGATTTAGGTGACAAATGGCAGGTCACAGACAGGCTTTTCACCACCTGGAACGGATCACCTATGCACGTTACCTCCCCTGCCGATTATCTCAAAGAGTTTTGCAGGAGAAATAATATACGTTACTGTTCACCGCATTCATGGCGGCACTTAAACGCCACGCTTATGATCGAAAGCGGTATCGATGTAAAAACTGTTCAGGCGTGTTTAGGGCATTCCGAGCCTACAACAACAATGACCTGTTATTTACATTCATTTCAGTCAGCACAGGCAGCAGCAATGGACGCCGTTGCAAATGCTATCAAGATCAAAACAAAAAATGATACAGCACAGAAAGATACAGCAAGCTGACTATAAAATACCTGGTCATTACAGTTTTAAAATAATAAAGACCAAACAATGACCGCCCGTCGATAACAGTAATAAAAAATCGGGCGGAAACAACGCATTTGCGTCATTTCCGCCCGATAAATATGGCTCCCCCTGTTGGACTTGAACCAACGACAACTCGGTTAACAGCCGAGTGCTCTAACTCGTCATATTCTTCATAACGCAAATTCCATTTTTTAAATAGACCTGCTTATCAGCTAGGTCTATATATTTTAATATGAATAGTTAGGCATTGATCGTGCTTTTATTATTCAGCACGTCCCAATTTTCGCAGAATTCCTGATAATCCATGTTAAGCTCTACATTCAGTTTGTAGCCCTTAAACACTTCGATTTTGCTGACCAAAGCCGAGATTATCATTTTCTTCTTTTCAATGGTGCTGTCATCAAATTCCCTTGCCCTGCCTACAAAGACCTCATACATAGGCTTAAGGCTTTCCATTGATTTCTTTTTACCGGTCATTTCGGTATTTAGAGTTTCTATCGCAGTTTCTGTTTCGCTGATCTTTGCCTCGGTGCTTTTAATTACCTTGCTCAGCACATCGGGTGAAAACTGGCTGTTTCCCATAAGGCTTTCAGCAACTTCGGATTCCAGCTTTTCAAGCTGCTGCCTGTGCTTTCCAAGCTCATGCTCCAGCTTAGTGATCTTTGCTCTGTAACTCGACATTTCCTTGTCGAAGTTCTTTTTTAACACAGCTTCATCGGGAGATTCTTTTATATTAGCAAAGACCTCATGTATCAACTCACATACAGAATCATCTATCCTGCTTACAAGATAGGCAGTCAAACCGCTGCACCGGCAGAGCCCTCTGCTCTTGTGATAACAGATGTATTTCGGCTGTATCTTCACATACTCTGTTCCGTCCTTGCGAGTTTGCCTGTCGGTATTCAATTGTCAAGCTGCCTATAATAATAGTATAGCACAGCTTGATGAGCTTGTCAACGATTTAAAGCGTAAAACCGATATTTTTATGTAAGACCTATGTAAGACAATGTGCCTTAAAAATACGCATTTAAGCATTTAAGGCTTTTGGTGATATTTGATTGACTATTTCAGGTCGGTGTGATATAATAAAAAAGTAAAATGCGGGCAAAGCGAATGCTCGGCGAATTGAACTCTGTGAGGTACATAATGAATCATTACAAATCATGGTTCGGTCTTAATAGACAATTATCCGGGTTTTTATGTGAGCCTTTAAAAAGTAGGATCACTTATTTCCTGACACGATATCATGATGTCCATAACGCTTATGGTCGAGCTGCAATTCTTTTAGATAAAAATGAATTGGTTGACTTCACATGGAGAGATATGTATGAACAAGACTATGGGATCTCAAAGTTATATGACAAAGACATTCCGGCGAGCAATATCGAAGAAATACTAAAGCCCGAATGGGATAAATCCGTACTTATAGTGAAATGGATTTTTTATCATCAGTTACGGCATTTTTTACAATGCCAATTTCTGACGCATTGAGCAGTGATGACTATATCGTCCGAATTCTTGCTATACTGGATAGAAGAGTCGGTAAAAATACTCTGCAAACAATAAGGGCAACACCGCACAACCAACGGCTTACGCCTTTGTATGCCATATGCTTGAAAATTTTCCGTCATATCGCCCAAATCCACCTTGTCTTACGCCAGTAAAACTGCGGCGGATATAGGCAATCTGACGAAAAATTTGTCAGCGCATCTGACATACAATGGTCGTGCGGTATTGCCTAAGATCTGAAAACAGCTATGTTATGCTGCCGAAATGGGTGAACCAGTTTTATGAATTACGATTCAGCGTCAGTAAGTGCTAAATCCCCGTTTATGATTCCCTGTCAAAAAAAGCATCAAGGAGTAGTTATAATATAAAACGATAACAATAGAGGTAAATAACAAATGACCTATGAAGAAGCAGTAAGATCTATCCCGAAAGGAAGATACCGCCACTACAAGGGCGGCGAATACGAAGTCCTTGAAATAGCAAGGCTTGTTTCACCAAGCAAAGAGTAAAGGAGTGCCCCTATGAAAGCAAGAATAACTGTTCCCGCGTATGCACCGATTCACCCAGCCACAGCATTGCCTATTATTTATTATCTTATTATTTTTTTATGCTTGCATTCAGGTCTGTAAGCTTTTTCTGCGGCTGTGGCTCGGTGTTTTTATCGGCATTGTTTGCAGCATTATTAAGCGAGCTGTGGATAGCGGCATAGTTTGCATAAAGCTCGGCACCGCCATTATTTACCGCCTGTTTTATTATCTGCTCGGACGTGTACTTCTCAAAAAGCTTTTTAAGCTCGGGCCCGTCAAGCATATCCATTTTCTCTTCATCAAAAAGCTGCTGATCTGCCTTTATGCCCTTAGTATTCTCTGCCCTTTTGAGGTTAATTGAAAGAATGACCTCGGCGATCGGCTCATAAATATCATTCTTATCGGGATAAGCCCCCTTACCGACCTTTGCCTTTAGACTTGCAAGCTTTCCCAATGCCATGCGCTGCTTGTCATCAAGGTCAAAGGGCTTGCTCTCATTTTCCTTCTTAATGTCACCACGCAGCTTATTCCTGCTCTCTCTTACGATCTTATTCTTGCTTTCAAGGTCTGCAACAGCGGCTGCAGGGGTATTATCACCCACTGCATTTTTCGCCTTGTCTGCAAGTGCTGAAAGCTCTGCAATCTTGTCACCGAGGATAGTTTTTGCAAGCTGTGAGTAGCGTATCCTGTCCTTGCCGTTATCGCTGTAGCCCGTAAACGGGTGCTTCCAACCCGTATGCTCACGCTCGTAAACAACAGCGGCATCATATGTCTGCTGCATCTTTTCAAGCAGCTTTTGAGGGGTGGTGTTTTCAGCCCTGAGCTTTGCAAGGTCAGCCATGCTGCTTGCAAAGGCCGTGTAGCTGTCAGAGGGCTTGCTGTGAGTGTTTCGGTCTAATGTCATAAACTCAGCCGCATTTGCTAATATATCAAGGCCTCTCTGTGCTGAGGCGGTATAAAGCCCTATCGAGTTTATATTCATATCACGCTTATGGCAGACTTCACCAAGCTTTTTGATAGCTTCTGTCGTTTCAAGGCGGTTTTTCTTTTCACGGCGCAGCGTTTCAAGCTCAGCCTCGGGGTTGCTGCCCTGCTTGTAGGGGGCTGTTGTTTTTATGCGCTGGGCTGTCTTTTTATGCTCATTCAAAAACTGCTCTACCTTTAAAACCGCTTTTTTTGCAGGGGAATCCACTTCATCTAAATGCCCTGCGGAAAGGTTGTTTGCAAGCTCCCCGAGTGCCTTAAGCGCTTTATTATAAGAATTAAGGTTTGTAACATTACTGTTTGTGCGAGCAGCGCCTTCCTCTAAAGCAGAGTCGCCTATAAGCACTCTGTGTTCCTTAGTGCCGTACTTTGTAATGTTTTCCACCTCATCTAAAAGCAGCTTTGCTGCTTTATCGTTTACATCCAGCCCATTTATTGCCAAAAGCTCCTCCTTAAGCTTTTTAGCATCATCTGCCAGCGCCGCGATATTCTTTTTATCTTCATAAAAACGCTTAACAACGGCACGCTTTTCCTTTATTGCTTTATCAAGCTCTTCATTGGTATATTGCTTTATCCTTACATGGTCTGCGTTTTTCCTATCAAAAAGCTCCTCACCCTCGGCCACGGGGGTAGAGTGTATATCAAAGCCGCCTGCCTTGCCAAACTCTGCCTTTGCCTTGTCATATAAAAAGCCAAAATATTCTTCGTCACTAAGCTCACCCTGCTTTATATCGTCAAAATTCGATTCAAGTGCAGATCTAAGTGTTGATATCCTTTTTTCACCGAGCCTTTTGCTGATGCTCTGATCTCCTCCACCGTCTATAGTACACTTATTCATAAGTAAAAAGATCAGCCGCATCGCATTGACCTCGATACCCGCAGCTGTCTGCGAATAGGCATAGCTCTCCGCAAGCTTTTTGGCCGATCTCGGGTCGTCCTTAACAAGCGAAAGCTCGTCAATCTCGCCGTCCTTGATGATCTTTTCTGCATTTCTTATCTCCTTTTCGGCAGCTATTATAGCATTGCCCTGCTTTTCGCAAAGCGCATCAAGAACGCCCTCAAATATCATGCTCTGGGTTTCTGACATAGCATTGCCATTCTCGGGCACCTCAAAGCTGTTTATATAGCTTTCAAGTATAGCCTTTTCCTCATCAGCCTTGGGGTCCTTCAAGGTCATTCTTACAAAAATATCCGTTGCGATATCAACTATCGCTTTGTAGTTTCCTTTTTGTTCAAGCTCTTTTAAGGTTTTAAGATCTATCATGGTAATTCCTCCTGTTTTATCCTTTTATAATTAATACCCGTATATTTGCTTTTTGGGTGCAATTTTCGCATTGAAAATTTATACATTTTAAAAAATCAACGCTTTTTGCACCCGAATCACATTTTGAAAGGTATTATATATAAAACCAAAAAACACTAAAAGGAGAGTTTATTATGCCAAAGCAAATCAATCAGAATATGTTAAAAAAGCTTAAAGACCTTAACAAAGCGGGGAATTATGATGCGCTGGTGCAGTATATCTGCGAGCAGACGCTGACACTCAGCACAAACCATGATGATATGTCTTTATATGATACAGTAAATGAGTTCTATGACGAGATACTCCAGCAGTTTGACGAAAAGTCAAAAGCAAATGTACTCGAGATAGGCAAGGCTTTTACGAGATATGACGTTCGTACCTTTATGGAGGCAGGCCAAGAGGCTGATAAGGTCGCAGAGCAGATAAAAAACGGTGAGATAGAGGAATTAAAGTATGTAGAAAATGACAAGGCACGTGAAAAGCTTTCCGCAGGTATCGTCATTACACAGTCTGATTTCACACCCAAGCTGCGTGCAAACAAATCTGCCTACCTTACATTCGGAATAGCTTTAGCAAATGATCCTAAATGGGAACAATTCGTACATAATGAGCTCGTTGATCAAAAAGACCAGGAAATGGAGAGCTACAAAAACAGCTTCCCCAATATCGCCCCAAAAGACAAAGAAAGATATATGAAACGGTTTATCGGGCAGGTCCAGCGTTTGGTTCCCATAGAAGGCTTTACGTTTAATGAAAATTACAAGCCCGGGCAGTCACGTTTCACCAAATACCCTGCAAACTATAAGCTTCTTATTGATGCAAACACCACCGAAGAACTTGATAAGCTTGAAAAAACGACGGCTAAGGAATGTGAGCATATCAAAATATATCAGCAGGGCTTTTTTGATACGGAAAACGGGGCAAAAGACCTAAGCAAGACATTAGAAGACAGCACCTCTGAGGAAGCCAAGAAAACTAAGGAATACAAAGAGCTTATGGAAGCTGTCAACCTGCTCAAGGCGATCTCTAAGGGTATAGAATGGTATGGAATTGCCTTTGACGGTACAGAAGCGCTCAGATCGCCTCAACCCTTTAGCAGCAACGCAGCAAAATACGCATTAAACCAGGTCAGGGAAAAGGCTGAGGCATTTAAAGGCATTGATGAAAATGCCGCAAATGCTGCACTTTCATTTGCTAAAAACAGATCTGAAGTTAATCTGCACAATTACAACAATCACTATAAAGCTTTACGTGATAAATACGATAATTTAGATTCAATCTTTTTTACTCCTGAAAGCTTGATGGAGCATATAACGGCGATACAGCATAAGAAATCCGATCTTAACGCATATCAAGTAAATCCCAATATGCATAAGCAATACAGGCAATACAGCAAAAAGGTAGATGCCATAAACGCATATGCAGAGGCGGTAGATAAAATTCGCGGTGATAAGCAGCTTGGCAGCGAGATCAAGGCAATGCTTGATGATATGGCTGACCGCAAAACCAGAAAAGCCAAAAGAACAGCGTCATATGATACTTTTATAAATTCCATAGATACTCTTAACAGGAGCAAAAAGGGAATTGAAACAACGCCGAGCGAATACCGCAAGAGCCTTGTTGATGCGATAAATGCCTGCGATGACTACAGGAAAAAGCATAAGGGCTTAATTAACGGCAATTTCGGAAAAGGGCCTGCAAGATATAACGCTTCTATCAGCATAGGCAACAAGCTCAGAGCGCACCTTGCAGAGTTTGACAAGGCCTACGATCTATACCCCGCCTCAAAGAACTTGACGGCAAAAAATTCAAGGGCAGAGCTGATAGGCATACAACACGGTATTGTCGAAGTAATGGATAAGAAAAGAAAATACTATGATTCCTCGATGTCAAAGGCGGCCGATGCTCACAAGAATTATACAGAGGAAATGGAAAGCATCATCAATGATGATAAAAAGCCCGAGAATATGAGCGATGCCGAGTTCTTTGCGCAGAAAAAGGAGAAATTTGCACAGCTGCTTGCAAAAACAACAGCTGTAGGTATAGCTGTAAAAGAAACACAGAAAACCTATGACCTTCTTGCCAAAAAGACAAACTCATACGATGCAGATGAGATGAAAAAATGCATAAATAAGTTTTCCGAAGAGAATATAAGCAAAAAAGCAGAAACGATAAAGAACCACAAGGGCTTTAAGGATATGATCGACAGCATAACCGATAAGGACCTTATGGAGACGGTATTGTATATCTCCACATCGGAAAAAGGCAGATATCTCAGTGAGGAGATAGAAAGGCGCGCAAGAGAGGTAGAGCAGCGCGAGCAGCAAAGGGCAGCAGAACAGCAAAGGGCAGCAGAACAGCAAAAGGCAGCAGAGGAGCAAAAAAGAAAACAGGCAAAGCAAGAAAACGACCTCTTAAAGCCTGCATATTATGACCCTGCCAATTTCAGACCGGGTGAGATAACACCTTATCAGAACGATATAAGAGATGTGCTTTCAGAGGGCGAGCCGACCTCTAATAATGACTTTAACGTAAAAAAGGACAAAATAATGCGCGCGACCGCAATGCTCATCTCAACAAAGTCATCGTGGAATCTTCCTGAGAAAAGGACTGTATCGCAGATCAGGGAAGAGCTTGGCAATGAGGGCTTTGCAAAATACAAAAAAGAATACAAAAAAATGTCAAAGGAATGTGAAAAAAACGCTAAGAAGCTATATAGCGACAGCGAGTATTTCAAGTATATGTTTGATATGGCAGCAAACTGGGAAGACCTAAAGGAGCTTTCAATGACTGCACTTTCATCAACAGGCAACGGCATTATTTTTAAACTCAGAGATGCAAAGAGCGCCTATTTAGAGGCTGAAAAGATAAAGCAGCAGGGCAGGACTCACCCCCAAAATAGCGAGCTTATCAACACCATGAATAAATAACGATCAGATCAAACCATCACCGCACAGATCCGCAAGGAAAGCTGTGCGGTGATGATCTTTTATTACAGTCATCTACTTAGTCAGCAAAGCCTCTTTTGCAAAAGAAAAAGCCTATATCGCTGCATCTTAGACCGCAGCCGATATAGGCTTTGCTGTTATTTTACTGTATCATAGTCTTTTCCTTGCCGATCTCTTTAACTGCCGTATTGTTTGTCTGCTGAGCATTTAACGGATCGTTTTGCTTTTTGAGCATTTCAAACCTGCTAAAGAAATTACCCCAGAGGTTCTGCCCCTTTCCATTTGTTGCCTGTTCAAAGAGTGTGCCGCCCTTGTCCTGTTTGACCATGTCATCAAGTATCTTTGAGGACTTTATCTCTTCAAGCTTTTTGTTAAAGTCTGCGTCATTTACATTATCGCCGCCCTTTTTCACAAGCTTGTAGTAGTAGGCTGTCGCTATTGCGGCATAGTCATTCTTAAGGCTCTGATTGTTTATCTTCGTGCCGTTATCAGTGTGCGCCTTGATACTTGTCTGCGCTGTCTTTATCTTTTCATCAAGGTAGCTGAGCTTTTCGTTTGAGTTGTAGGAAAATGAGTTTATGCTCTCATAAAGCCTTCTGCCACCACCCTCTGCTAAGCTGTTCATGCGCTCAAGCGTCTGCTTATCCTTGATGCTGTCGATATATTTCTTAAACTGCTCGTTGCCGAGCACCTGTGCCTTTGTTTCGTTCTTATAATCCTCAAAGCTTGTTGTGTCCTTTATATTCTGTATCTGCTCGGGGGTGTATTCTGCATGCTGTGCAAAATGCTCTGCAAGCGTATCATCAAACTTATTTTTAAGCCATGTGTTTGCTGCAAGCTCTGTGAATTCCTCTTTTGCCTTTCTGAAGGCTGTCAATTCCTTTATTTCCTGCTCCTTTGCCTTGCAGGACAATCTAAGTGCATCATTTTCAGCGTTGAGGCTTTCTAATTCCTTCTTTGGATCCTTATCTAAAAATGAGCAATTTGTCAAATGCTTTGCCTCAAACTCCTTTATTTTAAGACTAAGTATATCTCTTACAAGCCTTGCCTTATCAAAACGCTCAGCCCCTTTTGGAAGTACGGCCGAGAAGGGGTGCGCAAAGCCCTGATGCTTGCTTACATATGTCTCGGCAGCGCCGAGCGCAAAGTTCATCTGTGCTATATACTCTCTGGGCTTAGTGGTCTCGGGGTCCATTTTAGAAAGCTTATCAAGCGTGCTTACAAGGTTATTGTAGCTGCCCGAGCCGCCGCCACGCTCAGTATTATCCTTTGAAATATCATCCTGAAGGAATTTAAGTGCCTTATGAACTCTCCTAGCGCTTGAGATATAGTCCTCTACAGTATCTATCTTCTCGTTGCCCTTGCTGCATTCCTCTCTCATCTTTTTAAGCGATGCTGTCTGCTCGGGGCAGTATTTTTCCATTTCAAGCTGCTCTTTTCTGACGTCTATATCAGCAAGCACCGTATCCATACTGCTGCTTTGTATAACAGGGAATACAGAGGAGCGGAACCTTTTTTGAACAGATACCACATTTTTAGTTTTGAGGTCATGCAGCTGCTCCTTATTGCTGTTTGCAAAATCCTGTATCTTTTTTGCAAACTCGGGGTCTTCCTTTTCAAAGGCTTTACCGTTTTTAGCCAAATAATCGAGCAATGCACCAATGACCCAGTGGCGGATAGTTGATTCCTTTGTATCACCAAGTGAATTGGTACCGTGATCTAAAAGGCGCAGGCCATTACCCACATTACCCAGGTTTTCAAGTGATGCATAAAGCGTCTGATACTCCTTTGAATTAGGCTCCTTAGCCTTTGCCTTAAGCTCTTCAAAAAGCGGCTTTGTTTCACGGCTCATTTTTAATGCCGCATTTTCGTAATCAAGCAGCAGCTGCTTGTCTTTAAGCACCTCCTTGCGGTATTCCTCAAGCTCCTCTGCGGTTTTTATCCCCTTTAGCTTTTTAATATACTCTGCCTCATCGCAGATCGGGTTTTTTTGCCCTAATTTTTTTATATCAAATTCGATCCCCTTGCCGACCTTATACTTGTTTGTCGGGATATTTTCGGGAAGTGCTCTTTTATAAAACTCCTCTTCACCCTTTGGAACACTGGGGTGTTCTTTTAACAGCTTTGTCGATTCTTCAATGACATTATAATACTCATTTATGTCTATTTCAGCCATTCCCTCTGCTACTAATGCTGCTCTTGACATACCGTCAAAGCATTGCAGATCATATACCCTTCTGCCATCAAAGCCCAGTGCAAGGCCCGTCTTTGCGAGAAGCTTTTTATCGTGTTTTAAATACTCAGCGTCCTCGATCTCTTCGTTTAATACACGCTTTTCGAGTTCCTTGCTCTTGTTGATAAACCTGACGTGCTCATCAATAGCTCTTTTTGCTATCTCTGCACGTACCCGAACATAAAAATCCCTGGACTCATCGTTAAAAACCATAGGTGCAAGAAGATTCAGCATTTTATCATACGCAAAATAATGCTCATTGTTTTCCGCATTTTCAGGGTCAAGCTGACCTGCTACCATGTTAAGGTCAAGAATAGTCTCCATATAGTCCACGAAGCCCTTGTGATCATTTTTTTCCCTAAAATCTACCATTCTGTTGTTTACTTCTGTTTCTACATCTTTTTTTGTTCTTGGCGGCATAATTATTCCTCCCATAATGTGCCCGATATGGCATTATTTTTATTCTCCGTAAGTAATACCCCCAAAAATGTGAAATAGGTGCATATAAGCCTGTATTTTATAAAACAGCGCATGCATCAGGGTGATGATCGGGGATTTAAGGCAATATGGCGGAAAATATGCAAGTGGATGGCATACAAAAATATCCGCCGATGGCCGTGCGGTGTTGCCTTAACAAAAGCAAAGGCCGAACAGAATAATATCTGCGCGGCGTTCTTCATGATCACAGCTCTCTGCTCTCTGCAATAACTACATCATCAAAACGACGGATATCCCCCGCACTGCAAAATTCACAGTATCACGTCTTGCCGTAATAAAGCTTTCACTCAGCATCAATACAAAAACGGGATATACCTTCTTAGCTTTGGAAGGTATATCCCATTTTATCTTTGGTTTTTACATTTCTGTTATTCCTTTGTTCCCTGTTGCCGAAAATGCTTTTAGATGTGCTTTATGGTGTTGTCTTTTACCGTAGTATTATTGTTGGCAGTTACATTGGTGGTAGCTGAAACTGTTTTCTTAGCTCTTTGGTGTTTTAGCTTATTATCCACCATATTACGCAGATTACTTAGCTTTAAGTCATCAAAGCCGGCGCTATCTGCTAATCTCATTCTTTCTCTTGCTTCATCTTTGTTATTATCAATATACTCCCGTATAAAACCATCCTCAATACCCATATCATATAAACCGTCATCTGTTACAGGTGCCTTCTCCTCATAATTCTTTATCATATCTGTAACCAGCTTATATTTCTTAACATCTAATAAGATTTTTCTTGATTCACTATAAGGGGCATTAAGTGTGCTGTTTTTTACCATTTCACGAACAGTGTTTCTTAATTTGTCAATATTCTTCGGATCATTAAAGCTCTCAAGCAACGGGGTATTTGGAGAATACTTATAATCAAGATATCCCGCCTTATCATAAAGCAATGATTGCAGATCCATTGCTCTCAGATCATCTACGGTGTTTATCGAATTTAAGATCTCGTTAAGTATAGCGTTATACTCATTCATAAAATAAGGATTATCCGTTCTGTTTGCATCTTTCGACCTTTCCTCCTGATCGGTTATAAGCATCATCATATACATATCCGTAACACCGTCAATCTGTTCATCCTCTGTAATTGAGCGTTTAGAAACGTTATTAGCGAATCTATCGGCACTTTCCTTTATTTTCAATACCTTTATCATTGATTCTATACTTCTTGTATCCTCGGGTCTTAGTCCTTTACTTTCAGCAATAGCTTTAAGTTCGGGATCACGCTCAAGCATATTCCTCATTCTTGCGGCCATTTCGATATTTGATGGGGTGATTCCGCTGCGATTCTTTTTGAAGACCTTGTTTGTTTTCTTGATACCTGCTGTCAGCAGCTCAGCAAGCATCTGCTTGTCGCCCTGAGCATATTTCTCCATAGCCTCCTTTGCCATAAGCCTGCCCTCCTGGATCATACCGCCGTGTGAACAGCCTATCCGGTCGATATCGCCTTTATCAAGCCGCTCTATCATAAAGTGCATAAAATATTTGTTAACGTCCGGGTTCTTGCTCCTATGGTACTGGGGCGGTATCTTTTCGTAAGCTCTGTCTGTAAAGCAAGCAGCATATGCTATCGCTGCAAAGTCCTTTGTTGAAAGTGAAGGATCGTTGCCGCCATCTCCAATGGCCTTAAAGTTTCCGTGTATCGGCGTGATCTTTTTGATCTCCTCCTTGGTGAACGGCTCCATACGAGGGTCGGTAAAGGCCTTTTTTAGATTGGGTGTAGGCCCTAATACATATTCATAGACCTTGATCTTTTCGGCATATTCGCCCGTAAGCACGGTGGCGTTTGCATAGCTTCTTGCTTGTTTTTCATCAGCGTTGTAAGCTACAAGATCATTCTTATACTCAGCAAGCTTATTCTTTTCATAGTTGTAGGTCGAATATCTATCAAGACTCTCTTTCTTCGTTTCAGCGAACAAAGTACGCATTTCCGTGTCGCTTAGTTTCTTGCGTTTGTTATTAGCAAATGCAGCGTCAGCCTCTGATGCCGCTTTTTCCACGGGATCTCTCCTATTTTTTCCGTATTCGGCAACAAACTGCTCATTATACTTTTTATTTACAGCGCCGATTATCCTGTCACGGGCCTCTCTTAAGCTCTCCTTATCCGAATTATACTTATTTCTTCTTATGTAGAAATCATCATCAAGCTGGTCTAACCTGTCAGCACATTCCGCGAAGGTGTGTTTTAGGGGCTCTCTTTCAAGATATGGGTCCTTAGTCTTTAAAAGTGCTTTACTGTACTGCGAATAAAAATAAGCCTTTGCATCAGCTGACATAGTTTCGATAACGCTTTTTTCAGCAGCCTTGTTCATAGTGTCAAGGTTTTCGATCGACCTAATAATATTCTTTATTCTTACCTGCTCATGGTCCTGCTTGCCGGGGTCAGTCTTTCTTGAAGGGTCTTCAAGCATCTGCTTATTCTTATGTTCAAGGTACTTTTCCATTTTTCCCCTAAGCACATCGCTCTTAGCAAAGAACTTTTCCATATCCTCAAAGGTTATAGGCTGATCGTTGTCAATTTTAGCTGAAAGCGTTTCATTAACGTGCTTATTGAGTGCCTTAAGCGCTTTCTTTACTTCTCTGTAATAGCTCGATGACCTGAACCAGCGGTTGTCTGCGCCTTCAATATTAGCAGTTATCCCGTTAAGGGTATTGCGGATATTATCAAGGGTGTAGTTTGAAGGAACTATCTTTCCGCCAACGCTGCCGAGGAATGCAAGCTCAGGGTCTTTCATATTGTCGGTTATCTGCTTTTGCTTTGCTCTGTTAGCCGCAACAAGCGACAGCTCACCTACGGGAACGCCGTTTTTCTTTACAGTCATTCCGTTTGCAAGCGCCATAACTATCGCTGCCTTGCCTGCTTTCAGAGTGTCATTAGGCTCTGCCGATATATATGTCTTTCCGTTTTTAAAGGCTTGCTGCTTGTTCCAGACCTCTTTATTATAGGCCGTGGGAGGTGTATGCTCTCTCATAAGGCTGTGTATTGTGGAGAAATGAACATCCTCGCGTGGGGCATCTATCTCCCTGTCGGGAACAATGTTTATAGTAACATCTTGTATATTTCCCCTCTGCCCCTTGCCGAATATCTCATCATAAACTGCCGCATACGCATTAAGCTTTTCACGGGAGAGCCCTACTACCGACGTAAACAGCGTCGCATCTGTCACCTGCGGTATATCAAGCTTGTTTATATCATATGCCAGCTGGATATCGCTGTCAGCCACGGGGTCGTTTACATTAAAAATGCGTACCTCGGGGGATATCTCGGGGATTTCCCTTAATTTAAGGTTATCTACGGTGAATTCATCATTATTATAGCTAAGCGAGATGTTAGGGTCAGATGCTAAATGCAAAAGCTCTGCCGCAACGTAATTATAAAGTACTGACTCTTTGAGATTTTCAGCTTTACTGCCGAAGATCTCACTTTTGATAAGCCTTTGCTTAACATCTTCAACAACATTTATCGGCTCGCCGTCGGGTGATTTTTTATAGTAAAACTTATCATAGACAGTATATATCTCCCCTGTCGGAGAATTGTTGGCATCTGTTCCCATAACATTTACAAGCAGAGCCTTGAATTCTCCTGCCTGATTAATATCAAGCTTTTCGATCTGGAAATCCTTATCTTTTACAAGCGGGCTGTCATAAAGCTTACTGTTGGTGCCCTTTGCAAGCTTTTCAAAGCCTTTTTTGATACCGTCTGCTCTTGACTGCTCTAATATAGCTTGGATCCTTACCTTAGCGACCTCTTCTCTTTGCGCTGTGGCGGTAGAATTAGCCTGCTCAAACAGCTCCCTTGATACGTCCTCGGGCTTTTGCTGACCTTGTGCGATGATCATATTCTCAGCATCTATCTCAGCCTGAGATATTGCAGGCCTCTTGTTCCCGTAGAACTCCTCATCCTGCTGTCTTAAAGCATTTTCTTCTTCAAGGGTGCGGTTCTTTGCACTATTAATCAGATAGTGCTGATCAAGCTTTTTGGGCAGATATACCTTCTCTGTAAACAGAACGCCGTCTACAAGAGTATTTCTCATCCTCTGCTCGGTAGGAGTATCCTCAACACGGCCTGTTCTTGCCGCCTGAATACCGTTAATATTTGAAGGCGGATCATCCTCAGGCATAAGGTGAGCGCCGTCTCTTATATTCGCAGGCTGGCGGCTGACGTTTCCGTCGGGGAACATCTTTACATAGTCGCTCGGCACACCGAATATCGTCCTGCCGTCCTTAGAGAGCTTGATATCCTTTGCATAGGTGAGCTGCAGCGCACTCATAGTGCCGTCTTCATTCAGGAGAACATCACCGAAAAGCTCGCTTATCGGCGCTTCAAATGTGTAGTCGGGTTCATTCGGGTTGATATCGGAGTTTTCGATAGAGTTTTTGTATTTTACCTTGTCACCGTCAATTCCGATGATCGTAATATAGTGGTTGCCAAGCAGCACGCCGACGGGCGAATGCTCGTTCCTGATAGCGTGAGTGACCGTTTTCTTGATCTTCTCGGTGCAGTTTATAAGATATTGCTCGGGAGTAATGTTCTTTGATGCTATCGTTTCATCATAGCTTGATATCTCAACCTCGCACAGCATCGTATTGGGCAAAAAGCTAAGTATACTATCGCCCATTTCCAGAGCGCTGTTCTTCTGGTCATAGTTAAGCGCTTTGAATGCCTCATCATTTAGTTTTCCGGACGCCTCCTGCGAGAGATTGGGCTTATACGCACGGATCTGCTCCTGTGGTGCATAAACACCTCTTGACGATGCAAGAACCTGGAAAAAGCACGACCAGCAGCCGTTGCCGCTTGACTGAAAGCTATACTGAGAAACGCCCTCGAGCTCATAGGTCGGCTCATTATTTGCGTTTACGCCCTCCTTGACGTTAGCAAGCGGCAAAAACGGCTTACCCTGATCAAAGCTCTCCTTTGCCTGAGTCTGTATATTTGCAATATTACCTGCCACCGCAACACGGTAGTTTAAGAGATACTGCTGCTCATAAGTGAGGTTCTGATAGTTTTCATCGATAAACCGAACAATAAGATCGGCATTGCTTGTATTAAGCACCCACTTCGGGAGAGTTTTCTTATCTACCCCGTCGTTGATAGCACTCATTTCCCAGTCAGCCCTGTTTTGTTCAAGGTACATATTGTATTCCTTGATAAGGTCTGCATCACTCATATTGTTATAATTCTGCTGCATCTGTTCAACAGACGGCATAGGCTTTACAAACCCATATTCAGGGTGACGTGAATAATGATTGATGAGCATTTTCTTATACTGCTCAAATGAAACTCCTCCGATAGCGGCAGTTTTTACCGATACGTTCTGATCAACCTGTGCGGCATTGTTTTTATCCTTTGGCATTTTTTATCCTCCTGATCTTACAGTTTTTTATTCTATCATAAGTAACACCCTTTTTTTACAAAAATAGGTGCAAAGATTTTAACTATCCTGAAATTTTGTTTAACTTATACAAAACACCGAGAGCATATCAGCAAATGCTTTATCTATTTGCCATTGACACTGATGTATCTGTTAAAAAGCCACAAAGCAAAAAAGGTCTTGTATGTCATAATAAACATACAAAGTCCTAAAATATGAGAGAGTAGTACATATAAAGGCTCCTGATATGATTCAAGAGCCTCAGTATGCCGATAATGCCATATCTTTTGGATGATGCAGTCCTTAAGATACATCGTGCGAAAAATTATGCTATATCGTGCGTGTATTATATTTAGGCAATACCGCACGACCATTGTATGTCAGATGCGCTGACAAATTTTTCGTCAGATTGCCTATATCCGCCGCAGTTTTACTGGCGTAAGACAAGGTGGATTTGGGCGATATGACGGAAAATTTTCAAGCATATGGCATACAAAGGCGTAAGCCATTGGTTGTGCGGTGTTGCCTTTATTGCAGGATCTTTTTCACCTCGGGCTTATGCTCTGTCTGGGTGCGATTTGTGATATAGTGAGAGGTCTTTATCTCAGCCTCCATATCCTTCATATATGCCTTGCCCATATCAAGTGCCGCATTCTTATCCGATAAGAACCTGCTAAGGCTTTTGGGGTTATTCAGCCCCTCGGGCAACGCTCTCTTAAAGCTGATTGAATCGGCAACACTTCTGATAAAGCTCTTATACTGCATAGGGTCATTAGGCGCTATCTTTTTTAATGCCAAGCCCTCTTTAGTTTGTATCAGTTCATTGAGCATTACCGCCGCAACACAGTATTCAAGCTTTTTTTGATCAATACCGTTAAACTTAATCGACCCGTCTTGATAATTTGTCATATTATCCTTCATGACCCGCTCTATACGCTCAGCAGCCTCATTAAGAGTTATCCTCTTTATATCCTCTGCATTCTCCGCCTGCTTATCATATTCGTTTACTCTGGCAGATATCTTATCATATTCCTCCTGCTGGCTTTTTTGGTCCTTGATATCAAGCTCGGCGGTTATTCTATTACTGTTGGCGATCTTCTTGAGCCTATCCACTATATCATCAAGCTTAACAAGTGCTGTAAGACGGTTTCTCGAGCTTTTATCCATTTTATTAGTTTCCAGCCCAAATTCATCAAGCTTGCCCTGATCCATCTTATGGTTTTTGTATCTGTCGGATATTTCGCGCATCTTATCGCAGTTTTTTATAAGCTTTTCTGCGAATTGCTTTCTTTTGGCAGGCGAAAGATCCGCTTTCTCAAGCCTTTTATAATCCTCTGTGAGCTGAACTAAAGCGTTGGCATTTCCTATAATGTTGTCAAACTTTCTGCTGTTTGAAAAAAGGCCCTTGTTTGCCTGCTCCATATCCTTTATTTGTTCCTTCATTTGATCTAATGAGACGTCAAGCTGGCGTGAAGTGTTAAATAGCTTTTTCTTCTTTACATTAAGGTCAAGCTTCGGGATCTGCCTTGCCTTTTTGGGCTTTGCTTTTATTTCATTCTTTGGCTGTGCCTGCGTATTCATCTCTGTCTGAGGCTTCAAGTCCTCCTTTACAGGCTTTGGCTTGTTCGCCGCCCGCAAAGCACGCTGACGCTCACGCTCAAGCCTTCTTTCCTCACCAAGGCGCAGTGATTCCTCATCACGCCTTCTCTGTGCCTCTGCCCTGTCTTGTATTTTTTTCTGCTCTGCCGCACGCTGCGCCTGCACCTTATCAAGGTTAAACATTATATCATTCTGATACTTTTCTATTCTGCCTCTAACGTCCTTTTGCCCGTAAAGGCTTACCCCTGCGGCATATTCAACTATAAGGCTGCTCTGAAGCTCCTCCTTTACACCCTTGCCGTCATAGCCTGCCCTTGCTATTTTCTGAAATGTCTTTTCAAGGCCGCTGTTTATCTTTATCTCAGTAAACATACGCCTGTCATTTTTCGGGTCATACTGCGGCAGTGTCTTACAGTAGAGGTACATATAATCCTGCATAAGGCCTGTTTTTTCCTCTCTTTTCAGTTTAAGAAACTTTGACCTATTGCCAAATATCCCCTCAATTCTCTGTAGTTCCTCTGTGCCCAGGTCTTTGAGTTCTTCGTAGGTTCTCATAATAGAATACTTCCTTTCAAAAATTACATATACTTATGCACTCTATAATATATACTCCCCAAGTAAGCAAATGGGTGCAAGAAAAACAACTTTTTTTGAAGATCTATATGAACCCATAAAACAATAAAACAGGACTTGTTTAACGAAAAGCCTACCGATATAAAAATAATCCAAACCGTCAGCATCAGAAGAACTGCACGCATCAGATCGGACGCAAGCACGCCGTAAGCACCAAAAAGCTTTCCGAGTACAAACGCACTTATTATCGTATATACAACAGATGATAAAAATGTCATTATCTGCATATTGCGCGTCTTTTTTACAGCATTGAGATAGGATATCCTTGAACGCACAAGACCATTTAACGGCGCATATATTCCTATCATAACCGAGGAGAATACCACCATGTCGAAAAGCTCTCCCTGCTGTGATATGTATATCCCTGCGATAGGTTTTGCAAACAATACCAGTATAGCACATATAGCACCGAGGAAAATAAAGGCAACACCGCACAAAGATTGTGGTGCAGTATACGGTTGCTTAGCTTTGCTAAGCACGCAGATGTGCCGCAAAGCTCTCAGGCGGTCTTTGTGCGGTGTTGCCTTAATTATCAAGTTCATGATTCGTTGTTGTTTTTACCTTTAAATTATATCATACAATTCCAAAAAAAGCAATAACTATAAACCTATATTTCCTGCGATGCTTTTTTTTAATAAAAATGCAACCATTTTGCCGCTGTGAGGGTATTATTAATAGAACATTATGATCCAAAAGGAGGAAATATATATGCCTGATCCTAATTACTCACTTAAGGATCCCGACCTTTTTTCGGGTATCTCAAAGGAAAAATATGCAAACCTGAAAGAAAGGGTAGTGCTGCGCCACCCCGAGCTTTTTGATCCTGCGCCGACAAGGGCAGAGTTAGAGGCGGAATATGACAGCATGGACGATGACGAGCTTGCCGAGGAATACGACAAGCTGCTTGATCACGACCCTATTCTCTGGCAGGAAGAAACAATAAAACTCAAAAACGTTCCCGATTGGATATACAATACGGGCAATACTGCCGTTTTGAGCCAGTTCCTCGAAGAATACGGCGAGGCTATGACCTATGAGCAGCTGCATATCATCAAGGAGATAATCCGCGTCACGGGCAAAAAGGCCGATATCCAAAACCGTGCAAAGGATATCATGGATAATGATAAAATGCTTTACAGAGAGCCCGAGGTCATCACCACCGAGGATGGCGGCGTATCACTTGCTGATATTCATCAGAATGAATTCCAGAACACGGGCGCAGGCTGCTGGGCAAGCTTTTTCCAGATACTTGCATCAAGCAGGGGACTTGACCTTTCGCAAAACGATATAAAGAACTACCGCCCCGAAAAGACACAGCAGCAGGCAGAGCAGACTGATGAAGAAACTGTCATCGCCTATAATACCGACCACGAGAACAACACACTCGAAATGGGCGACTCTATCTTAAGCTTTCTGCCGAACACTATGCTTCGAGAGGTTGAGATAACAAGATATAACGATGAGCTGAGAAACGCAAATATCACGGAGGAGCAGTACAAGGAAAGCGCTGCACAGGAGCTTGAAAACACTATCCGCCACGCTATCACCGTGGATCATTCGCCTGTGGGCATACTTCTTGGCGGCCACTATATAACCATCACCGAAATAAACGGCGATAAGATCAAGTATAAAAACTCACTCCACCACAAAGGGAATAAGACTGAGCCTGATATGACCTATGACGGCTCGTTAAGAGAGCTTATCAGCGACAGGCTCAGCCAGCAAAACGGCCTTGCAGGCCTGCGCGGCATTCAGGTAACGTGGATGTCGAACATCAAGCTTTCAAAGGACGGAAAGACTATTTTCGGCGTGCCGAGCGAATACGTTGAAATGAAGGAGGACGGCACCCTCACCGAGCAGCACGAGATGATCAAGGGCGGCGCCCGTCACCCGGGGGATCTTCCGATAAACGGCTTAGGCACAAATGTCTACCGCTACGGCGGCAAGGAGAACACGCTCAGCGAGCAGAGATTCAACAGCCCCATAAAGAACAACATCATCAAGATAGAAAAAGCCTACCTGCCCAAAAAGCTCAATACCGAGTACCTTAAAAAGCAGGCAGAAAAGCGCACCCTTGAAGAGGAAAACAGACTGCGTGCGCTGGATTCACAGGTGCTTGGCCTTGACAGAAAGCAGGCAAACAGCCTTGATGACTTTACAAACGGCAATATCGCCTCAAACGGCAGGCGCACGGAGGAGCAGCTGAGCAATGCCGAGCAGCAGGCAAACCTTATCCTTGCGCAGCAGCTTGAACAAAGCCGCAAAACCGCACTTGATAACGGCTTTGCAAATATCTTGGGCGGCGTTCGCCCCGAGATAACGAGCCTTAACATTTTAAACACCAGACGTTTTGCTCTTGAAAACATTTCGGAGTATTACCTTAATATCGCAAGCAGCTACCTTAATGAGGCCTTCGGTATGGATTCAAACGGCAACGTCATTATGGAACTTCATTCCGTGCTTGACGGCTTTACCTACAAGAAAACGCCAAACAGCGAGCCTGTAAATCTTGTAGAGGACGTTCGTCAAAGGCTGATAAATTCGGGCAGGTTCGGTGACTCCGACCTTAATGATGAGAAAGTATACCTCTATGCAAAGGCGGAGCTGCTTAGGGTGATGACTACGCCCGGCACAGAGCTTACCTACACAAACGGCGACCACAAGATAGAAAATATTTTTACAAACGCCTCATTCACGACCCTTACGCGCGGCGAGAGGATAAAAAGCATCAATAATGCCTCAACGCCCGAGGGCAGGCGCATAAATGACCTGCTCCAGAGCCTTGATATACAGCAGACAGAGCCCGAAAACATAGTAAACTCGCTTTTAGAGCGCGACGCTAAGGATATAGAAAAGCTCGCATCGGTATACGACAGCATTTTCGGCGGAACCGATACTGCAATAAATGATTTTGCATCAAGAGCTGTTGTGTACTCCAATGAAAATGAAACTATCTACTCAAGTACAAAATACTGCGATATGTACGATCAGGCGTTTGCAGATTCAGAGATACAGCACAGCCACAAACAGAAGATCGCATTCCAGAAGGCTATGGTCATCACAGCCCTTGCAAACAACCACTCTGTAGTTGACACTGATGCAGAAGAGCTGACATTTATCCCTCCGCTCGGCGATGCCGTTTCAGGCAAGGATTCGCTCAAGTTTAAGCGCACTATCGCCCATAACGAGCTTTACGCCAACAACCATAATTTCTCGGATTACGAGTTAGGCTTTTGCAATAACATTACCCTTGATTATGATATCGAGAAGATACAGAACACCGTTTCAAAAATGGTGGCTGATATTCAGAGCAACGACAAGGGCTATATCCGTTCAAGCAAGCAGTTCCGCAACATGAAGGAAAAGCTGCTTGATCTTAACAAGCTTGTAAACGTCACTTGGCGCGAAAGGCCTTATGATGAGCCGATAACCTTTGAGGATATGGATCTGTTTTTGCAAAAATCAGATGCACTTAAGGGGGATATAAAAAAATACCTTGAATACAAAAACGGCCAGATGTGCAAGGACCCCGGCAGGCGTAAAAGCGGCGACACATATGAGCAAAAGCGCATAAAGGCAAATATTGATAACCTCACAAAGCTTACAGATATGACCAAAAAGGTAGAGCATGGCATACTTATGGGCATTTCCGAAAATGCAAGAGATTTCTTCAAAAGCGACCTTGATTTTCAGGAGCGCACAAGAAACGAGAGCGTGCAGGAGAGCATGGACGCTTACAAGCTCAATGTCTACAAATCGGCTTTGAGGACAAACCAGCTTGAAGATGATTTCTACACAAGGCGTATGATCGGCAGCAGAAAGGAGACCCTCAGCGAGGCAAGGGATAGGATAAACTCAAGGCTTGATAAAAAATACACCATAGACGATGTGACCGCCTTGAAGTACGGCTCGCCTATATATGATACTGTTAATGATGCTGCATATAGATATGAAGTTGATAAAGAAATCTTTAGCAACGAAAAAATAAAAACCAGATATAACACGTCCTATGATATCTTAACGGAAAACGCCGTTATAAAGGATATCGACGAATTTGATGCCGAGCGCTACAGATGCGATACTCTTGCAAGGGATAAAAGGACGCTGCTTGAAAACAGCACAAAAAATGCAACAAATCTTCCTTTAAACAGGATCAAAAGCGTTGAGCTGATAGATCATATCTACGGCTTTGAGCCTGAATATCAGGAAAGGTTCAAGCAGTATTCCGAATCAAAGGTCACGGGTGAGGAATACAAGATCTTTAAGCCTATTAAGAATGATTTCAAGAATGTTTACAAGACAAGTGACCCGAATGAAGTAATTCCTCCCCTTTCGGAAAAGGACTTTGCGGCAATAGCTATGGCGGCGGCTACTCAGAAGGAAGCCTGTGAAATGGAGACCGATATTGCAGAGCTTAATGATCGGTTTAAAAAAGGTGAGTTCACAGCCGATGAGTACAAGTTCAAGCGCAAGGTTGCGGATAATGCCCTTCCGGAAGATATAAGCATTATTCATTTTACACCTTTATATACTACAGGGTTAATGGATGAGGACGGCATGATATCAGATCATGTTGTAAAGACCTTCTTCCCCTGCATACAAAAGGGCAGAGAATTGGCAGCAGATGCGCTTAATGCTTATAAGGAAGGCAACTTAGACCCTCTTGCAAAGATAATAGCTATGTCACTTAACAATGCTATCAGGAGGGATATGAACACCTTGAATATCGGCAGTGCTCCCGAAACAGGTGAAATGGCTAAGCGCCTTTGCAATCTAATGGAGCGTGACAGCGACCTTAAGCAAAGGGTAATGAGCTATCCTCTCGGAAACGATAAAACGCTTGACCGTGATTATGAGCAGAAGATAGACAGCATATCGACCTGGGGAATGATCAACAAAAAATCTCTGAACGCCAAAAAGATTTTAAAGAATACTCCGGGAGCCATTACCGAAAGCCAGCAGATTGCAGCTAAAGCAGATATATATATCAACGAGCTATTTCAGCATCAGTACAGTGATATCGTTAGGAATAAGGTTAAAAAAGACCCCCGTGTAATAGCGGATAAAGAGCAGACTATCAACCTTGCAACCGATAAATTAAATGACCCCAACACACCGGACTATGAAAAGGAGTATTATAATAAACTGTATGCCAACGTTAAGGATCAGTTTTACCCGATAATGTTCCCGCACCAGAACAAGCTGTTAGAGGGTATAGGAAAGCCGGGTGCTTATGACGCACTTAAGGCCGAGGTGGTCAAAATGATAAAGAGCACAACACTTAAGGATATGAACTATAAGGAGTTTACTGAATATCTTGATCTGCTTAAAGAGCCGAAGTTTGATACAGATATGTCATCTTCTCTTACCTACCTTAAGAACTACAAGAAAGAGCCGAAGGTAAACGGCATTTATCAGGCTAAGAACTATTTTGAATATGACGGCAATCACTTTGAGGACGGTGAAAGAGCTAGGGAGATAATCGAAGAGAAATTACAAATGCAGCAAGAGCCGCAAATACATAACCCACAAAACAATGCCCCGAAGATCGGCAATAACTAAAACCCAAAAAACGCCTTGCATAAATAACACCGCAAGGCGTTTTTTGCGATATAATAACACGCAGTGGCATTTAGCAAAAGGCTGTTTGCAAAAGCGCTAAATACAGCCACAAAAATGCAGAGGTATCACCATTTTTGCAGCGATACCTCTGTTTTTTATTAGGGCAACACCGCACAAAGATCATCTACGGGTATATCCGTCTTGCAGAACTCGTTGAGTTTTCTTGCAAGCTTTACAAAGCTCTGCTGGCTTTGAGACAGCAAAGAATCCATGCAAAGTTTGGCAAAACACTTGTATCATACATTTGAAATAATTACTGGGCTGAGCCCAAACCACTTGAATGCACTTACATCAAGTAAAAACAGCACCAGCGGAACTATCAGCACCACCGTTTCTATCAGCAGCGAAGATATAAAGCTTTTGGCTTTGCTTGATACAAAATATATCAAAAGCATTGCTACAATCATTCCAAGATAACGCAGGACAGAGATAAGAATAAGATATTCCAGTATGCTCAGATTCCACCCCGACAGATGCTCAAGAGAGCAGGCAGGCGCGGAAAGCTGCCTTGTGCCGTAGGCATTAAGTACGTTGTAAAAATACGGCGCATAGGTAAGGATATAAATAACTGTCAGCACTATCGTTCCTATGACAAGCTTTCGCAGAAAAACAGCTTTTCGCCCTCTTGGAGTTGAGTGCAAAAGCACCGACGCACCCGTCTGATACTCGACGCAATATACATAAGTCAGCGTGCAAATAAGCATTGCAAGGGCGGTCAGGGCAAGGGTTGTGTCCTTGTTTCCAGCACTTTCATCACCCGTCAGCAGCTTGTAGCCCGAGTCGTAAACGAACTCTCCACCGTCGGTGGATCTCAGATATTCGGCGTGGGCTTTGACCTGCTCGAATGCCGTCTGAGAGGCAAGAATATTTTGATATTTCATCGCCGCAAAGACATTCCCCTCGGCAAGCTCGCGCTGCATATCCTCCTGCGCTTTATCAAATTTCGATTGTTCGTCGACAAGAAAATGCTCCTTTTCGGGGGTGAATTCACCCTCTAACTTCAGCATATACTGCTTGTAGTAGATCTCGTCCGATGATGCAAATTTCTCATTGATCGGAGTGTAGCCAAACCACACGAATGCCCCGAAAGCGAGCAGGATAAACAGTACCCTTTCGCCAATAAAGACCTTGTAGCACTCCTGCAAGAAAAGGCTGGTGTTTCGGCCTTTGAAAATTATGAAGGAAAGCCGCCTGCTGCGATTCATGATGACTCTTTGACGAGCGTAAAAAGCTACTGACAGTATAGAAAATGTTAAGAGTAAAACTACAAGTGAAACAACAAAAACCGTCTTGTATCCAAAAGGTTCGCCAAAGATGTTCAGGTTAAGATACTTTGCAAAAATATCGTGCGTATTGGCAAATGCAATAAGGTTGATATACTTGAACGGACAGAGATAGCTTGCGCTTGGAATGGTGTAGTACATCACAGCCTCCGCTGCGAGTATCACTGCCAGTACAGCATATACTTTTACGGAAGAATTTGAAACCGTAGTTATCAGATATATCAAGACTGCAAAAAGGCAGTAGACAACAAATTTACTCAGAAGGAACAGTCCTAAATACTGTACGACTGATATTTTCAGATCACTGCCGTTAAAGCTGTAAACAGACTGTATCTGCCGCGAGATATTACCGTATCCGTAGGTGAAATACCCTGCCGCAAGGTTGACTGAAAAAAGCAAAAAAAGTGCCGCAAATGCAGCCGTAAAGCAGGTCATCAGCTTGGCGATCCCGAGTGGCATTCTGCCCTTGTATGTAGTTCGGGAAAGGGTTATCTGGTCAAGCTCTTTCTCCCTTGTGACTATTGTAACGACAACAGTCATAATCATCAGAAACGCCGCAATATCTGTAGGAAGAAAGCCTGTTGCCATATCAATACCCTTGCTTGAGGCAGGGGTGAGTGTGCTGCCTTTAAGGTGCGCAAAGTCGTCCGGCGTTTTGGCAATGTTCTTGTAGGAAAAGCTGTCGGGCTCTGCAAAAAGTGATATACCCGTCATCTTCCTTGCCTGCGCGTCAATGCCGTCAAGATAGCCGCCGTATTCGGCGCAGGCCTGCACCTCTTTGAGGGCATCAGCAATAAGCTGCCGTTCGGTGTAGATGTCATCACAGAATTTAAGATAGCTTTTGCCGTTATACTTTTCAAGTAAATATTTAGTGTCGGCATCTGTATAAATATCTGAAACTTCTTCTCCAAATGATAATTGCTCTAAAATATCAAGTTCGTTCTGCATTTGTGTGAGCTTTTCAAGTGCTTCATCTGCATTCATTTTATCTATTGAATCATAAACCGCTTTGTACTGCCCGGCGGTATATAACTGCTCTTCTTTTGATGTTTCGTTCACCCAAAGCAGCACACCGTTCAGAACCGCAAGCGCCAGAAAAATGCCTATCGTTGAGCAGCGACAGAAAGCCTTGATACATTCGTTTATGTAAAGTCGCATAAGCACCTCTCAATCGAAATAATAGAGGTAGAGATCTTCAAGATCGGGCTTGACAGGGATGAATTTATAGTCATTTGGCTTGTCCTTCGATATTACTCTGACATAGATATTATGCTCGTCCTTTGAGATGTTACCCACCTTGCAGCTGTCCGAAATATCGGATAGTTTTTCTTCGCTTGCCGTGATTTCAAAAACCTTGCCATCTATCGTTTTGCATAGCTCATGAGGCTTCCCCTTGCCGATCAGCTCGCCTTGTTTCAGCAGCAAGACCTCTTTAGCTATAAACTCAATATCCGAGACAACGTGTGTGGCGATTATGACTATTTTCTCAAATGCGATCTCTGCCACAAGGTTTCGTATTCTTATACGTTCCTTCGGATCAAGGCCTGCGGTGGGCTCGTCGAGAATGATGATCTTCGGATCACCGAGCATCGCCTGAACAATAAGCGCACGCTGCTTCATACCACCCGAAAAGCCGCCGAGCCGCTTTGAACGTGCGCTGTCAAGATTCACAAGCCTAATTAGTCGTTCTATATCAGCTTTTGCATCAGTTTTGTTCATACCTTTAAGCGCCGCCATATAGTATAGGAAACGCTCCAGCGTAAAATTCGGGTAAAGTCCCTGCTGCTGCGGCATAAAGCCAAGCAGGCGGCGAAACTCGGCGCCCATCTCGGAGGTCTCGCGTCCGTCAAACAGAACGCTGCCCGAGGTGGGTTTGAGGTTATCGGTGATGATGTTCATTAGTGTTGACTTGCCTGCACCGTTGGGACCCAGCAGACCGTAAACGCCAGGGGTGAAGTCGCAGGAGAAGCTGCCAAGCGCCGTGAAATTTCCGTATTGCTTTGTAAGATCTTTGATCGTCAGTTTCATATTTTCCACCATCTCCGATATTGGTTTTTGATATTCAAAAACGCTTTCGATCACCATTCCCGTTTGCGCATAAGTTTTCTCGCTTAACGGAAAGCATTCCTGTCAGAATATAATGCTTTGAATCAAATGTTCTGCCGTCAGGCATTCCCCGGCTTTATACCCTGTTCACCTGCACCCTGCTAAAGTGTATTCTCAAATTTCACTGCCGTATATATAGACATATACAGCAAATAAGTCAAGAACGACATACGATTTCTGAATATCATTTTACTTTTTTATTCTGACTGTCGCCAATCATCTCGTTTATTTTTTCTATTGTCTTTTGGTAGCCTGCATTTTCAAGCTCCTTTTTAAGGTCTTTGAAATGCGCCTTGTATTCATTGTCATCACCCGTCAGTATGCTTTCATATTTTCCTGTTATAGTGCGGTATTTTTCAAATTCACTCTCAAACTGCTCGAAGTCATAAACACTTACATCAAGTATTTTTAAGCTGTCATTATACGCTTTTATCCGATCTTTATAAGGCTTGTTTTCAATAAGCAGATACTCGTTACCCAATGTCGACAATGCCCCAAAGCTGTCGTCCTTCATACTCAATTTGTAGGTGCCTGCTTCATAGGTAATGTTGGGCGCACCGTAGTATAAAATATCATTTAACAACTCATCTCGAGCCGTAGTTTCAAGAAGGTCATAAGCATCGTCTTTGTTCTCGCTCCACGAAGCTATACACCATATGCCGCTTTCAAACAGTGCTGTGTGATCCTCCATACCTAAAATGCTTATCTGGCTTGTACCTGTGCTTTTAGGGCTTCTGTTTCTTGCGGTAAATGGGGCAAAAACATCATTTCCTATAAACCCCTCAGCCCTGCCCTTATGTGCAAATTCTACATAGTCCTCAAAAAACTCTGTGCTGTATGGATCAAATGCCATAAGCTCACCGTTTTCAAGCCGTATCGGGATACACCCGCCGATAAGCTCGCCATTTTGGTTTTTTATATGCTCTGCAAGTATCTTATCAAGATACATAGCAGGGCTTTCCTTGCTGTTTTGTAAAAGAATTTTTTCAAGGTCTGAGGGCTTTGTTATTTCCTGCGGACAATCACCCTCAAATTGCATTTTAAGGTCAAAGCAAAGCCCTGCGCTGATATTTATGCGGTTATTCACACCGTATATCTTGTTATCCCTTGTAACGCTTTTCCAGTTATTCTCGGGGTATAGGGAATACAGCTCGCCGCCCTTTGAAAGCCTATCATCAAGCTCCTCACAAAGCCCTTCTTTAATGCTTAAGGTGTAAGGCCTTGTGTCCTCACCCTCCGAAAGTGCAGGGGTTGCAAATATATCAATGCCTGTATTACAATTTTCATGCTTTTAAGCTGCTCGGTATATTCAAGCGCCGTGTCATATCTATCTGCCATATCAAAGCTTACAACATACCCCTTGCCAAGCATTACGAGCCTGTCATTAAAAGCCGCATTGTCGGTATCGGTAATGCTTAGATCGCTGTAGACGTGCAAAACCTTTTTACCCTGCCAATGTGTTTTAAAGTATTCATCATCAAGTTTTATCGGTAATGTCTGTCTTTGTTCATCAGCCTTGCCGTTTACCCAACTGTCAAGCGAGCAGTATTCATCAGCGGAAAAAATAACTCTATTGCCGAAAACAAGCTGCGGTATCTGCTTTGAGCTTGTATTAACAAGCGTTCCGCTTTGCTTGTCGTAGTAATGTGCATTCCCGAGAGTATCAGTAAAAACAACGGTACTATACATATAAGGACATACACTTGCAGGAGAGGATATAAGCTCGCTTTTTTTATTGCCGTTAAGATCAGTCAGATAGTAGGTGTTTAAGTCAGGCTCAAACGCTATTGCATTTTCTCCGTCATAGTATATAGCCTGTAATTTGCTGTCAAAGCCGCTTATCTGCCGCACACTTTCCCCGTCAAAGCACATCAGCTTAAAAATAAGGTTATCGGGGTCTGAGATGTACTTATCTATTTCATCAGAGGTGTGGTTTTGCATATATTCATTCAAGTCAGCCTTTGTTCCGAGAAAGCTGTAATACATCCTTTCCCCGTCAGTATAGAGCATTTTACAGCCGTCTGTAAGCGCATCTCCCTTGCTTGCTTTGCCGTTTTCAAGGTCAATTATTGTCGGGTAATAGGTCATATCATTTGTCTGCGTATCCACATTGAAGGTAAAACAAAACAGCCTTCCGCCCTTCATAACATATGTCATCTCAAGAGCGCCCTCACAGTCAAGCTCTGCTATGACCTTTCTGTCGCTGCCGTCTGTATTGCACTTAAATAACCTTGATCCATTGAGCGCATCTCCGTTATCCAGCACATAGAGCGAGCCGTCGTAAATATCCTCAAACACAGGTTTGTCAAAATACGCATAACAGTTTTCATCATTATGCCTGCAATCAGGTCTTGAGCACAGCACGGCGCTCTCACCGCTTGCAAAGTCGGTAAAATGCATAAACCCGCGCTCGCTGCTCAGTATTCCTTCGTCGCATACATTGACAGTACCCAAGCCGAGTGACAGATCGGAATATGCAAGCCTGTCATCTCCAAATTGCTTTTTTAGCAGCACTGCACCTGCCGATACCACCACCATCCCTGCTGCGGATACTGCCGCTATTTTCATAGCAAGGCTCTTTTTAACGGCAGCCTTGCCGCCTTTTGCCGCAAAGCCCTCAAATGATATGTTTTCAAGAAGCGCCGATATTGGTGCTAAACTCAGCATACCTCCCTTTGAAAAAAGCTTTTCTATTTGCTTTTTGAGCTTTTTTCTCGCCCTAAAAAGCCGCAGATCGGCAGCATTCTCGCTTATTCCCTGTGCCTTTGCTATCTCTCTCATACTAAGCTCGTCATAGTAATACATAATAATTGCCGAGCGTGACTTTGTATCAAGTGAATCTATCATTTCACGAAGCTGTACTTTTGTCTGCTCGTTTACAGCATAGTCATCAGGCAGCATAACTGCGTCATTTATTTCTGAAGTATCAAGAGCGTTATCATCATCAAGACGCTCGGTCTTTGCTTCCTCCTTGATGTAATGGATACACTTGCTGTAGCATATCGTATAAAGCCACCCGACAAATGATTCATTTTGCCGAAGTGCCGAGATCCTTTCAAATGCCGTCACAAAAGTCTCCGAGGTCATATCCTCAGCTATCCCTGTGCTTTTTACATATCTGAGTGCAAAGAAATAGACTTTGTTTTTGTATTCGTTATAAAGAGCTTCAAAAGCTTTTTTATCTTTATTCTTAGCCCTTTCAGCAAGAGCCGATATCTCATCTTTTGTCATACCGTTCACCTCTGTTATTTAGAGTGTTATACGGCGGGATTTGTTTCAAACAATTTTAATTTTCTATCATATGCACAAAAACCAACGCTTTCATTTGTGCAGCTTTGCCCTTGCCGCTTTGATATCTTCATCAAAGCTTTTGCTTTTATATACCTCTGACAAGGAATCCATCACCTTAGCCTGTTTGTCAGTTTCTGTTATTATCTTTGCATTATTGCACACAGCCACATTTTCATCATAGTAATTATTGAGTTCTTCAAAGCTTTCAAACCGCATAAGCTTATCGCCGTCTTTAAATAATCCTGTATTTATGCCAAAGATAAGCTTGTTTATATAGCCATACATAAGCTCACCGTATGCGGTATATGCACAGCCGTCTCTTACCTCAGCATCAGTTCCGTAAACAAGTAAGTTTCCTATATCGTGGTCAAGATGCACCGCCTGCAAAAGCTTGAAGGCACGCTCTTTTTTGTCAGAGCTTTTAAGTATGCCCGTTGTCGCAGAAAAGCGTGAGCCTATAATGCACTTTGTGCTGTAAATATAAGTGTTATTCTTTTTAACAGCAGGCAGATCACGTGTAATGCATATACTCCAATCAGCGTTTATATCATCAGTTGCATTACCGCTTAAAAATAGTCCGTTTACTGTTTTTAGCCAAGTAATAGCGCTCTCGTTTTCAAGCGGGAGTTCTTCCTTTCCGTCAGGTGAATACAGCCGCCCGTCTGCGTAATAATAACCATAAAACCCCATAAATTCAAACCCCTGCAAGCCGTATTCAAGCAAACCGCCGTCTTGCAGCAGAATGGGTAGCTTAGTTATATCCCCGTCAAAGCTCTCGGCTGCGGCTCTGTTTATTATATCAAGGTCAAACACTATACTTATTCCGATATTCTGCGCCGTTTCGTTTGGCAAAACATAGGTGCTTCCATTTATTTTTGAACAATCCCATAGCTGTGCAGGAAGTGCTTCATAAAGCTCGCTGCCTTCTAAAAGATCATCAAGAGGTGCGAAATATCCGTCTGCTATCAACTGTTCACAAGGCTTTGTACACTCGCTGTCAAAGCCTGAAAAGGCTATATCCGCATTAGTTTTTTTAAGCTCATTTGCATAATCCTCCGTATCGCTGATGCTCACAAAGCTTACACCAAGATCATACCTTTCTTCGAGAATCATATTTATCTTTTCAAGTGTTTTATCACTTATACTGATACTGTCGGGGATCGCCCATTTTATGTAATAGCCGTCCTCGTGCAAAGTCGGCTTTTTTTCAGCCTTGCTGTCGGGCTGTGAGCTGCTTTGCGTTTGTGCCTTGCCTAAACAAGATGTAAGCATTACGACTACTGCAAAAAGAACTGATAATATTTTTAGTATTTTCAAGTTTTACATCTCCCTTAGCTTTTTTATCTCACACTTTTTCCCCGAAAGAAAGCTTTCCTTATCCATTACACATAAAAATGTTTTATCCCCTTCACTCTGCCATAAGTATACAAAGCTGTCAGTCACCCCTATAACTGAGTAAACATTTTCATCAAGTGCGGTTTTTTCATTGCTGTTATTGTAAAGACAATAGCGGTCATCATACATCAATGCCCCCCTTTGCGTCATCATACAAGGTGTACCTTTGCTGTCAATTGCTGTTTTACTGCCGCTTTTTATATCAAACATATACGGCTTATCCTCACTGATAAGCGCATAGCCATAGCCTATATCCGCACAGTCACCGTTTATTGCAAGCAGAGTTTTTGCGTTTTTGTTCTTGTAGTCATAACCTACTATCTCGGTGCGAATAGTGCTTTTTATGTATTCATCATCATTCATCAGTTCTTTCTCTGTGGTATATGTATAAGAAAAGTATATACTTTCCCCGTCAATGTATATATTTCTGATGATACCGTTATAGCCCGTGTAAGTGTTTGACTTATAGACATTTCCGTTTTCAAGGTCTATGACAACAGCAAAGCATTCACGCTTTTCAAGGCTTTCGCCATTTTTGTCAAAATCCTTATAGAAAGCACAGGCAAAGAGAGAGTCGCCATACGCTGCCGAGCTGACAGTCTGCGCACCTTCAAGACGGGCTATCTCTCGCCTGTTTGTGCCGTCCTTATCGGCACAGCAAAGCACCTTTGTGAAAAAGGGCGAATAATCACCGCTTTTGCCCTCAGGTGTATACAGAAAATACAGCTTGTCATTATATATAGCAGGGCAGCTGCAATATCCCTCGACATAAGCATCACAGCTTGGGTGAGGGTTTGCACTTGATACCCCCTCGTGCTTACAGTCGGGCTTTGCACAAAGCGGCATTTCAATTCCCGATTGCCTGTCGATAAAGGTGAGGATACTGCTTTCGCTTACATAAACCTCTCCGCTGTCTGAAAAGCTGTCAGAGCAGTCAATGCTTACATAAATGCTTTCGCTTTTGTTTTCAGCTTTTTCCCCCTTGCTCTCCCCGCAGGAGGTCATAAACAAGCATATTGCCGCCAAAGCACATATTATTCTTTTCATATTATCATTCCCTCCCTGCAAAAAACCTTTCAAGGCTTGCGTTTATCTTGTCTGCCTTATTTTCTGTTTTGTTGCTTTTAAGCCGATCAAATAGCGCAGGATAGTCAGTTTCTGACCATATATCAAAAATACTGTTATCGCCGAGTGAAGAAAAGTCAGCATCCATATTAAACCCGTTAAACGGCGAAGAAAGCGTTTTAGTATCAAAGTATTCTTTTATTTCTGCCTTATCGGAAAAGGCTTTGCTGCCAATGATAAGCTCGCTGTTTTTGTTGATACTTGTATTATTATCAAAGCTGTCAAGCACAAAGTATTTCAGTATCTCGTTATCTGTATTTACAAGCGTCAGAAGCTTTAGCGCATCTGACTTATTTCTGCTGCCTGATGATATTCCCGTTGTGCAGGCAGTTCTTGAATAGATATAGGGTGTGGTAGTTCGCTCTGTGACGGGTACAGTTATTATCGGCAGCTCTGCGCCTTCATAGGTTATTATAACTGCAAAATCCCCGGAATCGATCTTGTCGGTCTCACTTTCAAGCTTTCCCGTAGGATCAAATATATAGCCTTGCTCGTAATAGCTGTGGAGAGTATCAAGAACCTTTTTCAGCTCGGGGCTGTCAGAATAATCGAAAGCCTTTTTCTCGCTTGCGGAGTATATAAAGCCGTTTCTGCAAAGGCTCCCGTCTGTAGTAATAAGCTGTTCGGCAGATGCAAGGCAGATCATCTTTTCTTTATTATCGAGTTCATTCATCATATTACCAAGAGAAGAAAACTCAAGGTCAAAGCCTTCTATCTGTTCTTTTGAAAAATAATCATTGTTAAAAATATATTTTATCTCACCCACATCAGCAGCAGTATTAGGAATGGTATAGCTCACCCCGTTTACATTTGTCTGAGTCCATAGCTTTTTGCTGTAGGTGTCAAACAAAGTGCTGTCTGTATCTATCGGTTCAAAAAAGCCACTGTTTATCACCTCTAATGACGAAAAATCCTCGCTGTCAAATCCGAGCGACGCAATATCAATGCTATCCCTATGGTCTGTAAGTGCCTTATCGTAATCACCGCCGTACCATTTAAAATGAACTTCAATACCTGTACCCCTTTTGTCAAGCTCTGTATTGAGTGCCTTTATGTTTTCATCACTTATAGAGTATTCGTGAGGTACAGCCCAGGTTATGACAGTTTTTTGCGAGGCGGGCTTGGGCAGACGTTCATCACCCATTTCATTGTTTAGGTACCCAAGTCCAAGAGTAACAGCAACAACCGCCGCTGCAGCACCGATCGCAGCCTTTGTAAACAAACTCGTTTTAGCAACTCTTGCAGCTTTTTTGATGACAACATAGCCTTCTTGTGCAGTATTCTCAAGCATTGCCGACAGCGGGAACGCCATAAGCATTCCGCTTTTTCCGTACAGCTTTTCAAGCTGCTTTTTTATATGCTTTCTTGCCCTGTGCAGCTTTACCCCTGCGGTGCTTTCATTTATGCCGAGTGCAGCGGCTATCTCCTTTAATGACATATCTTCATAGTAAAACAGTACCACAGCCGAACGCTGCGAAGGCTCTAAAGAATCTATCATTTCCCTTAGCTTACACTTGATGTCATTATTTTCTGCATAATCCTCGGGCAGCATAACAGGGGAATCAAGGGATAATTCTTCTTCGTCATCAAAATATTCAAGCTTGTTTTGAGCTTTGAGGCGGGCTATACACTTGTTATAGCATATCGTATAAAGCCACCCTGCAAATGCCTCGTCCTCCCGAATGCGGGATATATTTTCAAGTGCTGTCACAAAGGTCTCCGAGGTCATATCCTCAGCTATCCTTGTGCCATTTACATATCTGAGCGCAAAGAAATAAACCTTGTCTTTGTATTCATTGTAAAGCGCTTCAAAAGCAGACTTATCGCCGTTCTTAGCCCTCGAAACAAGAGTTTTTATGTTATTCTTCTTTGTCATTCCAATTCACCTCACTTTGAGAAAAGATTTTTTGATATATATGAAATTCGCTCTCGGCTGACAGCATATCAGCCTCTGCAAGCATTTTTATTATGCGCATTATTGCTTCGTCTAAGCTTATATACATAATATCACCCCTGATAAGCCCTTTCAATAAGTAAGAGTTTTTCAGATGAGATTTTTTACACTTTATTCTGTTATTTGTATGTATGCACAAATTGAGCAGATAAAATCTGTGCAGTATTACCATTTCCGCTTGCAGCCAATAAAACAATGATCATAAAATAGTATTTAAAATGCGATAGCCTTTCGTCAATTATTTAGAATATAGATCATATTCGGCAGTGCATACATAGAGCGTGGAACGGAGATCAGCCACCATTTTGACAAAGTACAAACAGGTAAAAGAAAAGAAGATCACATTTGATATGAAACAGTGGGCGGAGGTCGAGAGAAGGGCTAATGCCTGCAACAAGACTACAACGTCCTTTATTCGTGATAAGGCGGTAAGCTCGGAGGTCAGGGTTTTAGACTTAAAGGAACTTGCCCCTCTGATAAACGGTATATTTGGAGATGAAAACAGTTTATGATCATTTTGCAAGAGATAGCTTTGACAGTCCTCCGCCGCTTACAGGCAAAGGAACTGCCAAAGCGATTCACTTTGTTATGAGCTTTGTCAGAACTAAAACTTTCGGTGAGGAATACACCGAGGATAGCCTTAAAACTCGCATACTTTATCGTGAGGTAGGTGCCGGTAGTACACCTACAATTGACAGTCAATCGCAGTTAATGGCAGCATATGTTGCTGTAATAGGTGATGTTCACATACTTGCAGCCCAACGGAAGAAAGTACCTCGCAAGCGAATTATCACAGCGGAATACTCGGTTGAAAATGATCTTGATGTTTATAGGCTGTCGGCACAGCTATCAGTGATAAACAAAGATAATATACGTTCTATCGGTGACTTGGAGGGCAGGATCAGCAAGCTGCGAATCGAATACGAAAAGCAGCGGCAGGAGATAAACGAGCATATTGAAGAATACAACCGAATGGTGAGCCTGCTTGAACAGGCACAGCTTTTTAAGCAGTTATCCGCTAAGAGTAAGCCATCTGATGCAGAGCAGCTACAGCTCAAAGTTTGCAGGCAGGCTTTGGAGCAGAATGATATTCACTCCCCTGCTGATGTGGACGCTCTGCGTGAAAAGGCTCGGCATTTGGGCATAAAAATATCAGCCCTCAAGGATAACCTTGAAGGCTGTAGGAAAAGGTATGATGTGTACTCGGATATTGCCAAGACTTATGGTGAGATCTCACAGGGAGACTATATAAGTAGACTTGTAGAGGAAGAAAGGCAGCGAAGAAAGTATGTTGCGAAGAAGGATAAACGAAAAATATAAAATCTTCCGCAGGGGTTAGCAATTTCCGGTGGTTTGTGATAAAATGTATACGATAAACTTCAGCATACTAAGAATTACACCTACTCAATGCCATTTCTGACACTTTCTCAGATACCTGATATAACCTGAAAGAATAAGCAGCAATCAATAATTCTCAAAACACCTTACAGCATTCCCTCATACAAGGTCTTGTCTCCGACCTTGACCATTTGAACGCCAAATTCCTTTTTCTTGTTAAAGTTAAAGCTCAACATATATCCAACATCAAGCCCAAAAAAGTCGAGATAACCCTTGAGCTGTTGCTCGCCTTTTTCATTGTAGCGCTCACCATGCCAGATTTTGAGCTCAATCACATATCTTATGCCAAGATAGTGTATAACAATATACATACGTCTGTGGTCACGAGTCTGCTCCTCAATACTGTATGTCCCGACTCCGTTTATTATCGGAGAGAGGTATGTCAGAAAACGCTCCCTTCCTTCTGATTCAGCAAATTTCTCAGTATATTCATCATGAATAATCTTCTGTGAATCGATAAAATGTTTCATTATCTTAGGAATATTCAACTCTCCATTTTCAATGAATATCGATTTTTCAGAATTACCAAGTTGTTTTAGGTCATCAAACTTGCTCTCACCAAGAAACTGCTTGTACATTCTCATTTCAAAAATACGGTTAAATACAACACAGGTATTGTGATAATTGCGTACAAAGCCATACATTCGCAGCTGCTTTTGTGCTTCATCATCAGGAAGATACTCCAAAGTATTTCCTCGCAGAAGTATTCCTTTTAGTTTTTCACGCAGTTCGGGATAATTGGTAAGCTTACCTGTAAGAGAATCAAACAGTGAGTTATCTTCAGAAAGCAGCAGCTTTATCGCTTCGTCAAAGCCATTGTCCGTCCACGCATTTTCAAGGGTGTCTATCTTGCCGGGCACAAGTTTTTCATCAATAAGCTGACAGATACGGCTGACAAGGAAAGGATACCCGAATGTGTATTCATATATCCTGTCTGCAATAGCTTTTGTATCCATACCGGTATTGTGGTCAGATTCATAATCATCAAGCATACCCTTAATTCCAGCGGCCGAAAGAGTCATGTCGATATCAAAATCAGCAGCTATGTTCCAAGGGCTGTTGACTTTGATCTGTTCATCATCCCGTATTTTGCTTTTCAGATGCTTAATGTCTGTAACCCCTGCAAGAATGACAGATTGGAATGCAGGATAATCCATATCGGCTTCTCGTTCAAGATACATTACTCTGAGTTGTGCAAGGAAATCAAGAAAGACCTGATTATTGGAAGCACTGTCAACTTCATCTATAAACATAACTATCGGTTTCTTTGAGATGCTGCACCATCTGATAATAACCATAAACAGTTTTTTCAGATTAAGAATGATTTCATCTTTGTTGCTAAGCTCTTCAAATTCAGAAATAATATTTTCAGGAATGACAACTTGTTTTATTTCAGCTATTTCGATTAGATTTTGTGCAAATGCTTTAACAAAGCTACCCTCTGTTCGGAAGATCGAATGGCTCATGCTTTGAAAATCTAAGCTCAACACATTGTACTGCTCTGAAAGGTATTTCTTTAATGCAACAAGTGTAGTTGTTTTACCATACTGCCTTGGGCGACTTATATTGAAATAATCTCCACGCTCTACCATTGCCTTTATCTTTTCAAGCCGCTCGGTAATATCAACCATATAATCCTTGGCAGGATTGCAAAGTCCTGTGGTCTTAAAGCGCTTCATTTATCTCGCCGCCTTTCGCTGTATTATTTCCTTTATTAATGATAGTATATCACATATTTTTATAATAGTCAACCAAAAAACTGTTGACAGGCTTTGTATATATCGCTTTGCATAGACTCATTTTCTAGCTTCACCATCATAAACTCCTCTCTTAATCTGCAACTAAAAATCGCCATATAACAAGCCAAAAATATTAAGGCAACACCGCACAACCAACGGCTTACGCCTTTGTATGCCATATGCTTGAAAATTTTCCGTCATATCGCCCAAATCCACCTTGTCTTACGCCAGTAAAACTGCGGCGGATATAGGCAATCTGACGAAAAATTTGTCAGCGCATCTGACATACAATGGTCGTGCGGTATTGCCTTAAAACAAATTACCATTCCTGCCTTTGTCAATAAAAAACTGAGCCACAGCGCTATGAAAAAAGTGAGCCGGTTTTGATAAAAAAATAATGAGCCACTAATCATTATTCATGGTCGAGTCGATGCGGTAAGATGAGCTGCAGTTTCAATATTATTTATTCAGCTTTGGGAGCCTGTTTCCCTTGCTGTGTTATTATCCTATCACAAAACAGTATAAAAGAACAGGTATTAATAATACCTGGTCCACCCTTATGTAGTACCCCGCCTACAAATGAACTTAGGATATTCTCATATTTCACCTCAAATACAAGGCAGCATTCATCCATATGCTCCCTTGCGTAGCTCGTCAGGTGCTTATTTCCCAAATGATCCACACAAATATATTTGCTCTCACGCAAACAATAATGCCCCTCGACATATTCATAAAGCCCCAGATCCAATATTTTTCTGAACTTAGAATTATTTATATACTCCTCGATAGCCTCATTCTCATCTATAGTATATGTTTCATTTCTGCCAAGCCTTGAAATATATGAAGGCACTCTGCTGCCCTTAATATACTGACCGATTCCGCCAACTTCCCTGTATCCAAATTCATACAGCCTGCTTCTTGTCATTGTTTTAGTCACTCCAAAGTATTGCGCCATATCATTAACGAGCTTTCTGATGTTTTCAAGTGAGATCTCCCCTCCATAGCTCTTTAACAATTCCTCAGCCTTTTTATTTCCGGGCATCTCTTGTATAAGGATATATGAAGGCAGCTTGTTAGCCTGTAATTCCATTATATCTATCGGTGTCCACTTTACAGTTCTCCCCTCTTGAAACTCCCTGCGCTTGCAAAGATAAGATGTGTATTGTTTTCCGTGAGCCATTTGCATCATAAAAAAGTAATAGCATAGCCTATGATGTGTTCCTTCGTGCGTTGCTGTTGTATTTATCTTTCCTCTTGAATCACAAGCCTTTATGTTTAATAGTACAGTACCCGGGTTAATATATTCACTTTTTACGCTGTCTGTTTCAGGATCGTAAACATCAGCGGTTCCAAAGCTGAAAAAATACTCCCCCATTACTCCGTCCTCGGGAAATACACCCGAATTAACAGATAGACCCATTGCTTTGAGCCAATCTATGAGCCTTTATGACAGGGCAGCTCAGTTTGCAGCTTTTCAAGCACTATCATGCTATGAAGATATGATATATGAAACAGGAAGGCTGACAGATGAATACATAAACCTGACCGATGTTGCACGGGAGGAGCTTGACAGAAGATTTGTATTTCTATCAGCGTTGATAGACGAGGGATACCGTCCCGAAATAACTGTTACATACTTTATTCCCGACAATTTGAAAGAAGGCGGCAGTTATGCTGAGTACACGGGAGAGATCAAAATGATTGACAGAATATTTATGAGGATATTGTTCTATGACGGTGAAAAAGATATAACCGGAAAGATTATCAATATCAGCAATATATCAGCCATTGAAGGAGAGATTTTCTCACAAATGGAATAGGGCTTGCTCCACACGGAACAAGCCCTTAAATAATAGCGAAATCAGAATAAAAGAATTCTAGCTTTTTATCTTCGGTTAACAGAAAGGCATTCGAGCTATATATGAATTGTATAAATATACAAAATCAATCAAGTTTTATGTGCATTTTGAACAAAGCAGAAATAATAACCAACTGTCACAAAAAGCTTACAATAAAGCCCGTAGATGACGTATCTACGGGCTTCTTAAAGTGGCTCCCCCTGTTGGACTTGAATTGAGTTTTATGATTATTTTAAATTGCAAGAATTCTTCTGAATTCCCGTATCAGCGGCATTTGCAGCAAATTGGCATAATAGTATCTTACTATCTTAATGTGGGTTTTAATGACCGATAATGACCAGATAATGACCAGAATTATGGTGTGTTCCGTTTGATTGGTCTGTATAATATAGTATATTGATTATTATTTTTGGCTTTGATGTGCTGTATTATCTTGTGCTTCAAACACCTGCTCAGGCATATCACCATAGAATATGTTTAACATTCCGCTACCTCCTTTTAAATATGGTATATAGTAGTATTATAACACATGATACCCAAAAAATCAATAATGGAAATAAACTTAGACATGATGATTCAAGTACTGTTCTTCACCGTCGGAAGATGCTCGGGCATTGAGCCTATAATTATTTTATTCAGATCACTTGCCCAGCAGAAGTATATGCGTATCAGCTCCTCCGATTGATTGCCTCGCTTGATGTGCTGATCAAGCGTGTATTGACTGCCGCTGAAAGTTACGGAATAGTCTGTGCGGAACATTTTAAGTGCTTCTTTTCCGCAGCCTTGTATCTCCCAGTTGCTGCGTGCAGCGTAGAGTTCAAGCTCGTCTAAAGTGATCTTCTGCTGACGGTATTTTGCATAGGCTGAAAGATAAAGTATCCCGTCACACAGGCTGAAAAGGTCAAGCGAACCGCTGTATTTGCGCATTTCACTTGCTGCACGGGGAGCAACTATTATCTCATCAGAAAAGCTGCTTTCAATCCAATCGCAGACTGCATTTTTATCTTTTGGGAAAGATGCCGCAAGTTCGTAAAGTTGCTGATAGAACTGTATCAGTTCGCTGCTGCGGCGATAGGAGTTTTCCTTTATCGACAGCGTTTCTTTGAGAGCATCACATTCTTCTGTTTTATCCGCAAGAGCAGATTCAAGTGAAGCTATCCTTTTTTGCAGCATTCTTATATTGACAGCCGTCTGAGCCATATCTGTCTGTTGCTGTTTTAATTCCTTTATCTGTTTATTCAGATCATCTCTTTCAAGCCTGTATAGCTCACAACGCTCTTCAAGAGAGCTTGTTGTTTTTCGTTTTGTATGGTACTCCTTCTGCTTTGCTTCAGAGGAAAACAACACATCGCCGTAACAGAATTTGCTGCGCTTTGGCATTTCAACAGCACCTGCATACAGCTCATCAAAGGCTGTCTGTATATTTTTGCCGTACTGCGAATAAGCAAGCCTATCTGTCACATTCTGCCCCTGAACGGTGATTATGTCGCCGTGTTTGATAGTGATATTCGTTTTGTTCACGACCTGACCTATAAACTTGTCCTCTACGAAAACTACGATAGCATAGCCTGACAGCATATAAGAGAGCTTCTTATAGTCAAGCAGAGGCGGCTTTTCTGTTTTGCTCTCAGTCTTAGGCTTTACTGCAGCCGGTTTTGTTTTCTGCTTTTTGGGTATTATCTCTGCTTTTACATTGGTTTTGTATTGAAGCAGCTCAGGTGAGATACTGATCCTCTGCTCTTTATCTACCGTCTTGCCCGAGAGCTTATACTGGATCACATCAAATGACGGCAGGCTCGTTGTGATGTCCTGCGGCATTGGTGTTTTCACGGACAAAGTTGTGTCTGCAAAAATGATGAGCGGCAGGCTTCTGTCTTCGTCTTTATAAATGCCGATAAAGCGGTCAAGCTCGGATTTACTTTTAACTGTAAGCGGCTCGCCGTTGATTATAAAGCCGCTGTGAATAAGGCGAATATCGGGATTATCGGCAAGAGCCCTGACTATCCTCGGGCGGAAAACCTCGCAGTCGGTCTGATTATCAGAGGGCTCGGAGCAGATAGTTCTTATGCCGAGAGAAACCTTATCATTTTGCTTGAGGAAAGCTATCTCTGTGGTGAAGGACCTGCCGTTGACGGGGGCACGCTCATTTTCCTTGCCGGGATTTGCGCCCATATCAGGCTCGGAGATACGAAACGACCACACGCCGAGCTCCTCGATATATATCATATCTATCTGAAAGCCGCTTTCATAGCTGAATGACGTTATACGGTCATTAGCAAACTGCGAGTAGTTTTCCGGCTCGGGGGTATCTATCTCGGCAGGAATGGAAGAATGATCGCTGAGCCTTGACCTTATCCAACGCATAGTTTCAAGAATACATATCTTAAAAACATCATCAGAAGCGACCGCTGCTGAATCTGCCACCGCGCTGAACTGATATGTAGGATAGCTTTTCAGCGTATGTACTTTTGTTGTGATATATGCCATATTCCCGCCTCCTGTTATTATGCTTTGCTATATGATATTATAGCACAAATTCACACATTTTTCAAGAGCTTATGACATAATACAACAACCCCCGCAGCCTATGACCGTGCTTTGGCTGCGGGGAACACTCTATTGTGTTTTACAAAAGCTTTTACTGCGGCCTTTTATTGTGCTCCTTAAGGAGACTATGTTTTTTAAAAAGCAAGTAGCTTACACTTAACACTTACACAAACATATAACAATAAAATAACGGATAACGATTTACCTTAGACCTTATGATTATTGATCATAAACCAAAGCCCGCAGACGGATTTTTGATCAGAATATGAAATCAAACTCAACTGTATTATTTACAACATCAAGAGCAGTCTGTGCCTTAGCGAGCTCATCGGCGGCTGCCTGATAGTCTGCTTCGGCCTGCCTGATGTCGTAGTTTGCATAGCGGTAGTCGATAATAGAGCCGCCCCTTGTATAGCGGTTCTCCTCCCTCGCCTTCGGAAGAGCGTCTCTCATATAGCCGAGCTTCTTCACTCTATTGCTCAGCTGCGGCAGGAACACGAGCATCTCGTCGATAGTAAAGCCATACTCGGGTATGACGGTCGTGGTGTTGAATATGTTTATAGCGTGCCTGAGCCTGCGTATCTGGGTTTCAAGCTCTGCCTGCTGCTTCTGCATAGCCGCATAGTCATACTCGGGTCTGAGCGACTCTACGTCCTCGCCGAGTGATGCTAAAAACGTGCTTGTGCTCCTTTCCTTTGCGGTCAGTGTGTTAAAGCGGTCAATAAGTTTACGCAGCTGCTTTGCTGCCTGTGCAGATGTCATTTTCATAGTTATTCCCTCCGTTTTCGGTTTCAGGTTCGTGGTTTTTTGTTCTGTTATCAGTATAGCAGAGGGCGTGGGTAATATTTTGCACATGGGGTGGTTTTTGTGCATAATTCACAGTTTTTTTGCGATTTTGGTTGACTTTTGGAATAAAATGGGGTATAATGGGAGTATAAAGTTTAAAGGAGGCGTAGCTATGAGTAATATTATCGATGATAGAATGAACCGATACTATGAAGAATTTAAAGAGCAAGGAGATTTAAACACTAACTGTATAGTTAGAAGAGGGAAAAAAGAGGATGCTTTTCCTATTGTTGTATTAGAAATACTATATAGGAATTTACTTGACAAACCAATTAATTCCAGTCATGCCAATTACAGTAAACCTGAAGCATATAAAGAAATATCAAAGTATATTGTTCCACCGCCAGATAGTGGTATTGATATGATAATAGAAAAAGAAAATGGTGATGAATATGAATACGAATTCGTTCAAGTCAAACATTCAAGCCTAAGAAACGAGACAATTTATTCTTGCTTTGATAAAATGAAAAGCACAATTAAAGCATATCTAAATAACCCCGATACTGTTAAACCACCGATAACAAAGTCGTTTTTAAACTTGATAAATGAAAAAAACTTTGACAAATCATTTGAAAAAAATGTCACATATGTTGTCGTCCATAATGGTGATAATAGTTCATATGTGAGTAGAGATTTTTATGATGAGATAGTAATTACTTCACAGGATTTAGAAAGGATCTTAAATAACAATGAGCTAGAATGTGTTCATTCTGCTGTTCTTAAATCAGATGCAATTAATAATTTTATGACTTATCAAGATAATGCACTCCTTGTTAACATTAGAGGTTGGGAATTAGCTAACTTAGCTCTAGAATATGATAATACAGAAACCGGAAAAAACCTCTTATATGGTCAAAATTTCAGAAATGGTTTAGATAAGAAATCTAAAACATATGCTGGAATGAAAGAAACGATAGATAGTGAGCCACACAATTTTTGGTATTATAATAATGGAATCACCATTGTAGCAAAGGATTATGATGCTAAAAAAGACGATAATGGATCTATCGATTCTATAATTTTAACAGATTTTTCCATTATTAATGGAGCTCAAACAACAAGTTCTCTATGTAAATACTATCTGGAAGCAGATGACAAAGATAAAGCAAAGCAAAGGTTAAACAATGTTTATGTTTTTACAAGAATACTTAAAATTACTGACGAAAAACTTGGATTGAGTATAACCAAATTCAACAATACTCAAAATCCAATATCCGATAGAGATATGGTATCAAATAATATTGAACAAATATCTCTTCAAAGGAAGCTTAAAGAAGGAGCTCCTAGAATCTATATGGAAATAAGAAATGGCGAAAAGAAATACCTAACTGGAAATACTCGACTAAAAAAGGCAGAAAAACATAGATATATTTCAAATGAAGATTTAGCACAGTTGGTACACGCTGGTCTTAAACAATCACCATATACTGCGAAAGACCAAAAAAAGCAATTATTCATTAAAGATTTAAAACGCCCAGACTTAATAATAAATCAATACTATGATGATGTTTTTTCATACATATCTAATCCACAGGGAATTCTATTTACTAAAAGTAACAACGAAATAGATGAGTTATTATTTGTCGGAAAAGAATTGTATGATGCGTCTAAAAAACAATTAAAAGAAGATTATGGAATAATACTAAAAAGTAGTACAGATGATACTGAGAAAGAAGAAATAAAGCTTCAATTACAAATAAGCAGGATATGCAAATTCTATGTTCTATGCTATTATTATTCTGCCAAAGTCTTACTAGAAACAAGAGAAAATAAATCATATAGTATTAGCTATGATTCGGACAGATATTTTGATAACCAAGAATATAAAAAAGCTTTGGTAGAAGGCTTCACTACTTTGTTTTTAATTCCAACGATAGAAATAATTATTGAAGAAAAATCAAAAACTCCAAATTCAGCATCTGATTACTTAAAAACCCTTGAAGCACAGAGAGCATTTCTATCTTTATGTAATAGACGAATAGCTATCAGAACAACCATTTCAAAAATCAGAGAGTATTTTGAAAGCATTTTATAAAGTCCAAAGATTCATGCCTATATTTGCACCAAAGCCGCCCTCCCGGGCGGCTTTTCCATTATCATATATCTCCCATGTCACAATCTCGGATCCACCGGCTCGCTCTCGAATGCGAGCACGCCGAACGCGCACTCATGTACCCTGTAAAGCGGCTCGCCGCCGACAAATCTGTAAAGCGACTCTAAACCGAGCGAGAACTCCTTTAGCGCCAGCGAACGCTTGCGGCTGAGTGAGCGCACCTTGAGCCGTTTGAGATGCCCGGGCTCAAGATACTCTGCGCCGTAGATTATGCGCAGATACTCACGCCCCCTGCACTTTACGGCAGGCTGCAAGAGCCTGGCGTTATGCCTTGCGATGTATGTCTCGGGCTTGACGACCATGCCCTCGCCGCCGTTTCGGGTGAGGGCATCCCACCACTCAACGCCTGCGGCGATGCTGCGCTCGTCCTCTGTGTCAACGGTGATATAGGGCGTTGCCATAAACACGGCATCGCTGCCGTTTGCTATGTATTTTCTGATGCTTGTCATATGCCATTCGTGGGTGGTGTCAGACCACACCTTGCCCTCGGTCGCTAAAATGTGGAAGGGGGCAATGCGGTAGTCGTCAACGCTTTTTACCGTCCAGCAGTATTCACGGTAAGCATCAATGTATCTGCCTATGTCCTGCTGCTTGGTCTTGCAGCTTTCAAGCAGGGCGGCAGGATCAAAGTCGCCGCCGTGTTTAGTGCTCTCGGGATTTACGGGCAGCTTGTGTATTGCGCATACCTTTTCAAGCGCCGCTACTGCCGCCGAAAGCGAGCCTGCCGCAGCATTTCCCGTGGGTGCATACTGCGTGCGGATAAGCCCCTGCGCCTTTTCCGACCAGGGCATAAGCTCGGTGTCAAGGCACACCCAGTCGGTCGCAAAGTCGCCCCAGAAGTTGCTTTCAGTAAGCACCTTGTCGAGCCTGTCGAGCAGAGCAGTTTCGGTGCCGCTGTTTTCAAAAAAGCGCCTGCCTGTTCGGGTGTAGATAATTCCCCTTGTGCCGTCTGTTATGACGAATCTTCTCTGTGCCGTCTGAGCATCTCTACAAAGAACTATGACCGCTCTCGAGCCCATGTGTTTCTGCTCGCAGACGACCTTTTTTACACCGCCTTTTCTGTAATACTCAAACGCTTGCAGGGGGTGTTCAAGATAACCGTCAAGCTCGCTCGTCTCGCAGGGCGACATTGTGGGCGGCAGATAAATCAACCAATGCGGATCAGCCGCAAAGCGTGACATTATCTCCAAAGCCGCCGCAGAGTTGTTCTCGTGGATATCTATCGCCGGCATAAGCTCTGTTTCGATGTGTATCTTTTTATTGAAATTCCCCACCGTGAGCATATCGCCCATTTCGGTGTCGATAGGCGTATCAAGGGGCTTTACCGGCTCGTAGTATTGTTTGAGCGCAGGAATGCTAACAAACTCTTTCTCAGGCCAGCGCATAGCTGTTAGCTTGCCGCCGAAAACGCAGCCCGTGTCAATGCAGTAGGTGTTGTTCTGCTCTCTTACCTCACGCCCTGCGATATGCCCGAAAACAACTGATGCCCGCCCTCTGTAATCAGATGCCCAGTCGATTCTCACAGGCATACCGTATTCGTCACGCTCGCCTGTTGTTTCGCCGTACAAGCAGAACTCTCTTACCCTCGCCGAGCCCCTGCCGATATAGTCCACTCTGAGCCCAGCGTGTGCGATAACAAGGTTTCCGTCATCAAGCACATAATGGCTTACAAGACCGTCGATAAATGAGATCACCTCTGCCCTGAACTCATCACCGCAGGCATCTATCTCGGCTATCGTGTTTTCGATACCGTGCGAACGCTGTATCTTTTTGCCCCTCAGATATTTTAACAGCTTAACATCGTGGTTGCCGGGTACTGCAATAGCATTCCCCGACTTTACCATATCCATAACAAGGCGCAGTACGTCTGCATTGCGGTCACCCCTGTCGCAGAGGTCGCCCAAGAAAGCCGCCTTTCTGCCCTCGGGGTGAGTGTAGATGCCGTCTGTCTTGACATAACCCAGCTTGTCAAGCAGCATTTCAAGCTCGGTGCAGCAGCCGTGGATATCACCTATGATATCGAAAGGTCCATGCTCGTCCTTTTTGTCGTTCCAGAGCCTGGTGCGGACTATCTCTGTGTTTTCAAGCTGTTCGAGCGAATTGATGACATACACAAACCTGAAGCCCTCACGCTTTATATCCCTGATGCTGCGCTTTGTATTTACAACGTGCTGGCGTATAACACGCTGCGGGAAACCTCTGTCGGGACGCTGTTTGTTCCTCTCCTGCAAAACACTTTCGGGGAGGTTGAGTATTATCGCCGCCGTGTGAACATTCTGCTCCTTTGCAAGTGAGAGAATCTTCTCTCTTGCCGTCCTATGGATATTAGTCGCATCAATGACAGTCAGCTTCATATTGTCAAGGCGTTTATTTGCCGCATAATAGAGCAGATCAAAAGCATCTGCCGAGGCCGACTGGCTGTTTTCGTCATCGCAGACCATTCCTCTGAAAAAGTCTGACGAAAGCACCTCTGTCGGCTTGAAGTGCTTGTGTGCAAAGGTCGTTTTGCCCGATGAACTGCCGCCTACAAGTGCCACAAGGCAGAACTCGGGTATCTCTATTCTGAACTTATCCATTCTTAGTAAACACCCCCATCTGTGTCGGTGTGCCGAGAGCTTCGTCTATATCGCCTATGCCGCTTATCTCGCAGGTATAGCCGTATTCCTTGCAGACGTGCTCTGTCCATTCTCTGAACTCCGCC